>CAYNWK010000055.1:7280-25776 GCA_964400875.1 uncultured Anaerolineaceae bacterium | reverse complement strand
ATCACGGAGACTATGATGTTTATGGCTACGTCGCCTCGGGGACTGCTCGCTTCGAGAACGCCGCCGACAAGAAGGATCTCATCACCGTTGGACAAGGCGATTTCTTTCACGTTCCTCCGCATACCGTTCATCGCGAATCCAACCCCTCGTCGGACGAGGGGCTGGAAGTCATTCTGTTCCTGCGTGGGGACGGTCCATTGGTCGTCAATGAGGGCGACTCGAACCAAAGCTAGCCTTCCGCTGTCGCGCGACCTCGCCAGACCAGGGGTTGGAGGGATAAAGTGAGATCCCCCCAAAGGGACCGGCTGATTCAAGGGCGGGATAAGCAGCTGGTCAGCGTTTTTTCAACATTGATGATGCCCCGGCCTAAGACCGCGTCGCTCCGGGGGATGGCGCCGCAATCGAGCAGGACTCTACGCACGCGCGCCGGGCGCAATCCCGGTTCCGCTTCCAAAATTAAGGCAGCCAGCCCGCTCACCATTGGGGTTGAGAAGGAAGTCCCCGTCCAATAGGCGTGACCGGAGGGGGCGTTTGGTTTTTTGGTCACGTTGCTGATCACGGCCAAATCGCAGTGATCCATATCCCCAGTGCATGCCGTGAAGGTCTCCTCGTTGCAGGGGTCATTCCGGGTGACGGTACCATTGCCGCTGGGCGCAGCGAGGTCGCCCGGGTTGGAGAAGCAGGAAGCGTCGCCCCCGGAGGTGCTCGAAGCTACGCCGAGTACCTGGGGATATGCAGCGGGGATTTGCGTTTCTGGCAGGCCGTCGTTCCCGGAAGCCGCGACAACCAGGATGCCCCACTGTTCGGCGATCTGGAGGGTTTTTGCCAGCGAGACGCTGGGTAGCTTTTGGTAGACCTGGCTGAAGAAGAACTCGTCGCGCACGGCCTGGAGCCCCAGGCTCAGATTGAAGATGGTGGGCCTGTCCGGCGAATATTGGTTTTCCATAAAGATCTCCATCGCCCGGACAATGCTGTAAACGTCCCCCTGGGCTTGGCCGTTGAGCACTTCGATCAAATAGATCTGCGCGTCGGGCGCGACACCGTGCGCCAACCCGGAAACGAACAAGCCGTGTTCGCCCTTGCCGACCCGATCCTGTTCACCGACATCGCCGTCCGTTACTTCACTGCCGGAGCTGCCGAATAACAGACCGGGCTGCCAGACGCACAGAGGGAAGGGGGTGATCGCAGCCCAGTCGATGCTGTTCGGCCCTTCCCGCAGCGGCGTGGTGTCGAACACAGCGATCTGTGCTCCGGCTCCGGTGTAATCTCCCGGCGACCAGGCGTGAGGATTGCTGTCCTCGAAGAGGCGGATGCTGTTGACCCCGGAGAAAACCCATTGGCTGAGGAATTTCGTTCGGCCGTTATCAACGGGAGTTACGTTTCCGATCGGATCTCCGACGATCCCGGAGCCGCCGTCGCCCCCTGAGCCGCCCACAGGCAGATTCGTCAGGTAATTGGGCTCCGCAGCTGCATCCAAGCCCTCTGCACTGGCGAACCGGTTGACTTCCAAGGCCAGATCCTCGATGGATATACCTGGATCGGTGAGCGGGTACAGCTCGAAGGCAACCGGCCGGTCGATCGCCTGGGCGGGGGAGGCTTGATCACCGGTAGTTGATGACCCTTGGGTTGGGCTTAATAGCGGCGGCACAGTCGCCTCGATCCCGGGGGTGGCCAGCTTCCCCAGAGGTTCCTGTTGTACCTCACCCGACTGGTCAGGAGATTCACCCGGCGGGAAGGGGGGCAACGGATCGATCGGGTCGATGGGCCCCTCGCTGTCATCGATCACGGGGAACGCTTCGAGAACGGTCTTGATATCACCGGGATCGCCGCTCAAGAACAGCTGATTCTCCATATAGAATTCGCTCGGAGCTCCGGCACCCGTTCTGCGCGCGCCGGGATAGCTGCATGGCATCCGCTTGCTCACCACTTGAGGCATGATAAATACATCTTGGGGTGGTTCGGAGGTACAGGCCGTCGCCAACAGCAACGCAAGCCCTATGAATGCGAAGCCGAGCCCGCGGAGACGTTTCGAGTTATCTGGTTTCATGGCAGGTCCTTTGGATGATTGATGTTCAATTGACAGTTAATCTGCTGCGATCTCAAGCTTATGAACGTGCTGAAAGGAAAAATTCCGGCAAGGACAGGCGTCCGGTATCGCCAATGAGATAAAACGCCGCCCAGAAGTACGGGTGGGCAAGGACACGGTCTTGCGGCGCGCCCGCGGCGTTCAAATAACTGCGTTGGACGGCGCGCAAGGCCGCGCCTTTGGATTCGCCCTGTTGCAAGCGGGTGTAGAAGCGCTGCATAAACCTCGCCGTAGCCCGGTCTTCCACCAGCCAGTGGCTGAGCAGCAGGGAGGCGGCGCCGGCGGCTAAGAAAGCGCGCATCAACCCGAGCAGTTCGTCGCCGCCGCCGAGCAAGCTGCGCCCGGTCTCGCAGGCGCTCAGCGCCACCAGCGACGCTTTCAAACGCAAGTTGAACACGTCCAGGGTGGTGAGCCAGCCGTCGGCGAGCTCGAGACCTGAAAAGAGCGGGTTGTCGGGACGATAAACGCCGTGACAGGCGAAATGCAGCCGGTCCATTTGGGGCGCGAGGCGCTGCACTCGCTCTCGAGTGGCTTGACTCTCCAAGAGCGCCTGACCGCCGGTCAACCCGGCGACCAGCTCGGCCTCCGCCACGGCGTTGGGCAGCGCGCCGTTCTGCGAGCAACCGATCGCCAGGCTCTCCCCACCCCCCGTCTCATCGGGTTGGCTGAAATTCAGCAAACTGGCCCCTGGAAGATAGCTGATTTCAAAATCTTCGACGAGGTAAGCCCGGCCGTCATAGAGGGCGTGGAAGGGCAGATAATGCAACGGTCCATGCGGGACGATGACCAACCGTTCGAACCCATCGAGCGATGATCTAACCGGTTCGAGGATTGCCCGGTACAGGCGGTGGGCGATTTTTTGAGCATTGTCGATCAGAGCCGGAACGCGCTCGGGGGCATAATGAGGCGTCGAGCTCAGGTTTAGATTGAGGCGCCGGAGCCAGCCTTCGATTTCTCCGATCTTCCCGGGTATCCCTCGGGCGCGAACCCGGTTGGCGTCTGCGCCGGCTGGGCGGTCCACCAGGAACAAGATCAGGTCATTCCCGATAGCGAAAAATTCCAGCAGCATGGTTCCCGCTTCAATCGTAGGCAGCGCTTGCTCGGCATCGCTGCCCCATAAGGACGCCTGCCGGGCGTAATCCGCATTGCGTACTAACAGCTTGTGCCACAGCTCGGTGAGGCGCGCTTCGATCCGTTTAACCTCCTCGAGCCGCTCTTTCTGCCCGGCCGCATCGAAAGCCGCTTTGTCGTCTTCCAGCCTGGAACCGGCCAGCATGAGGCGCTCCCGTTCCCGGCGCAGCGCGTGGATCTCGGAAGCCAGTGGTTCGTCTTCCGCCGACCTGGCGTGGACACGCAGGTCGGGGCGGCCGGCGAGGATGTCTTTGAGCGAGCGGGATTTGCCTCGTTCTGCATAAGCGAGCGCTTCCTCCGGGCGGTCCAGGTCCAGGGACAGCCGGACGAGGTCTTCGAACACATCTTCTTTGTCCGCCACGAATCCGGGCTGGTGCTCGACCATCACGTGGCCCCGCAGCGTTTCCAGGGTGTGCAGGGCATCCCGGTAGATCACGAGCGCCTGCTCCGGGTCACCCCGGGCTTCTGCCAGGCGACCGTCAAGGTGGGCAGCCAGGTAGGCGAGTGGCGGGAAATCGTGTTCTTCGGCGAGCTCCAAAGCGGCCTGGACCTGCTTGTGCGCCTGCTCAAGTTCCTTCAAGGCAACCGCGGCGCGCGCCGCGGCCAGATGCGCTTGGGCGGTCTCGGCGGGGAGCTCCGCCCCGGTGAAGGCGGCGACGCACTTTTCGGCCAGGTCTAAGCTGGCAGCGTATTCTCCCTGGCGGTACTGCACGGCGGCGATGCGCAGGTCGGTCTCTGCCAGGTGTCGGCGGTTCTCGATTGATTCGAAAATTTGGCGGGCCGTGTTCAGGCTTTGGATGGCTTCATGCAGCTGGCTTAATTTAATGTAGGCTTCGGCCTGGTACCGCAAAGCTTCGCCGACTTCCTGGCGCATGCCCAGCTCGGCAAAGACTTGCTGAACGCGCTCGCTTTTCTCAACAGCCTGCTGGCAGAGCCCCAGTTCCAACAGGCATTCGATGCTGGAGAGCTCGCACAAGGCGGCGTTGTGAGGTTGTCCGAGCCCGGTATAGGCTTCTTGAGCCCGGTCGAAGCTTTCGAGGGCCTCGTTGGAGCGGCCCATCCGGATGTAGGTCATGCCCAAATTGTGCTCGGCGATGGCCGCGGTGGAATTTTGCCCGTGCGCGGCGGAGAGCGCCAGGGCTGACTGGCTGGCCTCCAGCGAGTCACCCAGCTCGCCCAGTTCGTATAGCACAAAGGCGCGGTTGAGCGCATTGTTGGCCAGGTAGCGCTCGCCGTCCGCGCCGAGTTTCATATAAGCCTGGTGGGCCGCAACCAGCATCTCCAGAGCCAGGGAGACGGCGCCCACCCGGCGGTGGATCATGGCCAGGTTGTTGCGCAAAGAGGCCAACGAGCGCCATTGGGCGTGCGCGCCAAGCGTGGCGGCGGCCTCTTCTCCCAACTGTACGGCTCGTTCGTAGCGCCCCAGGGAAGCCAGCGCCCAGATGCGCGTGACTTCCACCCGCGCAGCGCCGACCTCGTCGCCGAGCTGCCGGTGGATCGCCAGCGCTTCGTCATACAGCGGCAAGGCTTGCTGGTATTCGCCCAGGCCGATCACGCGCGTTTGCGCAGCAGCGCGTAAACCCACTGCCCGGTGGCGGGGATCGCCGCTCAGGTCGGCCAGTTTAAGGATCAGCGCCGCGGTCTTCAGGGCGCGCTGGGGGTCGGCCATCTGCTGTTCGATGACCACCTCCATCAGCCCCTCGACCAGGGCGTCGGTTTCTTTTGAAGTTAAGCCTGGCAGCGCCCCGCGCAAAGTTTCCCCCCGTTCGGCGTCGTCGCCGTTCGCTATTAATGCTGCGATCAGCTCCTTTGGGCTCATAAGCTTGTGCGAGCGTCGGCCCGGCCGGTTTGACCGGTGTTCGGGTTTTTGGTTTAAATCTGCAGCGCCGGGATGTGAATGGCCACCTCCTGGCCCTGAACGGTTAATGCATAACCGCCGGGGGAGAGATCTTCGATCAAGAAGTTGCCCAACTCATCGATCGTCGCCAGCGCAACTTGCTCTCCACCCCGGCGGATTTCTACCTGAAATCCTTCGGCGTCCATCCCGGTGATCAGCCCAACCAGCACCTTGCTGCCCGGATGCGTATTGTCATCCTGTACGTCCAGGACCAGCTGGGCTTCTCCGGCGTCGTAGACGCGGGTCGAGTCTTGCCCGCGCAAGGCAAAGGCCGGCGCGGGCATCCCTGGGCCGGACATGCCGGAAATTAGGCGAGCGACCAGCACGCGCAGCCCTTCCAGGGGGCTGGCGACCGGCCCGGCCTCCTCCTGGAGGAATTCGGCCAGCTCGGCTAATTCCCGGGCGCAGTGGGGACAGTCCTCCAGGTGCCTGGCAACGGACCACTCCTGGCGAGCTGCCAGCATGCCCAGGTGGTATTCACCCAAAACCTCGGGTTCCGGGCAATTGAAGCGGTACATACGTGCGGTCAGGCTGTTCTGCAGTTGGTAAAGTTCTTGGGCTCTGCGCCGGTCGGCGGGCGATGCTTCGATTTGAGCGGCGGTCTCGGTATCTATCTCTTGATCGAGATAGGCTAACAGCGTTTCGTCAGAAAAATGGGGGGCGGAATTGTTATCGGTCATAGTTTTTGCCCTTCTACACATCTAAACGCAGCAGGGGCGATTTTTCCGGCATGGAATTAAAGATCTTCCGGTTCCAGGTTGCGGCGCAGGCGCGCCAGTACATTTTCCTTGACGCGGTAAATTTGCCGCACGTCGTCGAACTCGCCAGGGTAATGCTCGAGTAGCTGGCGCGGTTTCAGCCCCAGCACGAAGGAACCGTACAGCACGCAGTATTCCTGCCGGTCGATGCCTAACGCCTCGATCTGCTTCCACAAAGCCTCCCCGCCGACACTATCGAAGACTCGATCTTCCAGGGAAGGGTCGTGCCGGTGCGCCTCTTCGATGACCGGTTCGGTCAGCTCTTCCAGGGTCAACTTAGCCTGGGAGCGTAAGTGATCGATGATCACGCTGCCCACGCACATCTTTAAATAACGCAGCACAGACTTCAGATCGTTAAAGCGCCCGAACTTCTCCCAGGAAACAGCCGACCACATTCGTTCGTAGGCCCGGTTGATGAAGTACTGCACTTCTTCTCCGCTGCCCGGGAAACCCTTGTGGCGCTGGACCCAGCCGGCCATGAGCGGCTGGTAGATCTGGTAGATATGCGCCCAAGCGAGCTGATCCCGCCGGGAGAAGGCGCGCCGGAAGAGCTCGAAGCAGTAAGCTGTATCGTGTTCGTGTCCGTGGAAGTAGCGGGCGCTCTCTTCGGCGCAGCGCTGCGAAACTTCTTCGAGGTCGAGGTCTTTGGCGTCCATCTCCGTCCATGAGGTGGGATGGGGGAAACGCTTTGCGGTGTATGGCTGGGATGTTAAAAGCTGCCCCCTTACGGCGATCGAAATTCGATTATACCCTTATTTAGATAAGACTTACCCACTTGAGGGGCAGGATAGCGAGGTTGTCGGCGGGCTTCGACCGCCGACAACCTCGCTCTAAATAATTGCCGGAAAACCGGCGGCTCGCTACGTTTAAGGTGAATAGTGAGGGGAGACCGCGGTGAAAACCTCTCGATCAGGAACTTTCAAAGGAGGTTGTGATGGACGACTTACTGAGACGCCTCGCCCAAGAAGCTCAAAAAGCACAGCACGAGGCCAAACTGCGCCGGGAAGCTGGGAGCGCTCGTATGCTCCGGCAGGCTCGAGCCGACGAAGTCGCCCCCACCGCGCGCGCAGACGAACGTGTCCGTTTCATAAACAGAAAGGAGCGAATGTTCATGTTGAAACGAAAGGTTGCGTACTTGCTGGCCATCCTGTTTCTGGCAGCTTTGCTGCTCGCCCAAATCGTGCAGGCATCAGGCGGGGTTAGCGGTGGGCTAGGGGTTCGCCTGGTGATGTAGCCCGGGAGGCTGCTCGGCTCAGTGTGGAGCTCGAACCGAGCAGCCAGGGGAAATCAGGGAAAACGCCGCGGGAGTGATTCAATCCCGCGGCGTGACCGGCTGCCCTCTTGACGAGGCGGTCAGCGCAGGATGGCCGGCAGATAAGCCTGGTTGGTGTCCTCGATGACGACCAGGCTCAACTGGATCGTGTGTGGAGAACCCTGCACGCCGGAGGGGCTTGTGACCGTCACGGTGACCGAGCCCGAATATGTCTGCGGCGAGCTGGCGTCGAATCCATTGGGGGTGATGGTCAGCTTCTGGGGGGTGGCGGCCTGGTTGGGGTCGAGCGTAAACCAGCCGCCACTCTGGCCGGCCGACCAATCGAGCGGGTCTCCGTTTCCGGTGTTGAGCGGGGTCAGTTCTACGTGGGACGGAAGCAGCTTGCTGTCGCTCATGCGGTAAATGAAACCAACCTGGTCCGGCAGATTTCCGAGCACAGGCGTGCTGTTGTCCACCGCCAGGTAGATCTCGTCGCCGGTTGCGACCGTCGTGCCGCCGGCGCGCACTTCCGCCGTAACGCTGTGATCGCCAACGCCGGGGCTCAGGGTCCAGGGGAATTCCTGCTGGAAAGGCATCCATCCGCTCCAGGCGCCGTCCTCGTTGCGCAGGCGCATCTCCGACCAGCTGCCGTAGATGTAGATGGAGACATCGCGGCCCTCGGCGCTGGCGGCTTCCCGGTCGATCACCAGCGGGTAAACGCCGCCGC
Organism: uncultured Anaerolineaceae bacterium; assembly: GCA_964400875.1. GTDB lineage: Bacteria > Chloroflexota > Anaerolineae > Anaerolineales > UBA4823 > CAYNWK01. The sequence goes on along the minus strand of CAYNWK010000055.1, from coordinate 17,925 downwards.
GCCGGCCAAAGTCCTGCACCCAGTAGTGGTAATAGCTGCCGCTGCCGGCGTAGTAACCCACGCCGATCTCCCAGGAGGAGGCTCTCAGGATGTTGGCTTTGTGTCCCGGGCTGTTCATCCAGCCGCCCATCACCGAGACCGGGGAGGGATAACCGGCGGCGATGTTCTCCGACAGCGAGTTCCAGGAAGGGTAATACGTGCTGATCCGGGTGGACCAACTGCAGGCGGATACGAGTTCCCCTCCTACCCGGTCGTAACTGGTGTGGGAGAAATAATCGTCTTGCGCCATGTCTGCGGCGTGGTAGCGGGCCGCCTGGTCGAGCGGGTCGACGCGCTTCAGCGGCGGCAGGCCCACCTTGGCGCGTTCGTCGTTGACCAGCTCCACCACCGTTTGCTCGTAGCTGTCGTTGGTCAGCGGCGCGATCGCCCCGCCACATCCGGAGTAGTCCGGCGTCAGGGGCAGACTCTCGCCGGTAACGGACACCGGCACCCCCAGGTGGGTCTCTCCGGGAGGCGCTTCTCCTGGCTCCGGCAGGCTTGACACCGCAGCAGAGGTGTTTGCCTTTTCGCTGCTCGAATTCGTTTGGCCTTCGGCCAGCACGCCCTGCCAGGGCAGCAGCAGGGCCAGCAGCACGAGCAAGGCGGGTATGGGTCGGTTCATCGGCTAGATCCCTCCTTAATGTTCAGATCCATTAATCGGGAGTCTAGCACGAAGCCGGATAGATCTCCGTAGGAAGAAAGTCCTAGATTTGACGAGCTTTCAAAAGTGGAAATTTCAGGGTGTGCTGATATCGACAACCAGGGCCGGGTGGTCCGAAGCCGGGCCGACCAGGTAGCGCGCCGAATCAACGCGGATCCCCGGTGAGACGAAAACGTGATCGATACGGTCCTGTGGGTCCCAGCCCGAGCCGTTAACTTCTGCCGTATCGGCCGCCAACCAGGCGTCGATGTAGGTCTGGGTGGTCAGCCTGTATTGTTCGCTGTCCGGCCTGAAGTTGAAATCCCCTACCAGGATCACGTTCTCCAATCCGGCGAGTTCGGCCAGCACGTTTTGCTGCTGGACGAGCGGCCCGCCGTTGCCCAGATGGGTGACGATCACGTTGAACCGCTCACCGTCCACCGTGATGCGGGCCAGGCTGGCCGCGGCTTGCTCCCCGTCGCTGAACAAGTAAACGGTTTGAGCATCCTGAAGCAAATAATGGGACAGCAGGGCAATGCCGAAGGTGCCTGTCACCGTTTTCGGCCCATAATAGGCGTGCATGCCGAGGGCGTCGGCGAAGTAGCGCACCAGGTCTTCGTTGCCCCCGGCGGGCCGGTTGGTGTCGCTCTCCTGGAGCGCGACGATATCCGGGTTCTGAGCGCGAATGACCGCCAGCTGTCCCGCGTAGTTTTTTTCACCCGTTTTGCTGTAGCCTTGCTGGACGTTATACGTCATTACCCTCAAATCGCTATCCAGAGTCAAATAGCCCAGGTTCAGGCTGCGCAGAGAGGCGTACCCCAGCGCGACGGCGCCGATGAGGCCCACGGCGGTGAGCCAAAGCCAGGGGTTTCCCGGGCTCGAGGACGAAACCAGGCGTGCACGGGCTGCCCTCCCCAGGAGGAAAATCGGGAGTCCGGCGGCGAGCGCGGCGATGAAATGAACCAGCCAAAAACGGTTGCGGAAAGGCAGCCCCACCACGGGGATATAGTCGTATACCGTGGTGAAGACGTGCCCGAAGATCAAGGCCAGCAGGAACAGCGCCGCCAGCCCGAACCCCGCTCCCATCACCTGGGGTGATACGCGGCCACCCCCGAGCGCACTGACGAACAGCGTGAAGTCGGCCAGCAGTACCGGGAAGGTGAGCAGGGCCAAATACAGGGCGGCGTTCGCCCAAGCCGGAATGGGCCCTTCGGCCAGCGGGTATGCCCCGGGATCGGCTGGAAAGTCGACCTGGTGCGCCAGGATAGTCAGGGTCAGCGCGGCGGTGAAGACCCCGTTCCAAACCAGCAGGACGGGCAGGGACAGTTTCTGCCACAACCAGCCTCCGGACTGAAGCCCGGCATACACTGTCAGAGCGAACAGGCAGGCGCTCAGGATAGCAAGGTAGGGGGCGCCGGTCCAGCGGGCGATCACGTTGGGGCTGGTGAAGGCGAAATAAACCAGAGCCAGAGTTCCGGTGATCCCCAGGCTCAATCCCGTTACCCGCCCGAAGGAGGCGCTGGGGCGTTTCTCCGCTTCGGCTTCGGGAAGCCGTTCGCCTGCGGTAATAGCTGTGGGCAGCAGGGCCGCGCCAACCAGCGCCAGGGCGATGCCGATGATTGGCTGGAATGAGATATCGACCCCGGAATTAACCGCTTTGAACAGGATCATGCCTGCGACGGAGAGCGCCATTCCCAGTCCCATGCTGCGAGCCGATTTGGCAATAAGACCTCCGGCCGGATGCGACAGCCAGGCGGGAAGGAAGAGCAAAAAGCTGCCGGTACCCAACCCGGCGACCAGCATTTTACCGGCGGGATTCAGCAGCGGAAGAGCCGCCCGGCAGACGAGCGCCAGCAGGGCGAGGAGCAGCAAAACCCGGCGGGGCAGGCCTCGCCGGAAGGGTAGCAAGAGAAAGGGGGTGAAAAAAAGCACCACGCTGGCCACTTCGGGCGGCAGGCTGGTGCTTAAAAGACCGAAAGTATACGTCGCTTCGATGAAGGCGGTAAGCAGCTGCAAAAAGAAGAGGAAGAAGAGGGCGAAGAAGAGGGGAGCCAGCGCTGTTTTGCGTTCTGGGTGGGGTTCCAAAATCGGCCTCCCCGCTCTAGCGGAAGGACCACACGGCGGTATCGCCTTCAGCGATCTGGCGCAATCCGCCGACCCCTGAAGCCGAAATCACGTAAACACCCGGATTTCCGGCGGCGTCTTTTGCTGATAGCGCCAGCTGTTGGCTGTCCGGAGACCACAGAGTCGCCGAGTGTTGGTACTGGTCGAAGAACAGGAGCATGCTGGAAAAACCACCGCTTGCGGTGAAGGTGGTCACCTGGTGGGAGAGGCCGCTGTCCACGTCCAGTACGTACAGGGTCAGCTTTAACTCATTATCCTGTTGGGGCTGCCTTAGAGAGGCCTGATCGTCTTCAGGGGTCTTGAGCAGGGGGACGAAGTAAGCCAGCTGGCGGCCGTCAGGCGCCCAGAAAAAGGCCACCACCGGAAACTCGGGCACGTGGATCGGCGCGCCGGGTTCTCCCGGTTCGAGCACCGTCAGTCGTCGGAGCAGGCTGGGAGAATCCGGGCTGTCCGGGGTCAAGAAGGCGACGTTATCCCCGCCCGGCGACCAGCCGAAGGCGCTCATTCCCTGGGAGGCGGTCAGCGAACTCTGCACTGCGCCTTGGGCGTCGGCCAGCAGCAGCCCAGCCTCCCCGTTCTCGTCCTGGCCCACGACCAGGAAAGCGCTGCCGTCTGGGGACCAGGCGGGCGCCTGGAAAAACCCGGGTAAGAGTGTGAATTCCTGCTCCCCGGTCTCTTCGCCGGGTGTGAGCAGGGCGATGCGGGCTTCCGGGTTGGATCTTTTGGCGCCGCCGGTGTGGATCAGAATGGTTTCCCCGTCCGGCGACCACATCCAGTAGTATGGCTGACCAATGCTGACCAGCCGCGCTCTGCCCTCACCGGTCGGGGCGATGTACAAGTGCAGCAAGTCTTTATCCCCGGAAGTGAGGTAGCTGACCCGCTCGCCATCCGGGGCCCAGTACAGGTAGAAGGGGAAGTCTGTCACGCTGCTGAAGAGCTCGTTCAGTTCTCCCCCATCCGCTCGAGAGGCGTATAACCAGCCGGTCTGGAAGCCGTCCTCGCCGTGCCCCAGGCAGACGAAGGCCAGCCGGGCTTCGGCAGGCGACCAGGTGGGCTGCTGGCAGACAAGTTCGCTTTGATCCTGATTATCCCCCTGCTGCGCCGGACTGACTTGCTGGCGGTTGTTCCCCTCCCGGTCGACGGTGTAGATCGTCCCGTCCGCGCCCGCGTAGGCGATCAACCCCGGACCTGCATCCGCCCCGGAGGGGAACACGCCGGGCAGCTGCTGCTGGGCGAAGCGGCAGCCCAGCAAGACGAAAACCAGAACCAGGCCAAACAGCGCGGTCCGCCGGCTGCGCGGGCGGCTGCGGGGTGTTTCCAGAGGGCGTCTGATGGGTTCGAGAGGGGGATGCATAGATCCATTATACCTTGCCGGGATTGGCGTGATTCTTCATGCCTTTCCAGGTAACGGGTCTTCTTGTGTGGACCTGGACTTTCGCAATCTCAGTGTGGGGAGAGGCCGAGGATTTCGCCCGTGCTCTGCAAGAACATCTTATAGTACATCCCGGCGACCTGTTCGGGGGTCTGCGGCATATCCTGTTCCAGCCACCACGAGACCAGCCCGATCCAAGCTCCTGCCAGGCTGTGAACGAAGACTTCCAGCGGCACCTGGGGCTTCAAAGCAACGTTTTCCCGAGCGGTGATGCTCTCGATCAGCTCCAGGATCGCCTGCACAATCGTCTCGCGCAGGCGCTGGATGGCCGCGTAAGTTCCTTCCCCGCGTAAAATGATGCGGTACAGGCTGGCGTTTTGAGCGACGTGTTGAAAGGCGATAGAGATGCCCGTCTCCGGGGTAGCGCCAGGGGCGGGGCCTTCCAGCACCAACTTCCACTGATCTACAGGGACGCCCGCCAGCTGGGCCACGAGCCCTTCTACCAGGTCGCCGACGCTCTCCATGAGAAGATCTTCTTTATCACGGTAGTGCAGGTAGAAGGTTGTCCGGCCCAGGTCGGCCCGGCGAGTGATCTCTTCGACGGTCACGGCGTCGTAACCCTTTTCCAGGATCAAATTAAACAAGGCTCTGCGCAGGCTGCGCCGGGTGCGTAGCACGCGCCGGTCGGGTTTGCCGGGAGTTAATTTAGACATTTTGGGTAGCTTTGTTCATAATTAGACACCGGTTAAAAAGCTCTGTTGACAGGGGGAGATGATGTCGTATAATTCTCTGACGCCCCGTCAATAAATGAATAGATTGTTCATTATAAAACACTTTGTCGAAAAATTGTGAATCTTTCTCTCGTAAAATCTCCGCATAACAAGAACGGCGCTTCCCCTCCCCCGGCTTTGAACGCCGCACAGGAGAGGGGCGACGAACCGCTGATCCGCCTGCGCGGCGTGCTCAAGTCTTACCAGACCGCGGCCGGGGATTTCCAGGCCTTGAAAGAGGTAGACCTGGACGTCTACCCGGGCGAGTTCCTGGGTATTATCGGCAAGTCGGGCGCCGGCAAGACAACGCTGATCAACGTGCTCACCGGGGTGGACCACCTCACCGAGGGCGAAGTCTGGATGGACGGCGTACCAATCCAATCCTTGAATGAAAACCAGCTTGCCCTGTGGCGCGGGCGCAACCTCGGCATTATCTACCAGTCCTTTTACCTGATGCCCTCCCTTTCCCTGCTCCAAAACGTCGTGCTGCCCATGGATGTTTGCGGACTCTACCGCCGCGGCCCAAGCGAGCGGCGCGCCCTGGAACTGCTGCGCGAAGTTGAATTGGAAGAGCACGCTAACAAATTGCCATCGGCGATCTCCGGCGGCCAGCAGCAGCGCGTGGCGATTGCGCGCGCTTTAGCCAACGAGCCGCCCATCATCGTCGCCGATGAGCCCACCGGCCGGCTCGACTCCGTCACCGCGGAGACCATTTTCCAGATTTTCTCACGGCTCGTCCGCGCTGGGAAGACGATCCTGATGGTGACCCACGACCGCAGCCTGGCCCGGCGCATGAGCCGCATTCTGCACATCGCCGACGGCCGGCTGGTCGAGCAGCGCCAGGAGGTCGTTTCGTCATGACCTCCACCCCGGTCAACAATTTGCATTACCTGCCTCCAGAGGGCTGCAGTGAGGATGCCTTGATCCAGATGGAAGGCATCGTCAAGACTTTTAAGAACGCCGCCGGGGAATTCGTCGCTTTGAAAGAGGTCACCGCCTGCTTCTTCGCCGGGGAGTTCGTCAGCATCGTGGGCAAATCCGGCTCGGGAAAGAGCACCCTGGTCAACATGCTCACCGGCATCGACCACCCGACCTCGGGCAGCGTCCGGGTGAAAGATGCTTTGATCCACACGATGAGCGAGAACCAGATGTCCTTGTGGCGGGGCCGCAACCTGGGCATCGTCTTCCAGTTCTTCCAGCTGCTGCCCATGCTGACCTTGCTGGAGAACGTCATGCTGCCCATGGCGCTGGCGGACGCCTTCCCGTCCGGCGAGCGAGAAGGGCGTGCCAGGGAACTGCTCGACCGCGTTGGCCTGGGGAGCGAGGCAGATAAACTGCCCGCGGCCGTCTCCGGAGGCCAGCAGCAGAGCGCCGCTATCGCCCGCGCCCTGGCCAACGATCCTCCCATCCTGATAGCTGACGAACCCACCGGCAACTTGGACTCGCGCTCCGCCGACGAGGTCTTCGACCTGTTCGCGGGATTGATCGAGCAGGGCAAAACCATCCTGATGGTCACTCACGACCCCGGCCTGGCGCAGCGCACCACGCGCACCCTCCTGCTCGCCGACGGGGAGCTGGTCAATCCCTGGGTCGCCAAAGCGTTCCCGCGTTTGATGCACCACCAGCTGCTCTGGCTGACCCACAACCTGCGTTCGCAAACGCTGTCCCCCGGCGAACAAATTGGCGGGGCGGACCAGCCCCTAGGCGGGCTGAACCTGGTCGTAAACGGGCAGCTGGCCTTGAACTGGGCGGGAGATGCTGGCGACGGATCTGCTCCCCATCCCACGCTTCAGGAACAGGTCCTGGTAAAGCGCCTTAATCCCGGAGACTACCTGTCTTCCCTCGAAGTCCAAGCATCCGGAGGCAATGGATTCTCCCTCCGGGCAGCCGGAGACGAACCGGTGGAGCTCTTGAACTTGGAAGAGGGTGATTTTCGCGCCTGGTTGGAGCAAGCGCCGGGCTCTCGGAAGCTCCTGGAAGCGGCTGCCGGGCGGCGGGCGGCCGAATGGAACGGGCGCGCAGCACCCGCCAACGATGAGGAGGAGGCCTGATGCGGCCGCGTTGGCGCAAGGTCCTGGCCGATCTCTGGGGCAACCGCATGCGTTCGCTGCTGGTGCTGGCCTCGATCGGCATCGGGTTGTTTGCGTTGGGGACGATCGCCACGATTTACATCGTTGGCCCACAGGACATGCGCCAGGGTTACGCCGCCATCAACCCGGCCAATATCTACGTGCTGACATCGCCCTTCGAACAGGGCCTGGTCGATCGTGTCCAAGAACTGCCGGGAGTGCAGCAAGCCCAGGCTGTGCGCAGCGCCGGCGTCCGCCTTGAAGCCAGCCCGGGGCAGTGGATTGCCCTCGAGCTGACCGCGATGAAGGACCCGGGCGCGATGCAGATTAACCGCCTGCCCCTGCTCGAGGGCGTCTGGCCGCCCGGGGACCGCGAGATCGTCATCGACCGCTTTAAGCTGGCCGATACCAACGCCAGCCTGGGTGATTTGGTCACCCTCGAGCTGCCCTCCGGGGGGACGAAGCAGGTGAAACTGGTCGGCGTCGTCCAGGACCAGACCATTGGCGCGTACCGCGGCGCGGGCGGGTTCTTCAACGCCCCGGCGCAGGGCTATATCAATCGCGATACCCTGGAGTGGCTGGAGCAGCCTACGCCCAACTTGTACAACATCCTGTACGTCACCGTGGACGGCGACGGCACCGACCAGGCGCAGCTGGAGGCGACGGCGCAGCGGGTGCGGGATGCGGTCGAAGAGAACGGCGTCCAGATCATCAGCAGCGCTTTGCGCAGCGATTACGAGCATCCCAATTTGGCGCTCTCCAGCGCCATCCTGGCGGTGCTGGTGGTCATCGGGCTGCTGGTGGTCTTCTTGAGCGGTTTTCTGATCACCAACACGCTGCAGGCCTTGATGACCCAGCAGGTCCAGCAGATCGGCGTGTTGAAGACCGTCGGCGCCCGCCGTTATCAGGTCGCCGGCATTTATCTAATGCTCAGCTTGTTGTTTGGCGTGCTGGCATTCCTGGTCGCCGCGCCGCTGTCGTACCAGGTGGCCTTCGCCGTGGTCGAGTTCCTCACGTCGCAGATCAACTACATTTATTTTGGCCCGCGCCTGGTGCCGGCGGTCACCCTCATGCAGGCGGTCATCGCCGTGCTCATGCCCCAAATCGCCGCCCTGATCCCGGTGTGGCAGGGCACCCGGCTCAGCGTCCAGGAGGCCCTGAGCGGCTACCGCCAGGACCAACCGGCGGAACTGGGCTGGCTCAACCAGCGCGTCAGCCGTTTGCGCAATTTCTCCTTGCTGCTGCTGATCTCGCTGCGCAACACCTTCCGCCATAAAGGCCGCTTACTGCTGACGGTGCTCACCCTCACCCTGGGTGGGGCGGTGTTCATCGCCACCTTCAACGTGCGCGTCTCGATGCTGGCTTACGTAGACCAGATCATCCATTACTTCCTGGCAGACGTTAACATCACCCTGGATCGTTCTTACCCGGTTGACGAGATCCGCAGCTTGATCAGTGAAGTGCCCGGCGTGGGGTACGTGGAAGGGTGGACCTTCGCCCGCACCGAATTGATCCTGGAGGACGGTTCGGTGGGGCAGAGCGTCTCCTTGCTAGCCCCGCCGGCAGAAAGCCCCTTGATCGAGCCCATCCTGATCTCCGGGCGCTGGATCCAGCCCGGCGATCGCAACGCCATCGCCCTGAGCGAGTTGTTCTTCGACATCTATCCCAACCTGGAGGTCGGCGATACGCTGCGCATGCGCGTCAACGGCGACGAGACAGACTGGGTTGTGGTCGGATTCTTCCAGCTGGGCGGCAAGATCAGCGGGCTCTCCGCGTACACCAGCTACGAATATTTGTCCGAACTGCTCCACCAGCCGGGTAAGGCTGTGTCCTACCGGGTGGTGTCAGCCGAGCAGGATTTGACCAAAGCCCGCCAGGAAGCGTTGGGCAGGGCCATCGAAGACCGGTTAAGCCAGTCCGGTATCAACGTCGCCGACATCACCACCGGGTTGTCGCTGAGCGAAACCGCCAGTGAAGGATTTAACGTGCTGACCGCCCTGCTGCTCTTCCTGGCGATCCTCACCGCGCTGGTCGGCAGCATCGGGTTGGCGGGCACCATGAGCATGAATGTTTTGGAGCGCACCCGCGAAATCGGCGTCTTGCGCGCCATCGGCGCGGCGGACCGGGTCTTGCTGCGCATGGTGCTGGTGGAAGGCGTCCTGATCGGCCTGATCAGCTGGGTCCTGGCGATCCTGGCCTCCTTCCCGATCAGCTCGATCATGTCTGATGGCGTGGGGCAGGCGCTGTTTGGCAACTCGCCCGATTTTGGGTTCACCCCCATCGGGCTGGCTATCTGGCTGGTGGTGGTAGCCCTGCTTTCGGTGGTCGCCAGCGTGCTGCCGGCGCGCAGCGCCACCCGCCTGACCATCCGCGAAGTGCTGGCGTATGAATAAAGGCAGTTATCATCCATTTCCCCAGTTCCTTATTCCGTTGTGAACTGAACACTTGAACAACCAAGAGTGAACATGAATCGAAAGATCAAATCCACAATCCTTATAATTTTCCTTGCCCTGGCCCTCATCCTGAGCGCCTGCCAGGGCGCCTCTCCGCCGGCTCAAGAGCCCACCCCGATCCCCACCGTCGTCGGCGAGGCGGGCGTTACTGTCGAGGGCAAGCTGGCGCCGGTCGAATCCGTCAACCTGAGCTTTAACATGGGCGGGACCATCGTCGATGTGTCCGTCACTGAAGGCGAGCGCGTCGAAGCCGGGCAGACCATCGCCCAGCTCGACCAGCGCGAGCGCCTGGATGCTGCGGTCGCCAGCGCCGAGCTGGAGCTGGTCGGCGCCCGGCAGGCTCTGGAGACCCTGGATGACAACGCCGAGGTCGCCGCGGCCGATGCCCAGAAGCGCGTCGCCGACGCCCGCGACGCGGTCCGCCACGCCGAGTGGTACCTGAACAACCTGGAGGACGGCAGCCGCCCGACCGACATCGATGAAGCCAAGGCTAACGTGGTGCTGCTCAAAGATCGCCTGGAACAGGCCCAGGAAGATTTCTCCTCCTACGAGAACAAACCGGAGGACAACGTCACCCGCGCCCAGCTGCTTTCCAAGTTGGCCGCCGCCCAGCAGAGCTACGACGACGCCGTGCGGCTGCTCAACAACCTGGAGGGGAACGCCAGCGAGATCGACATGTCCATTGGGCAGGCCAACCTGGCGCTAGCCGAGGCCAACCTGACCCTGGCCGAAAGGGAATACGAGAAGGTCAAGGACGGCCCCGACCCGGACGACCTGGAAGTGGCCCAGGCCCGTCTGAAGGCCGCCGAATCCGGGCTGGCTGCCGCACGGCAGTCCCTGACGAACGCCGAGCTGGTCGCGCCATTCAGCGGCACGGTCGTGCAGCTCGACCTCAAGGTCGGCGAGCAGGCCATCCCGGGGAACCCGGCGGTGATCCTGGCCGATCTCTCCGGCTGGGTGGTGGAAACGGACGACCTCAACGAGATGGAAATCCCCCGGGTCGAGGAAGGCCAGTTCGTTTCGGTCACGCCGGATGCGCTGCCCGATCTGACCTTGCGCGGCGTGGTGGAGTCCATCAGCCAGTTTTCGGTCGAACGCTTCGGCGACGTGACCTACACGGCCAAGATCGACCTGGAAGAGAGCGACCCGCGGCTGCGCTGGGGCATGACCGTCAAAGT
>CAYNWK010000055.1:0-7180 GCA_964400875.1 uncultured Anaerolineaceae bacterium | reverse complement strand
CTGCTGGCCGCGCTGCTGGCCGGCTGCCTGCCGCTCAACCCGGAGACCGACCTCTCCCTGGCGCCGCTGGAAACAAGCGGGGCGCAGGCTGCCGGCGCGCTGCGGGTGGAAGGACACCTGGCGCCGCGCCGCTACGTCACGCTGGCGCTGGCCGCGCCGGGGCGGGCTGCTGAGGTATACTACGAAGAAGGTCAGCCGGTGGAGGCGGGCGCTGTGCTCGTGCGGATGGCCTCCTACCCAGAGCGAGTGGCGGATCTGGACTCGGCTGAGCTCGATTTGGTCTGCGCCCAGCAGGCCCTGGATGATCTGAACGAAAATGCGGACGTTGCCCTGGCTCAAGCGGAAGTGACGCTGGCCCAGGCGACCTACGAGCGTGATTTCGCCTACGACCGGTTGGAGAGCTTCCAAAAGCGGCCCTCGCAGCTACGGGTCGACCAGGCGTACGCCAACATGATCCTGGCGGACAACCAGCTCGAACTGGCCCAAGAGGCGCTAGACCGGGCGGAGAAAAAATTCAACAACAAGAAGAGCCTGGTCTGGTATTTCACCAACCGCCACGATTTCAGGCTGCAGATCACCCTGTTAGAACAGAACCTGGCGGAGAAGCAGCGTCGCTACAACGCCGCGAAAGAGAAATACCAAGATATCATCGCGCCGGTTGACCCGGTTGACCTGGCCTTGCGCCGCTCCGAGTACGCCGTCGCCAAGGCTCGATGGCGGATGGCCCGGCGCGATCGCGACGAACTGCGCGGGGGTCCCGATCCCGAGGCGCTCGAAACAGCCCGGGCGCGGCTGAGCGCCGCCCAGGCGAACCTGGCTGCCGCCCGTAAGGCGCTGGTCGCAGCCGAGATCGTCGCGCCGCTCTCCGGAGTGCTGGTGAAGCTGGACGCCAAGCCGGGCCAGTGGATCCCAGCCGGCAAGCCGGTGGCCCAGATCGCTGACTTGAGCGAGTGGAAGGTGGTCGCCGAGGAGGTCCCGGAGGCCAGCGTGCCGCGCGTGCAGCCCGGCGAGCAGGTGCGGCTGGAGATTCCGGCGGCACCGGGTTTCGAAACCAACGGCCACGTCGAGGCAGTCGACCTGTTCTACACGGAAGAGGATGGGGATATCTATTACACCGTCGAGATCGGCCTGGAGGAGACCGACTCGGGCGGCATCCAGCGCCGCTTGCGCTGGGGGATGTCCGTGCAGGTGGCGTTTGCGGACGAGTAGGGACCTTGGGTGAAGGTTTTGGGGTTGGGGCGAGGCAAAAAGAGAATTCCCCGCCGTACCCGAGTCTTTTTGCCTCGCCCCAACAGGACCCGGGTCCGCTGCATTGGAACGCTCCCAGGTATCGAAATAATATCCAGCAGGCTTTCTGCCCTCACCCCCCCCGGGCAGCAGGTCACGATCAGCGGGTGGGGGGAGTCCGGAAAACGCCAATGAGGAGCATATCCATGAATGATTATGAGGCTATCCGCGAGACGGTATTCCACTATTGCGAGGGGTATCGCAGCAAGGACCGCCAGCGGCTTGAGCGTGCCTTTGCCCTGGAAATCGCCAACATGATGGGGTACATCAAGAACGAGAAGGGGGAGCTTAAGACTTTCAGCATGTCGATGAAAGAGGCCATCGATGATTGGGTGGCCCCCGATTACACTCCGTTTGAGTTTGGGGAGGGGGTTATTCTCGCCGTTGATATCTTCAGCCCGGTTGGAGCGACCGTCCTTTTTGATTTCGGCGGCAAATACCTCGAAAGCTATCAGCTGGCGAAAATTGACGGGACCTGGCGGATCGTGAATAAATTCATCGTTAACCCGTGATCCGCATCGCCGACCTGGGCGAGTGGGTGGCGCTCCTGGAGGAGGTCCCTGAGGGCGAGAACCCCGGCGTGAGGATCGGCGAGCAGGTCCGCTTGACTGCGCCGGCGCTCCCGGGGTTCACGATCGGCGGCCGCATGGAGGCGATCGACCTGCATTACACCGAAGTGGAGGGGGATATCTTTTACACCGTGGAGATCGGCCTAGAGGAGACCGACCCGGGCGGCTTCCGGCGCCGCCTGCGCTGGGGCATGACGGTGGAGGTGGAATTTACGGACTAGCCGGAGCCCGGCGGCATTTGCATTAATCTCACGCTGAATACCAGTCCAATACTCGTAAAGCGCGCAGGGTGTTCCACCGGCTCGGCCGGCCCACGCCCTCGTCTATCTCGACCGGCATCACGCCGGGATAGCGGGCCTCGAGCGGCCAGCGCCCGTCGGCGTCGCGCCTGGACTCGACTATGTCGATCGCCTCGACCACCCGTTCATCGGGCGTGACGCCGGCGCTGCGCAGGTATTCGAGCCCTCGCAGCACGTCGTAATGCCACCACGTCGGGAAGGCGAAGCGCGTCCACACGGCGCCGCCCTTGCGATCGCGCTCGATCACTTCGCCGGTCGAGCGCCGCCGGAAGAGCCGGCGCTCGAGCAGGTACTCCTGCCCGCGGAGGCGGGCCCCGGTCACCTCCGGGCTGCCACCGGTTGAGCGTTCGTGCTCGAGCAGAGCCTCCAGCACGCAGATCGTGGTGTTGAACGACGACCGGGTCGAACCGTTGGGCGCCTCGCAGTTCCAGCCGCCGTCGGGCAGCTGCTCGCCGAGCAGCCGGTCGATGATGCCGCGGACATCCTGGCCGAAGTAGGCGCCGGCCGCCGCCACCTGCCCGTTGATGCACGGCTCCAGCTCGCCGGCGAAGAAGGGGTTATCATCGCACTCCGGCGGGCCCGCACCCCGCCAGGTCACGTGGTCGCGGACGAGGCCGACCGCGCGGCGCGCCGCCGCGCTGGCGGGATCGAGACCGAAGTCCCGCAGCAGCATGAGGACGTGCATGGTGGAGTCCCACCCGCGGTTCCATGCCGCGCCGCCCCAGCGGCCGTCGGCCCCCTGGAGAGCGAGCAGCTGAACGCCCCAGCCCTCGGAGGCGACCCTGGCGCGCTCTAAGGCGACTGCATGCGCGGGCGCACCGGTCAGGTCTCGCAGCACCTGCCAGCGGATCGAAGGGTCAGAATCAAGCAGCCAGCGTATGACCGAGCTCTGTGGTCTCGGGGCTTGCCGTTTGGGTGGATTGGTCGCCATCGGTTGATTCCAGCTTACTTTGATAAAAGACGCTGTTGGGGGTCTTACTTTTGCAACTAACGTAGCTTTGCGGTAAAGTTGGTGCAACGCACTTTTGAAGTGCGTTGCACCGGACGCGATGAAGTTTATGCTCGTGCGCATACCCGCCGCCGCGAGGAGAGTTCAGCCTATCACAGCCGGCGGGAAGTCCTGGGAATTCATCCGAGAAGTTGCTCAACCACCGTCCGCATCTGCTCGCGGTAGGCCTGGGTGGCTTCCCGGCCGGCATCGGTCAGCCGGATGAGCGTGCGCGGCACCTTCTCGACGAATTCCTTTTGAATCTTGACGTAGCCCGCTTCTTCCAGCGTACTCAGGTGGGAGGACAGGTTGCCGCGCGTCAGGTTGACCTGGTTCATCAGGAAGATGAAGTCAGCGCTGTCTACGGCGGCCAGGTAGGCCAGGATCATCAACCGCGCCGGGGAATGGACGATGCGGTCCAGGTCTGCGATCGTCTGCAAGTCATCATTATCCAATGACATCGGCGTCTGCCCCGTTGTTGAGCGGGTAGCTCTTCAAGAAGTTGGCCAGCAGCACGGCACCAAAGGCCAGGATGATCAGGCCGGTCGCCATGATAGGGAGGTAAGTCGGGATATTCAGCCAGGCGCCCAGGGCAGGCAGACCCACTGCCAGCAGTGCGTATAAGTAGAAGCGCTTCAACCCCAAGACTAGCGCGGCCGCCAGAGCGGGCAGCCCAAACAGCATCGCGCTCAGCGGGACCATGTGGTAGCGTTGAATCCAGGCTTCCATTGCAGGGGAGGCTGTTTGCCGGCTGGCAAAGAAATAGAACGCCAGGAACAGAACAAAGAAAAGCACCCCAATAACCAGCGCGACCAAGCCTTTGGCCAAGGTAACCTTTTCAGAATCAAAACGTACGTATCCGAAGCGCGGGATCGTGACGCGCTGCTTAATGATCATATACAGCATGATCATCAGCCAGCCGGCCATCAAAAAGAAGATATTACCGGTCAACATGTCGGCGCCAAATCCGAGCACCACGGATCCGGCTACCAGATCTAGGATGCCATCCTGGTGATAGGCGAAATAAACTTTGCGTTTGAGTCGAACGAGCTCTTCGGGTTTCATTGCATTCTCCAATCAGTCTGTGGTTCATATCAGTTTGTTTTTCAAACTAGTCTGAAAACATTATACACGTCTTTATGAAAATGTCAAGAGGGAACATGTATAAGAGCCCGCGCATCGATAAGCCGTACGAGGCGCCGTCGGACCCGGACGGACCGTGGCGCGCGATCCGAGCCCGGCCTCCGGCGGGGATCTGCGCTTGACCAGCATGATCTTGATCAAAATGCAATGGGGGAAATCCCTGAGGCTGGGTAGGGAAAACCCTAGCTGTGGAAAGCCCTGTGATTCCTTAAAATAGTAAGGCTTGCCCTCGGGAACGAGATCCCAGAGCGCATCGTCTAAACGATAGACTTAAACAGATTCAATAAGTTGCCCAGGTACAAGACCCAGGCAAATTTCTTTACCCGTACCTGATCAAAGAAATGACCCATACAGGAGGTCCTGAATGAGAGGAAAAATACGCCTCACGGTTATGCCTGCTTTCCTATTGATCGTCTTACAAGCCTGCACTGCGCCGGGGACGGCTCCGGCGAGCCCCAGCGCCACATCAGCGCCAGCGACGAATACTCCGGTCACGGCTGAGACACCGGAAGCCACGCCCACACCTGGCGAGCCGGTAAACACGGAGACTGCACCGGCGCCTTCACCTACATTGGAGAGCGGGGCTGGAACCCTCCCGGAGGAAGCGATCCTGATCCTGGAGCCCGGTCCTGGTTCCAGGCTGGTCAGCCCCCTCACGGTGCGCGGAGAAGCCGACCCTACCTTCGAGCAGAACCTGGTCGTGCGCCTGGTCTCGGCTGAGGGGGAAGAGCTGGCGCAGTCCGCCACCCAGATCCAGGCGGACGTTGGCCAGCGCGGCCCTTTCGAGGCGGAGCTGTCTTTCGAGGTTACCGAAGAAAGGCAGGCGTTCTTGCAGGTCTACGCTGCCAGCGCGCGGGACGGCGGGATCACCCACCTGGCCTCGGCTGGCGTGACCCTGGCGCCCTCCGGTGAGGCCGAGATCGCCACGGCTGAAGCGCACGATGAGCGCATCGTTATCTACGAGCCGGCGAACAACGCAGAGGTGACCAGCGGGACGGCCCACGTGGAAGGCTTCGCGCTGGCCAGCTTCGAGCAGACCCTGGTCGTCGAGGTGCAGGACGCGGAGGGCGACGTGATCGGCTCCCAGGCGGTGATCGTGCAGGCGCTCGACCTGGGCGTACCCGGACCTTTCAGCGCCGATATACCCTTCCAGCTGGACACCGCCGGACCCGGGCGGATCGTGGCGCGCGATCCGAGCCCGGCCTTCGACGGCGACCTGCACCTGGCCAGCGTGGAGGTGAGGCTGGCGCCTTGATGGCCCAATTAATATCGCCTGGGCGGGGTGGGGTAGGGCTGGAATGGGGTGCGCGGCGCCAGGCTGATCCACTCGCCGGCAGAATCGAGGCGGGACAGCGAGCGCAGCAGGTCGAAGGTCACCCAGCGGGAGGCTTGCGGCCGGGGGCCGTATTCCCACAGCCCGTAAGGTCCAGCCAGGCTGCGCACGAATTCGACCAGCCCGGCTACGCGCGGGTCTTCCAGGGTGGCGCCGACCCGCCAGCACAAGTCCAGCAGCAGAGCCAGGTCGAAAATGGCGTAATGGGTGAAAATGCCGCCAGCCGCCTCAGCCCCGACCAGGCGGGCTACTTCGAAACCCATGGTCTGGGCTTCGCGGGTCTCGCGCCCCAGGAGCAAGTCCAACGCCTGGCGGGCCGCAGCGCCGGAACGGCGCCGGGGATGCAGCGCAAGGCAGAGCAGCGCGCCGGTGGTGTTGGAGCGGCAGCCCCAGCCGGAATGCGGCAGCCGCCGGTAGCCGGCCACGCGCCCGTAATTGCCTGAAGCCATGCCCGTAGGCCAGGCGCCGTCGGGCAGCCGCTGGGCGAGAAGCCACTCATAGCCGAGTTCGGCGCGCGGGTCTTCGGCGTAGCCGCTGGCGGCCAGCCCGCGCAGGGGTAAAGCGGTCTGGAGGGGGATCATGTCGTAGCCCGCATCCCGGGATTCGCCGTCCCGCCCATACGCTCCCGGCAGGGGCCACGAACCGTCCTCGGCCTGCGCCGAGAACAAGGCTTCGGCGGCGCGGCGCACACCGGGGTGTTCCAGGCCAAAACCGAGATAGCCCAGGCGGGCCAGCGCATGCGCAGTCTGGCGAATGGGGTCCGCCCCGGGGAACCAACCTTCTTCCGTTTGCAGTGACAGCGGGTCAGCCACCAGGAGGTCGTCCTTACGGTAGCCCTCCAATTCGAGGACCTCCGGATCGTCGGAGGGTTTACCCAGCAATTCACGCAGCACCAGGCAGCGCAGGCACGGCGAGGGATCGGCCAGCAGCAGCGGAAGCCACACGCTCATCGCGCCCGGCCTCCTGTCTGCGAAACAACCTTCAATACTTCATCCAAATAAGGCGCTATCGGCGTGCCGCCCACAGCCAGGATTTCGGGGGCGCCGCTGGCGATCACCCGCCCACCATCCGGCCCGCCGCCGGGGCCGAGCTCGACCAGCCAGTCGCAGGCCGCCAGCACGTGGGGGTGGTGTTCCACCACCACGACGCTGTGCCCGGCGTCCACCAGCCGGTGCAGCACGCCGACCAGAACGCCGACGTCCTCCAGGTGCAAGCCCACGGTGGGTTCGTCGAGGATATACAGGCTCCCGGTGGTCGTCCGCCGGGCGAGCTCGGCGGCGATCTTCAAGCGTTGGGCTTCCCCGCCCGAGAGCGAGTAGGCCGGCTGGCGCAGGACGAGGTAACCAAGGCCCACCGAGCGGGCCGCTTCCAGTGGACGGCGCAAATTACCGTGGTCGCCGAAGTCAGCGTAAACCTGGTCGATGGTGCGAGCGAAGACCTCCGGCAAAGACAGGCCGCGCAAGCGCGCCCCCCAGGCCTCCGGGTTGAAGCCGCTGCCCCGGCAGGTTTCGCAAGGCGCAACCACGTCGGGTAAGAAGCCCATGTCCAGGCGCGTCGCGCC
>CAYNWK010000054.1:0-26190 GCA_964400875.1 uncultured Anaerolineaceae bacterium | reverse complement strand
GTAGGTTATTATTACGCTGACATTGTGTTAGGAATTTATAGCAGTTATAGGAAGTAACCCAGGTTGTTCTCAGCGCAGCAATTTACAGGGCGAGCCTTCAAAACTCGCCCTGTTCTTTTTCGGCGATCAGGTGGAAATGCAAGTGGGGGATCTCCTGGTACTTTCCGCCGTTGACGATCAGCCGGTAGCCGGTCTCTTCCAGATTGTAATCAGCCACCAGGCTTTGCACGGTTTGGAAGAGCTCGTTGAGGAAGTCCCCGTCTTGAGGGCCCAGATCGCTAAGGCTGCGGACGGCGCGTTTGGGCACCAGCAAGATATGCAGCGGGTAGCTCGGCTTGGGATGGTGGAAAGCCAGCAGGGAATCGGTTTCGCGCAAGCGTTTGACAGGGATGGCGAAACTCATACGGGCGAATAAGAGGCCAAGCAGGTAAGCGCCCAGGCGGTAGTTAAACGTGCGGGCCATGTGAAACAGGCGGGGCAGCATCGATCGGGCGGTGCATCAGGCGGGTTGACCGCAACCCGGCAAAGCGCGCCTTCATCGACCGGCTTCGTGGAAGACAACTTCGTATTCCATCAGGCGCCCGTCTTGATAGACGAACTTGCCCGAGAAGAATTTACCCTGTTCCAGCCAGGGCAGGAAAATATGGTCGCCCTCCCACAGGTTGAGCTCGAGCACCTGATCATCATCCACCCAGCGCAGGTCGCCTTCGGGCGAGTCGATCAGTTCTCCCTCGAATTGGTCAACCTCGAAGACGAAGGCGTACCAATCTTCGTCGTTTGCAAACTCCGGAAAGGTGAGCAAGCCGCGCAGCCGCGGGTCTCCCGCCTCCAGGCCGCTCTCTTCGCGTATCTCGCGGATGGCGCAGGCTTCGGGCGTCTCGCCCGGCTCCAGTTTGCCTCCCAACCCGTTCCATTTGCCGGCGTGCATGTCGTTCTCTTTTTTGTTGCGGTGGACCATCAAGGTTTGCCCATCCCGGCGCAGGTAGCACAGCGTGGCCAGTTTCATGAGCTCGGACCGCCCTCCCCCGCGGACCCGGGTCCGAACAATGCCTCCAGGCCGCGCCACAGGTCATTGCGCCAGGAAGTGTAGTTGTGCCCGCCGGGGTATTCCCGGTAAACTACCTGGTAGCCGCGCTCGCACAGCAGGGCGTGCATCTCGCGGTTGGCCTCGAGCAAGAATTCGAACTCGCCCACATCCATCCAGACCCTCACCGGCGCTTTGGGGGCGTAGCGCGCCAGGTCGTTGACTACGAAGGCGAAGCTATCCATACGATAAGCGCCGGATTGGGCCAGCACCTGGCCGAAGACGTCAGGCGCCCGCAGTCCGCTGTACAGCGCCATCATCCCGCTCATCGAGGCGCCCATCACAGTATAAGCTCCCGGATGCTCGTCTGGATCAAGCAGGTTTAACTCCTTTTGGGCCAGCGGGATCAGCCGGCTGAGCACGACTCCCAGGGTGGTGTCGTTGCTCCCGTATTCTACCGAACGCGCCTGGGGATGGTTGGCGATCATCGCCAGCGCAATGGGCTGGATGCGCTTTTGGGCGATCAGGTTGTCCACAATCGGCAGCAGTTTGCCCCGGCGCAGGTAGTCATTGCCGTCGTAGACGACGACCAGCGGGCAGGGCTCCTCCGTGGCAGGTTGGTACAGATACACCGTGCGCCGGTGCCCCACCAGCATATATTCGGCCTGCAAGGTATGCCGGGTGAGCGTTCCTTTGCGGATGCCCCGCGCCCGGCGGGTAAGCGGAGAAGGTCGCGCCTCCGGCATGTAGAAGAAATGGTTGATGTCTCCCAAGCCGTTGGGAACGGTTTGCGGATTTAACGGATCCGGGACGCGTTCTTCGCTTTGCGGGTCGATGTAGCCGTATTCGAGATAAGCGTCCTTCGGGAACCGGGCGCGGTGCGTCCAGATCCCGGGGGCAGTCTGCTCCAGGGATATGGGGTCGTACTCCCAGTCGCCGAAATCTGCCACCAGGAGGGGCGCTTCCTCCCCGGCCCACAGGAACGTCACTATCTCCCCATCGATCAGCGGCGCGCCCTCTCGGCGCGCCCGTTCTAGCAGGTCGGCGCTCATTCCCAGGGGTTCTCCATGGTCTGGATCAGGATCGGCCGGCCGATCTTGACGTTCGGGCGGCGGCTCACCAGCCAGACAACCAGGTCGGCGATATCCTCGGGATACAGGCATTTGGACTCATCCAACCCGGCGGAGCCCTCGCTCATCTCGGTGACTACCATGCCCGGGCAGATAGTGTCCACGCGTATGCCCAGATCCTGGTTCTCGCGCTGGATGTATTCGCCCAGGTCGTTGAGGGCGTGTTTTCCCACGCCGTAGGCTCCATCGCCGGGGTAGTGCTCCATGCCCGATTCGGAACTGATGTTAATGATGTGCCCGCTACTCTGGGCGCGCATACCCGGCAGCACTGCCCTGGCCATCAGGAATGGGCCGCGCAGGTTGATTGCCATGATGCGGTCCCAGCTCTCGACCGAGTGCTTGTGGACCGGTTCGCCCCCGCCGATCCCGGCGTTGTTCACCAGGATGTCAATGCCGCCAAAAGCCTGCTGGGTCGCTTCGACCAGGCGCGCGACGTCACCTTCGACAGATACGTCGGCCTGGGTGTAACGCCCCTCGCCGCCCAGCTCGCCGATGGTTTGGACGGTCGCTTCCAGCGGGGCCTTGCGGCGCCCGCAGATCATCACCCGCACCCCGGCTTCGCCAAAAGCCAGGGCGATCCCCTGACCGATACCGGTTCCGCCACCGGTTACAATGGCGCATTTCCCTGCTAGGTTTTCCATGCTCACCTCGCCTTCAAATTTCCAATGCGGTTACAGCCGTCACGCTGCTCAGCAACGGTAGGACCCGACGCCATACGAGCGCCTCCAGCCGCGCGGCGTGCAATTCTCCGTTGGAGAGCACCGCCAGCAGTTCATCGCCCACCTGGCTGAAGCGTTCTACCATGTAGCTGCGCCAGGGAACCCCATCCATGCCGCGCGAAGCCGGGTTCCAGCTATGCCCGCCATCGGTGGTCTCCTCGATCCGCCCATTGCGATCGACGCTGTCCGCCGGGCCAAGGATCATGTGGTCCCGGTCCTGCGGATCGAGCCACACCGCCCGGACGTAGCAGCGCTCGTAGAGTGGGGTCCAGGTCGCGCCGCCGTCCATGGAGCGGTAGAAGCCGCCGCCGGTGGGCGCTGCCACGAATTCCGCCGAGGAGGAGTGCACGGCGATCGAGTGTACGTCGGAATGCACGCGGCCCTCTGGCGGGTTGTGGTCCGGGCGGCCGCGGCTCCCCAGAGCCAGTTGCCAGGTCTCGCCTTTATCCCGCGAAACCAGCACGCAGCCGTCCTCAACCGCGGCGTAGACATGGTCGCCGTGAGCCGCCAGGCCGCGCACGCAGCCGGCCTCCGGGGAATAGGGCAGGTACCAGCCGAATTCTCGGCGCAGCTCGGCGACTTCGGGGCAACCTCGCCAGCTCTGCGCGCCGTCGTGCGAGAAGAAGATGCCGGCTGGTTCGGTGCCGGCGTACTCGAAATCCGATTCCTCGGGGTGGTAGGCCAGCCAGCGAACGTGGCGGATGTCCAACCCCCGGCTGGCCTCCCGCCAGGAAGCTCCCAAATCGTCGGAGCGGTACACGCCGTTCTTAGTCCCCGCCAGGATCACGCCTTCGCGGGCGATCACGCTGGTGACGTATTGACCATCGAGCCCCCGGCGTATTTCGCGCCAGCCCTCTCCTTCCCGCTCGCATGCCGCCAAGCCGTCAGCGCTGGCGGCCAATAGTAGCGTGCTCATCTTGCCTCCTCTTAGCCCTTCTTTCAGATCTCGCCCAAAAATAAGAAAAAGCCTTGCCAGTCCGGGGCCTGAACCCGTCCGTAGATCGATTGACCAGCCTCATTTTACCGCTCCCATTCGAAGTGGACACTCTCCCCAAGTTTCACTGCTTTCTCTCATTTATCGTGATCGAGCGCGCCATTATGAAATGGGGGCCGGATTCAGGGATTGAGAACTCATCCCCCTGCGCCTGAAAGCCGAGCCGGCGGTAAAAATCCAGCGCCTTGCTGCGCGCTCGGCACCATACCAGGGAACCAGCACGCCATTTGACCTGGTCTATACAGGTCTGAACCAGCTGGGAACCCAGCCCTTTGGAGCGGAAATCCTGCAGCACAGCCACCCCGCAGAGCCGCCAGGAGCCGGGGTCATCTCGGCCAGGCGGCGGTTCATGGATCACCGAAGCGACTCCGCACAGCTTGCCATGTAGGAATGCGCCTGCATGAAAGCTGCCTGCGGCCTCATCCCCAGGATAGAAGGTGGTCTCAAAAGGACGGTTCGGTCTTAGCACGATTTTTCGCACCGGGCGCGCCAATTCGACGCGGATCGCTTCGATCAAGATGTCCGACGAGATTTTTTCCGTTAAGGGATGCTTTTTCAGTGTTCTCATGATCCCAAGTTAAGCCAGCTGGTCCAGTCGTTCTACTTCCTCAGCCTCCAATTCCAGACCCACAGCTTCCAGGTTGTCACGCAGGTGTCCGGGATCGGTGGATTGGGGGATGGTGATCACTTTGGGTTGGCGCACCAGCCAGTTCAGCGCGACTTGCGCCGGAGTGGCGCTGTGATGTTGCGCGATCTCGCGCACGATCGGGCTTCCAAGCACGCCGCCTTTCAATGGGGAATAAGCCGTCAGCAGGACGCCGTTTTCCTGGCAGTACTGTAGACCGCCGTTGCGGACGTAGCGCCGATTCGTCAGGCTGTAAGGGACTTGGTTGGTGATGATCGGTGTAACGGACAGGGAGATCGATTGTTCCAGCTCGCCTAAACTGAAGTTGCTCACCCCCAGGCGCCTGACTTTGCCCTGCTCGACCGCCCGGTTGAGCGCCCGGAAGCTCTCTTCGAGTGGAATGGAACGGCTGGGCCAGTGGATCAGATACAGGTCGATGTAGCTCGTGTCCAGGCGTCGCAGGCTGCCTTCCAAAGCGTTAATCACGCCCGCGTAGCGCAGGTTGGAAGGGGAAACCTTGGTGGTGATGAAGACTTTTTCCCGGTCCAGTCCTTTGATGGCCTGCCCGAGCAGTTCTTCGGTGTGCCCGTCCCCGTACATTTCGGCGGTGTCGAAGTGCCGGTAGCCCATGTCCAGGGCGGCGCGCAGGAGGTCGAGCATCTGCCCATCGTGCGAGCGGTTCGCCGACATCCCTCCTCCGATGGACCAGGTGCCTAGCCCGATGACCGGGACCCGTTCACCGTTCGATAGTTTTTCGTACTCCATATTTTTCTCAACACAAAGGACTCAAAAGGCGCTAAGGAACACAAAGATTGTTTTAGATAAGATCTGCGGAGTCCTTTGTGTACTTCGTGGTGAAAATCAAATCTATCTAATCTAGGAATCTGCACACTCTGTGGATTATTCAGAACCCCAGCTCTTCAAGGATCTCATCCTGGCTGCGCTTGCGGCCTTTCTTCCCCGGCAGTTCCTCCCAGAAGCGCTCGTCGTAGCGCCGCGAGCGTACCGGCAGCGGCATGGGCACACCCCAGCCCAGCAGCAGCACTTCCTCCTTGGGCTGCAGGTGGGCCAGCATGCCGCGCAGCGCTTCACGCCCGGCCAAACCGGAGAGCACGGCGCGAATATCGTCGTCGTCGCCCAGCCAGCCGGAAATGCGCGTGCCCAACTGGGACATGACCTCGTCATAGATCTGCGACGGGCGCTGGTCGATGATCAGCAGGGTCACGTAATACTTGCGCAGCTCCCGGGCGATGGTGCTGAACGTGGTCTGGGCGGCCATCTCGCGATTGAGCAGCTTATGGGCCTCCTCCAGCACGATCACCAGCGGGCGCGGCTCCTCGGCTTGTTCCGGCTGCGAACGGTGCTGGTTTGTCTTATGCTCCCAGGTCTGGCGGATGCGCCTGGTGAGCAGGTTGCTCACCAGTAGATAATCCAGGTCACGCTCGAAACGGCCGAAGGAGAGCGCCACATGCTGACCGGCTTCCAGCGCCTTGATGATCTCGCCGATGCCGTCGCTGGCCGGATTCTCCACCACGTAGGGCAGGCGGAAGACGCGCCCGAGTTTGGAGTACAGCCCTTCGGCGGCCATCACGTTGACCCCGCGGGCGTTTGCCCAGGCAGCCACGCTGTCCGGGGCGGGTACTTTCTTGCCGTTTTCGTCCTCGATCACCGCGCCGGATTTCATCGCTTTGAACTTCGCAAACCAGTGTTCCGCTCCGAAGCTGGCGACCAGGGCTTCCAGGGTCGTGGGGGTGGTTTCCTTCAGGTTGAGCTCGCGGGTCAGCAGTTCGATGTCCTCGGGCCGGATATCCCGTGCGGCGATCTCCAGGTTGAAGTCCGGTGTTTGGCCGCGAATCTGCGCGCCAGGGCCCAGGCCGACCACGCGCATGCGCGTGGGGAACTTCGTGCGCAGCCCGATCACCCGTTCGCCGGTATCCGAAGCGGTGTCATCCAGGCCGTATTCATTGTGCATGTCGAAGACCAGCACGGAGGCCCGGTTGTACTGGATCAGGCCGGCCAGCACGATGCGCGCCAGGAAGGACTTGCCCGTGCCGGTGGCGCCGAACACGCCGGAGGACCGCTGCACAAACTTGTCCAGATTGATGCACACCGGGTGGCCCTGCTCGCGGGTTTCGCCGATTACGAAATTGCCCTGCACTTCGGCCTTGCCGAAGATCTCGGCGATGTCGCCGGGCCCGGCCAGGCGTACTTTTGCGTGGTGGGGCGGGACGGTCTTGACCGGCAGCGGGCGCGGTTCGTCTTTCAGACCCAGGTCGATCTGCTGGCGCCAGCGAGCATATTCCTGGCTGTCGAGTTCGGGCCCGCGTTCGAGCATCAGAGCCGGCATCACTTCGAGATCCGTGAACAAGGTCTGCCCGTGCAGCAGGTGAGCCAACTCGGCCGGCAGGCGTTCTTCGCTCTGCTCGTCTGCGAAGCGTGGGTCGCTGGCGCCGAGCCTGAGGTCGGTGACCAGGCCGTAGAACTGCCAGTCGCCGCTCTCGATGACCACGAACCCGCCCTCCTGGATCTGGTCCGCTGTCACCGTCAGCCGGGCAAGCAGGCTCTCCCGCAGCCCCCCGCCAACGATGAAGCCAATTGCAGATTGTGGATTGTTGATTTTAGATTGTTGATTGGTCATGATAACTTCTTAATTCTTATGGGTTGATCTACAAGCGGTCTTGATCGAGGCAGTGAGAATGGCAATAAGCTCATTCGCCTCTTGCATCAAAGGTGATAAACGCTCTTCGGGAAAGATTTCAGCTTCGAGCAATATTTCTATCCAATACAGGGTTTCATCCGCTTCCTCCAAAGCAATACCGACTTTGGAGATAAAACCTCTTTCTAAAATCGAAAATTAAAGTACCCCTGATAGGGCTCCCAAAACCTCCATCAGCGCCTCGTAGTCATAACGCAGCAGTGCGATCAGTTCTCTCATCGCTGCGCTGCTCCAGCCCGGATTCCCGGCGGCGGTCTGGGCGGCGCGCGCGCTTTGCAAGTGTGCGGCCAGCAGCTCCCCAACCGGCAGGTCCTTCGCCCGCAGCACGTGGCGGAAATAGCCGAAGCGCCCCTCGCCGCTGAAGCGGCAGATCTCTTCATCGCTGCACAGGTAGATCACGTCCAGGCTGAGCGGCGGCCGCGGCGGCAGCATGTGGTAGATGCGCCCGTCTTGCTGGTAGCCGGCAGCCAGCACGCTCAGCTCCACCGGTACATTGCGATTGACCCGGTTGTCGGCGATGATCGCCTCGTCCACCTGGTCGGCGGTAACCAGCTGGCGGACCAGCCCGTCGTCGTCGATGTGCATGTCGTAGATCAGCCCGTAGATCTCGTAGCCGGCCTCCAGCGGCACGCGCACCAGCGCGCCAAACGAAGGCGCCTCGATTTGGTTGACCCGGCAGCCGACCACGAAGCCGGTCGTGCCGGCGCGCAGCAATCTTCCGATCTCGATCGTCGTCATCCTGGATACCTCGTCCTCCCGGGAAGATCTTTATTGGCTTGTTTGGGCGAAACACGACCTAGGGGAACCCCGCGTCGCAGCAGCTCACCGGCGATCATTTGCTCCACCTGCGCTTTTTCCTCCCGGCTGACCACGGCGGCCTCATGCGCCCGGTGCAGTAGGTAGGGATAGGGGCGGCTGCCCAGGATGCGGCACTGTTCAACCAGGGCGGCGTGCAATTTGTCCAGCATCTCCGGGTTTTGGGCTACCCAGGCTGGCACCTCTACGCGGGAAAGCGACGGGTTCCCGGCGCGCCCCACGTTGAGATAGAAGAAATGCAGCGCCAGTTCGTCGCGATATTCCGCCGCCGATTTCGACTGCAGGGCGAACACAGCCGAACGCTCGCCCGGTTCGAGCAGATCTTGAAAAAGGTCCAGGTCGCCCACGCCGCGCAGCTGCGCCTTCTTGCGCACCTCGGGCAGTTCGAGCTCCTCCAGCATAGCGATCTCGAGCAGTCGGACGACCAGGCTCGCCCCGGGTTTGTCTACGTAAGCTGCGGAGATGGCGCCTAATTGTCCTAAACGCTCCAGAGCTTGGATATAAGCCCGCAGGCTTTGCTGGAACTCGGTGATGCTGCCCGCATCCACCGCGCCCCACAGCTCCATGCGCCCATCCGTCAGGGTGATCACCGGCGGGGGCAGCTCCTGGGCTAATACGGCGAGCAGCTCTCGTTCGCGCAGGTCGCGCCGCAGCCCGAGCAGCGCTTCGGTGATCTTTCCTCCTGCGCTTGTATACATCGTCTCGTCGTAAAACAGCTGGCATTTGACCGTGGTCTGTGGGGGAGTCGGGGCGCCGGTGGTCATCTGGATCGCGCCCACGTTGATCAGACAGTAATCCACCGCCGCATGGCGGTCAGGCGAGATCTGCGACCCGT
This sequence comes from uncultured Anaerolineaceae bacterium, assembly GCA_964400875.1. Classification (GTDB taxonomy): domain Bacteria; phylum Chloroflexota; class Anaerolineae; order Anaerolineales; family UBA4823; genus CAYNWK01. Next base: position 17,331 of record CAYNWK010000054.1, on the reverse strand, counting down.
CTGCCGCCAGGATGGTGACCGGTCCGGAGAGAGCCGGCGTCAGAAAGCGCCCATTCAGCGCCTCGCCGGTCGGCCGGGCGCAGCGCAGGGCGCCGTCGTAATTTTGTACGATCAGGTCGACGCGCAGGTTCAACGCGGCGGACTCCTGGGCATGGTTTTCGAGCAGGCTCAGCGCCGCTTGGCGCTTGGCGCGCAGCGCTCTTTCGCGCACCGGGGCTCTCTCGCCCAGCTCGCGCACCTGCTCGTGGATTTGTTGGAAGTCCAGTGCCATAGGCTTTCGGTGGTTTGCGGATAATCAGAACACTTGTTTGGATATTTTACAGCCTTAGCGCGGTAGGCGCAAGCTGGATCGCCTCGACGAGTGTCCAGTAGTTGTCACGGTCAATATGAGGTTGAACGAGTTGAAACGCAGAGGACGCAGAAAAAGCGCAGAGTAACGCGGGAATTTGTTTTTTAGCGGCTTTGCAAAGATCAACGCAGGTCCGCTGAGAACCTTCTTGAGCCCGCCGTCCGGTAGCGGGTGCGGCAATCAACTATTCATGGTAAAGCTTTGGGAGGCTCTCGCTGCACCTAACGCTGCGGGATGGCGGTAGGTTGGGCCGCCGCCGCAGGGGGCGCCTCGACGGAACGCGCCTCGGCAGGCGGTTCCTTAGCCTGCGGCAGAGTGAACGTGACCATCGTGCCTTGACCGACCTGGCTGCTTATCGATACGCCTCCGCCTTGGGCCTCGACCAGCTGTTTGACGATCGCCAGTCCGAGTCCGGCGCCGCCGGTAGCGCGAGTTCGCGAGCGGTCTGCCCGGTAGAAGCGCTCGAACACGTAAGGCAGATGTTCAGCGGCGATACCGCTGCCGGTATCCTGAACGCTGACGGCTACCATGGCTCCAACCACTTTCGCGCTCACCCGGATTGCGCCCCCCGCCGGCGTGTTGGTCAACGCGTTGACCACCAGGTTGCGCAGCACCTGGCCAAGCCGTTCAGGATCGGCTTCCACTGCGGGCAGTACGGGCGGGAACTCCACGCTTACCTTCAACTCTTTCTGTTCTGCAGCGGGTTCGATCACCTGGACGACTTTTTCGGTCACTTCAGCTAGGGAGATAGATTGGGTTTCCAGCTTAAGCTGCCCGGCTTCCGCCAGGGCCAGCTCCTGCAGGTCGTCCACCAGGCGGTTGAGCAGCATGGCTTCTTCGTGCAGCGAGGCGATCACCTCCGGTGTGGCGGTGATCACGCCGTCCTTCACCGCCTCCAGGTAGCCGCGCACGTTGGAGAGCGGTGTGCGCAGCTCGTGGGCCACGTCGGTGACCATGTTGCGGCGCAGCTGTTCCAGCCGCTCCAGCCCATCGGCCATGGCGTTGAACGCCTTGGCCAGCTCGCCTACTTCGCCGCCAGTCTGCACCGGTACCCGCTGGCTCAGGTCGCCCTTCTCCATGCGTTGGGCGGCCCTGGTCAAGCTGGTGATCGGTCCGGTGATGCTGCGGGAAAGCAGCAGGGTCAGCAAAAAGGCGACTGCGCCTGCTGCGCCGATGGCTAATATCAGCGAGCGATTCACCGAACCGGTAAAACGAGTCTCCACCGCCTCAAGTGTGTTGGTTTCCAAAGGAACGAGATAAGCCAGGATTGGTCGGCCGTCGATCAGAAAAGCCGCGAAGGGTCTGGAACGTTCGGTATTGATGCTGGAGTTGAGAAATTCACCGGTCGAGTCGGCGGTCACGTTGCCGTCCAGATCGGCCATCACAAAGCGTGTATGGCTGGTCTGCCCCATGCGCGCCAGCAAATCCTGCAGGCTCTCCCAGATGTCCCGCTCACCGTAATGCTGGCTCAAGTGCTTATTGATCGTCGCGATCTTGCTGTCAATACTTAGGTTGGGGTAGTCCAGGATGACCTGCACCGATCGGCGGAATTCCGTCGTGGTGCTCCGGCTGGCGAAAACCGCCACCGTTCCGACCGCCACGGAAACGACGATGGCAAAAGTCACCAGCAGGCGGAAGCGCAGCGAGCTAAAGATCTTGTTCATTCTCGAATTTATATCCCAAACCGTAAATGGTTTGGATGAATTTAGGTTCAGAGGGATCCGGCTCGATCTTCTTGCGCAGGTTCATCACATGTACGTCAACGGTGCGCTCGAAACCGCCATAATCGAACCCAAAGGCGTTTTCCAGCAGCTCCAGCCGGGAGAAGACTCGTCCGGGTTGTTTGATCAAAGTCTCCAGGATGCTGAACTCTTTCGGAGTCAGGTGGACGGCTTCTTCCTGGATGCGCGCTTCGTGGCGGACGAAGTCCACCACCAGGTCTCCACATCGAATTTCGGCCGGACCGCTGTCCTCCTGGGCGTTGGCCCGCCGCAGCACGGCCCGCACCCGCGCTACCAGCTCGCGCGGGCTGAAGGGTTTGGTGACGTAATCGTCCGCGCCCAAGTCCAGCCCGACCAGTTTATCGTCCTCCGTGGATTTGGCGGTGAGCATGATGATGGGGACTCGGGATTCGGACCGCAAGATGCGGCACACGTCCAGGCCGTCCACGCGTGGCAGCATCAAGTCCAGGATGATCAGGCCGGGCTGCTTGTTGCGCGCCAGGTAAAGGGCCTGGCGCCCGTCGTAAGCGGGCAGGACGAGATAACCGTCCTTTTCCAGGTACATGCAGATCAGCTCGACCGTCTTGCGGTCGTCGTCGACTACCAGGATCGTGGGTTTTGTCAGCATACCGGCTACCTTTTGCCAGTATAACAAAATTGTTTAAAGATATTATGAAGAATTCTTAACGATTGAAGTTGGTTGAGCATGTGCATTGGCTGGCGTCGCCAACCAAGGCACTTCCCTAAACCGTGGTCAAAGCCGCATACAGTGCGGTAAAATCAGAACTTGAAGTCCGGCAAATTGCCGAAGCTCTTTCCGTTATGACCGCGATCACCCGTTCTTTTCATGCCTCTCCCCACGAGATCCGGCCGTTTGACGTGCGCCGGGATCTGAGGGACGTCGCGCGCCTGGTGGAGCTGTGTTTTGCCGACACCCTGGACGCCGAAGGGCGTCGTTATATCCAGCAGATGCACGCCGCCGCGGACAACCCGGGCTACCTGCATTGGGCCGCAACGGTCGCCGGGCGCGTTTCCATGCCGTTGACCGGTTTCGTCTGGGAGTCGAACGGATACCTGGCTGGCAATTTGAGCCTGATCCCCTTTTCCAGTCAGGGAAAGCGGTTATTTCTGATCGCCAACGTCGCCGTCGATCCTGCTTACCGCCAGCGCGGCATCGCCCGGCAACTCACCGAGACCGCCCTCGAACACATTCGCAAGCGCGGCGCTCACGCCGCCTGGCTGCACGTGCGCGCCGATAACCAGCCGGCGGATCATCTTTATCGCTCGCTCGGTTTCGAGGAGCGCGCCCGGCGATCGACCTGGGAGACCGACTGGAGCAGATCGAGGCCGGTCAGCGCTTTGGATGAAGAAGCTGCCGAGCCGGTCGAGATCGGCCCACGCCGCGCCCAGCATTGGCCCGAGCAGCTCATCTGGATGCGGCGCGCGTACCCCCCTGTGGTTACCTGGCACCTGCCCCTGGACATCCGCGCGCTGCGCCCCGGGCTGCGTGGCATCCTCCACCGGCTGTTCACCGGCGCCCAGATCAAACAGTTCGCCGCCACCAGCCAGGGACGGTTGTTGGGCGTCATGGTCTGGCAGTCCCTCTCCCGCTACACCGACAGCCTGTGGTTGGCAGCGCCCCCGCGCTACGAAGACGCCGCCATCAGGGCGCTGCTGCCGCACGTCTGCCGCGTGTTCGGGAGAGCGCGCAATTTCTCCCTGGATTACCCGGCCGGCCGCGGGGCGCAGTCACTGGAAGAGGTCGGCTTCAAACTGCACCAGACGCTGGTTTGGATGGAACTAAACCTGTGAGGGGTTCCGTCCGTATCGAGAACCTCGCCAAGCAGTACCTCGTCCGCCAGCGCCAGGGCATTTTCCGCTCGAAGAAGAGCAGCGTCGAGGCGCTAAAAGCCGTATCTCTGCAGGTCGAACCGGGGGAGATCTTCGGGCTGCTCGGACCGAATGGCGCCGGCAAGACCACGTTAATCAAGATCCTGACCACTTTACTGCTGCCCAGTTCGGGGGATGTTTGGGTAAATGATTATCACGTCCAGCGACAGGAAAACCAAGTACGCGCCACCGTTGGTTGTATGTTGATGGGCGAGCGCGGCCTGTACTGGAAGCTGACTGCGCGCGAGAACCTGGAATATTTCGGCGCCTTGTACCACTTGCCCCCGCCCGAACGCCGCCGCCGAGCGCAGCAGATCCTCACCTTGCTGGAGCTGGACGATATTGCCGATCGCACCGTCGAGACGTATTCCTCTGGGCAGAAGATGAAGCTGGCGTTCGGCAAAGCCCTGGTCAATGATGCTCCCTTGTTGGTGCTGGACGAGCCGACCAATACCTTGGATGTGCCGTCGGCCAGCGAGCTGCGCGCCATCGTTCGCGACCTGAACGCTGCGGGCAAGACGGTGATCTATACGACTCACATCATGTCCGAGGCCGAGACCTTGTGCGACCGGGTGGCGATCATCGATCATGGCGAGCTGTTGGCCTTAGGCACGGTGGCGGAATTGAAGGCCTCTCTCCAGCGCGAACAGGTCACCCGCGTAGAAGGCGTCGTCCCCAACCAGGCGCTCACCGCCGTGCAGGGCTTGCCGGCGGTACGCACGGCTACCCGCACGGCCCAAGACGGCGGGGACCTGCTTACCATTGTGACCGCTAACCAGCGCGACTACCTACCCGAGATCATCAACGCGCTGACCGGCTCCGGCGCGGTGATCCGCAAGATCTCTCCGGAAGAGGTCACCCTGGAGGACGTCTTTATCACCAAGACCGGCCGCACCCTGGCAGAGGACACCCGGCTGCGCTGAAAATGACGATTTTCTCTCCCGCCTGGCGTAAATACCCGTCGATCGTCCTGGCCAGCGCCCGCATGCGCCTGATTAACATCAGCCGCTACCCGGGCCAGCTCGTCGTGGACATCGTCATCCCCATTGTTTTCGCAGCGATGCCCATCTTGCTCGGCCGGGCGACCGCCGGCCCTTCCGCCGGGGAGGTCTTCAAACAGAACACCGGCACCGACAACTACGTCGCATACATGCTGATCGGCTCTAGCGCCTTCACCATCGTCTCCTACGCCTTCTGGCATATCGCTAACTGGCTGCGTTGGGAGCAGGAGACCGGCACCCTGGAAGCGCTCTACCTTACCCCGACCCACCGCATTTGGGTGGCAGCTGGCACCGCAGTGTACAGCTGCCTGCGCGGCGTGTTGTCGTCGGTGGTTGCTTATTTGTTGGGTTCCGCGATCCTGGGGGTGAACCCCTTTCAGGGCGATATCCTGATCGCATTTCTATTCATCCTGGTGGGTCTGGTCCCGCTTTACAGCATGACCCTGCTCTTCGGCGCGGTGATCCTGAAGGTCAAAGAGGCCAATTCGCTGATCAACGTGATGCAGTGGGGGGTGAGCTTCTTGATGGGCGTCTTTTTCCCGATCGCCTTTTTCCCCCCGGTGTTCAGAGCGGCGGCCTTGCTTTTCCCGCCGACCTGGATGACCAACGGCGTGCGCGCTTCCTTATTGGGGGTTGGCTACTTCTTTGGCGAGTGGTACTTCGACTTCGCCGTCTTGTGGGTTTTCCTGCTGGTCGCTCCTTTCTTCGGTTACTGGTTGTTCAGCCGGGTGGAGCTCAATCTGCGGCGCAACGAGGGCGTCGGTCAGTTTTGAGGCCGGTCTATGGGCAGCGCTGCGCGTAACTACCTGAACGCCTTCTGGGCCATGGCGCGCAAAGAGCTGATCGTCATGGCGCGCTATCCGGTGAATTTTGTGGCTTCCTTTGGGCAGGTCTTCCTGATCGTGGCGATCTTCACCCTGGGCGGCAGCACTTTTTTCCCGCGCGAATCCGCAACGGGAACGCAGGTAGACGCCGGCTTCAGCAGCGCGGCCGCCGGGGTCGCCGTATACGGCTTCATATTGTTCCTCTTCCTCAGCGATACTTTGTGGGCTATCGGCTACAATGTGCGCAACGAACAGCTGCAGGGCACCCTGGAGCAGCTCTACCTCAGCCCGGCCAGTAAGTTCGCCAGCCTGGTTGCCCGCGTCACCAATACCCTGCTGTGGACCGGTCTGGTCAGCATTGCCGGGGCCGCGCTGATGGCCTTCATGATCGGCCGGCTGCCTTTCGAGAACCCCGGCCTGGGGCTTTATCTGCTGGTCATGAGCCTGTCGGGCACCTTCGGGATCGGTTTCGCCTTTGCCGCGCTCACCTTGCGAATTAAGGGCACCGCCGAGACTATGGCCAATCTGCTCCAGTTCGCCTTCCTGGTCGTATGCGCCAATTTCTTCCCCTTTAGCGCGCTGCCTGCCGTGCTGCGGGCGGTCTCCCGGGTGATTCCCCTGGCGTACGCCGTGGACGCCTTTCGCTCCACGTTGATGGGCTACCCGCCGGGCTTTCCCGAACTGGCCTCGATCGAGGTCGAGATCGTCGTCGTAACCGTTTTCGGGCTGCTCATGCCGCTGCTGGGTTATTGGCTCTACCGGCTGGCGGAGGACCAGGCCCGGCATTCGGGCGGTCTCTCCACGTATTGACATGGCCTTATCGCTTCATCACGCTCATCCGTGGGATCTATCGCCGGCGGAGGCGCGCCGGATCCAGCAAACGCTGCGTGAAAAGGTCATGGTCCGAGCCCTGCCCCTGGAGCAGCTACAGACCGTAGGCGGGGTGGACGCCGCTTTTACCCGGGAGAGCATCGTCGCCGCCGCGGTGGTCCTGGACCTTGAAACGCTCGAAACCCGGCAACAGGCTGCCACGCACGAACCACTTAACTTCCCCTACATCCCCGGGCTGCTGTCTTTCCGGGAAGCTCCCGGAATCCTGGCGGCTCTGGCGCGACTCGACCGGCTTCCCGACGTATTAATAGTAGACGGTCATGGACTGGCGCACCCGCGGCGGTTGGGCCTGGCCTGCCACCTGGGAGTGCTGCTCGACATACCGGCCATCGGTTGCGCTAAGTCTGTGCTGGTCGGAAAACACGCTCCGCTGGAGGTGGAGGCGGGCAGCACTGCCGAACTGCTCGATGATGGAGAGGTAATCGGCATGGCCGTGCACACCCGCAGCAACGTCCGCCCTGTGTACGTTTCCGTCGGGCACCGCATCAACCTGCCCACCGCCGTCCGCCTGGTCTTAGACTGCAGCGGCGGCTATCGCCTGCCGGAGCCTACCCGCCGCGCCGACCGCCTGGCCGCGCTAGAAAAGAAGAGATAGCTGTAGAAGTTGTGCAGTTCGGGAATTGATTTGGGGAATTTGGGATGGTTTCGCCCTCCCCCAACCGAGTAAGTCTTATTCTGAAAGGAGAACGCTGATGAATCGTTTCATTATTCGCTGGGCGATCAACACGGTGGCGCTCTACGCCGCCATCTACCTTGTGCCCGGTGTCGTAGCCCAAAACCCCAACTGGCTCTCGTTTATCTGGCTGGCCCTGATCTTCGGCCTGGTCAACGCCTTGCTGCGCCCCTTGCTGACCATCTTGACCTGCCCGTTGATTATTCTCACCTTGGGGCTGTTCACGCTGCTGATCAACACCCTGCTCTTTTACCTGTCCGGATTGATCGGCAATGCTTTTGGCGTCGGCTTCACCGTGGATAACTTCTGGGCTGCGCTGCTCGGCGGCGTGGTGGTCAGCCTGGTGAGCATCGTGCTGAGCATGATCCTCAAAGATGAATTGAAGAAGAATTGACCTTGGGTTGGTGAGCTGGTTGAACGCCGTTCGACCAGCTCACCTCGGCTCCCCCAGGGGCGCAAGCCTTAAAAGAATCTAAATCACCCACGCGCTCTGTTGACTTTCCTCTTGAGTCGGCTTATACTGATTACAGAATATAGGAGGATCAGGAAATATGCGAGAGGAGCAACAAAGGAATATTTCCGGTTGGGGATAGAAAGGCACGCGTGTCTTCCCGCGAGCCTTTTTTATTTTTTCTGACCATTTACAAGCGTCCTCTTTGGCTATCTTGGGATGAGAAACCCCTCATAGCGGGTTAGCGTTATTCGATAATTGCAATCCACTAAAAAAGGAGAGTAAATAAAATGGATTATGGGTTGATCGGTAAGATCGAAAAAGCGAAACGCTACGCTGAAGAACGCGAACGTATCCGCTTTGAATCGTTTGCGGTTACCTTTGATGGTGCCAACAACCCCCATACCGTCCGTTTCCATGATGGAGAATTTGAATGTGACTGCGACTTCTTTATAACCCGCGGCCGTTGCAGCCACACCATGGCCCTTGAGATAATCCTGGAAGACATGATCCCGACCCCGGTGGTCGGAGGGCCCCCTCTGGCGGAGTAGCGCCTGCTGTACAGATCGAAAAGTATGTAACCCATGCGAGCCCCTGGATCCAGGGGTTCGTTTCATTCACGCCTCTTGGGAGGACGCCCAGTGAGTAAATTGGCAGACCTAGAACTGGGCTCCTCGGTATCGCTGTTCCCAAATACTCGCCAGGTTCTTTTCAGACCGTTCTAGTTGATCGTACAAGCTGGTAAGCTCTTCTTCAACGCAGCCTCTAATCTCGGTTGTGATCTCGCTTTGTTTGGCGTCTTTGTCTGGGACGAACAGGGTGTTATCGCTGTCGTCTCTGGAATAGAAGTTGAATTGCCTCCGCATTAAAGCCACTTGATCGGGAGATATGGTGTAGTTAAAAACGTTCAGAATTGCTTCAAAATTTCGCGGGGTGAGTTGATCGTAGTTGAGGAAATGCAAATCTTCAACAGAGGCATTCAAAGCTGCTGAGATGAACCGGATTAAGAATTTTTCGATGAAAGCCATTTGGTTCATCGCCCTGGTTTCTTCGATGGAGCAACCCGTCGTAAAGGCTCCGAGCTCTGCGTTTTTGAATCTGAACCAGCCCGTACCTTTCCTGAGATAGGACACCATCACTTCTGCTGGGTCGCGATACAGGAAGAGGCAGGGTACGTCAGGAAAAACAGCGTGGATGAATTCGATTAGCAGGATGTTATACGTAGTGTATTTGATGAAGTGGGCCAACTGGTCTGATAATCGCCTGCGGCCCATCGCCAGTATGAGATTCCTGTAAATCGTGAAATTCTCCTGACTGTAATCAAGCGGCTTGAGCCAATCCCCCTGCAAGAATTTCCAAATCAGGTAATGCGGCGGGGCTTCACTGATCACGAGATCATGCGGCGACCGGGCCAGCGCTTTGGATAGCACCGTCGAGCCGCATCTGCCCATATGAAAGATAAAACCGGTCGGGTAGACAAAGTCTGCCAAAATTTCGTCAGACTCAAGTGTATTTAATTCCGTGGCAAAAAGGATGGGTTTTTCTTGGCTCGAAATCAGCGACTTTGTTGAGATGAAAAAGTAGCTCTCGGCCAGATGATGGTCGCCGACGTCGAACCAGACTAACTTATGTTTATCTTCGTCTATGTCGATGGGAATAAGGCCTGGTCGCTGATGAATTTCACGGACGATTTGATCGTGCGATAAGTTAACGACAATTCTATAGACATTTCTCGTGACCTTTAGATCGCCTGAGCCGGTAACCAGGACCTTGTCGCTCATATTCGATTATAGGTCACGGTGCATCTAATCGGCCCTGATCAATACGCGGCGCAGGGTTTCCTGGATCCGCTCGACGTATTCCTCCTGTGACCAGCCTCTCTCGATAACGAGACTCTCCCAGGACTGAACCGAAATCAATGTCCACACCATATCAGCTGCCGTTTCGGGTGTCCATTGGGAGGCCAGCATCCCATCCCGCTCGATCCACTTCGTCAGGTAATGGAAGATATTCCACAACCCGTTGGTGCGGTCGGCCCAGGCTGCGGCGGCCGCCGGGTCGGTTTCCCGGGTCGCCAGCAGTATCTTCGCCAATCCGAAGACGCCGGGTACGTAATCTGCCCAGAACGCAACGAAGAGGTTCAGCGCGGCCACGCCGTTTTCCGCTTCGCGCACGTGCCGCGTCCGATCAAAGAAGCCGCCGGCTTCGTCCACGTGCTGGACGGTCGCCACCATCAAATCCATTCGCGAACCGAAGTGCAGATAAAGGGCCTGGCGGGATACCCCTGCCCGCCGGGCGATATCTTCCATGCGCACAGCCTTGCCTCGGCTGTGTTCGACCAGCTCGCGGGTGGCTTCTAAGATACGTTTTCGAGTTTCCGGGTCACCACTTGACATACTGTAAAGTATAGGCTAAACTTTACAGTATGTCAATTTACACAGTGTAAAGTAAACTGAGGGTAGCGCAATGAATAATGCGACGAGGCGGCGTATTCTAGAGTTGGGAGTGACGGCTCCAAACGTTGACAATGCCCAGCCGTTCTATTTTCGTTGGGATGGGGATCGCCTCTTAATCTTCCGCGATGGGGAACGTGATCGCCGGCGTGGCAATGCAGGCAACTATGTTTCTATGGTTGGTCTGGGATGCCTGGTGGAGTGTCTTGCGATCGCCGCCAGCAGCGAAGGGCTTGCGGCTGAAGTGGACTTCCGATACGATGCTAGACGCCTGGACGCACCCTGGACGGCGATATCCTTCCGCGGAACTCAAGAACCGCCTGACGAACTGCTACCAGGGCTGGAGATCCGCTGCTCGGACCGCCGGCGATACCAGGGCGGGGACCTCTCGAATGGTGCCTTTCGCCAGGTGAGGGACGACGCGAGTCGATTCGAAGGCTGCAGTCTCTATTTTCAGGACCCCTCCGATCAGAACTTGTTGGACTATCTTCTGCGTTGTGATGAATTCCTGTGGATGGATAAGCACATCCTACCGGAGATGCTCTCTTGGGTGCGTTGGACTCGTGAAGCTGTCCAGAGCACGCGCGATGGCATGCCCTGGCAGTCATTGGGTGTGAACTATCTCACCTCGCGGCTGATGAGGCTGGTCGCCAGATCGGAGCGCTTCCGCCGGTTTGCGCGGCGCACTGGTGGCCCTCTCCGGGCGCAGCAAAAGACCCTGCAAGAGCAGGTCCTGTCCTCGGCCGCGATGGGCTGTATCACCGTACAAAGCACCCAACCACAGGCGATGATGCGGGTCGGAAGGCTGTTTCTGCGGGCCTGGGTGCGGCTCAACCTGTCCGGCTACGGCGTTCAGGTCATGGCCAATCCATCCCTGCACGTATTCCAACACGTTGCCGGTGTCCTCCCGGAGGATTATCCCGCTGAAAGCAAACGCGTGTTCGCCGATGGGGCGAGGGTCCTGGCGGATACCTTTGGACTACCAGACGGCGAGATCCCGGCCTGGATGTTTCGCACGGGGGTGAGCTCTCCTCTTCCTGAGGAGATGAGAACCCTGCGCCTGCCTCTTACGAGCGTTGTTCGGCCCGATGCTTAACTGTTTCTTGATGTGGTCCGGTCGGAAATCAGGTCCGGGATCGTATACCCAGTTCGTCCAGGTGCCTGAGAAGATCGGCCGGGTCTTCATACACGCGGTAAGCGCCGGTGCGTTCGAGTTCTTCTTGACCGTATCCACCAGATAATAGGCCCACACCCAGCGCCCGGGCGCGGCGCGCGGCGAGCAGGTCCCAGACGCTGTCGCCGACCACGACGGTGTCTTTGACATCGACGCTTAACTGGCGGGCGGCTTCTAAAAACAAGTCGGGGTCGGGCTTGGCGTGCGATACCATATCGCGCGTCACGATGGGAACGCCTTCAGGCACTTCCAATGCCTCGATGGTCGGTCCTGCTGACTCCATGCGCCCACTGGTCGCGATCGCCCAGGGGACCTTCAACCCGGTCAGCCGCGCCAGTAATACCTTGGCGCCCGGCAGCGGCACGATTTGTTGATTTTTCTGTCCGTAATACTCAGCGTGTAAGCGCTGCAATCGATCCAGCGTTGCTGGGTCCATGGGATGTCCCGTCTCGCGCAGCAGGCCTTGTGTGAACAGTCCCCCGCTCATGCCTATTCTACGGTGGATCCGCCAGACCGATAACTCGATGCCAACCTCCTCAAGCGCCTCGTGCCACGCCAGGACGTGCTGGTAAACGCTGTCCACCAGCGTGCCGTCCAGGTCGAACACCAAGGCAGTCTCACCAGACATAACTACTCCTTTCTTTCCTGCTGCCCTTCTCAGGACTTGCTGTCGCCTTCACCGATTGGCTTGCTGAAGCATAACAGCCGGGTAGCCTCCGTGTATCCCAGGGCGCGGTGCGCGGCGTGGCTGACCTCGTTCCAAAGCTCGGCGTCCGAGCCCATCTCGGTGCAGCCCCGCGCACGGGCCCAGTCTTCGGCCGCCTCGATCAACCTCCTGCCAACGCCGGCGCGCCGGTGCTCGGGCTGGACGTACCAGCCTTCGATGTAGCCAACGGGTGAGGTCGAACAGCCTTCGGCCCATTTGCGCAGGGCTGCTTCTACGAACCCAACCAGCTCGCCGTCCGGTAATGCAGCCACGAAAACCGCGTTGCGCGCCGGGTCTTCCTTGATCTCCGCCAGATCACGTTTATTCTCATCCGCGTCGACATCGCTCCAGAGCAGCTGGCGCAGGTGAAACCATTGTTCGTGATCGGCGGGCAATAATTCTCGAATCTTCATTGTATGAGTATCTAAGAGCAGGTATCCAGATAATCTGCAGATTATCCCGTCTTGCCTGTATTGATCACGAACTCGCGGACGAGTTTATTGAAATGGGCCGGGTTCTCCAGGCTTAACAGATGGCCGACGCCGCGCAAGAGCTCGAATCTGGCGTTGGGTATCCTCCCGGCCACATCCTCAGCGTGTTCATAGACAGCCTGAAAATCCTTATCTCCGGCGAGGACCAAGGTGGGGCAGGCGATCTCATGGAGCCGTTCCAACGCAACGAAACCGGTCCCTAGGAGCTCGGCTTCCTCCGGGATCAGCACTTGAAATGCTTCTCGCTGCATTTGAGCTACTTGTAACCGCAGGTTTGCATCGATATCAGAGAGCTGGCGATGGGGGCCGGCCAGCCACGTACGAACGTTCAAGCTGGTCGCGCCTTCGAGGTCGCCTGATTCCAGGCGCAGCTCCTCCTCTTCATTGAAGTCCTCGATCGCCTGGCTCGGCTTGAAACCGCCCACGACCGGAGGCGCCAGCACCAATCCCGCAACCCGCTTGGGGTACACCAAGCAATAATCCACTGCAACCCTCGTCCCGAAGGAAGCTGCCACTATCCAAGCCTGATCAATCTCCAACCGATCCATCACCAAGCCTAGCTCTTCGTGATAGGCAAACGGTCGAGCCGGGATGATAGAACCGCCGAAGCCTCGCAGGTCAGGCGCGATCAGATGGTAGTGATCGCAGAGATCCGCCATCAAGGGTCCCCACATCCTGCTGTCGGCGACGCCGGCGTGGAGAAGCAGAATGGGCCCGCCTTCCCCACAGGATCTCACCAATGTGGGATAACCTCCCAGGTCAAACATGGCTGCCTTGATCTCCCGATTCGAATCGTTCAACATTCTTCACCTTTTTTCACCAACTGCGTAACTTCTAATCTATTCGCCTGGAATCTGCGGTCCTCTCAGCGGGAAGCTGTAGAGCGCCTGGATCGGGCGGTAGGCGACGGCCTGGATCGCCTCCACCCGTACCTTGCCGAACGCCTCCGCCAGCGCGGGGCTCCCCATGACCGCGCCGATCAACTGTGCGGGCACTTCGCTGGCTACCGTGCAGTGCGGGACCCATCGGCCTGGCCGGTAATAAGGGTGGCCCGGCTCGCCGTGGGCTGCCAACCTAGCGTGGAAGCGACGGTGGACGGCTTGCAATTCTGCGTTCGGATCGGGGGCAAGGTAAACCACCCCTTCTGCGGTGGGGAAGCTCTCTACCGAATCCAGCTGAACGGGGAAAGGATTGAAACGCCTCGCCAGCTCTTCCAGCTCATCGCACAGGAAGGCCGGCTCGCCGTCGGGGAATAGATTCAGGCTCAGGTGCGGCTTTACGCCCAATTCGGTGATCTTCGACCCGCCGTAGATCGCCGCCAGCCGGTCCTGCAAAACGGTTAGCCGCCGGGCAGCCTCCGGGTCGAAAACGAGCTCTACCGCAACAAAAGATCCCATTTCCCTACCCCAGGAACAATATCAAACATTCCAATTTCATTCGCTCATTTTTCAACCTGGATGTCCCCCGAATAATCTGCGAAATTCGTGGCTCAAGCGATCAGGTCTTCCACCACGTGGCGCAGGGTGCTCACGTCCAGGTCCTTCTTGTCCAGGAAGGCGACCGCCCCGGCTTCGATGCTCAACCGGTGGAACTCCCGGTCGGGATAGGCGCTGATCATGATCACGCGCGACTGGTTGGAGACCGCTTTGACCCGGCGGGCGCAGCGGATGCCGTCCTCTTCCCCCAGGACGACGTCGATCAGCACCAACTGGGGCTGTACGTGCTGGGCCAGGTGGACCGCCTCGACCAAGCAGTCGGCCTGGTACAGGGCGGCCTTGGGCAGGACCTTGCCGAGCACGCGCTGCAGCTGCTGCAAGTAGCGGTGGTTGTCGTCCACTACCAGGATGGCGACCCCGTGCGGCTGGGGCGGCTCGACCGGGCGCTGCTGCACGACCTTGTGACCCTGCACGCCCAGCGCTTCAGGGTGCTGGCTGACGTAATTGACCGCCTCCAGGCGGCTGTTGACGTTCAACTGCCGGTACAGGCGGGTGAGGTGATTCTCGATGGTCTTGATGCTCAGGTTCATCTCCGCGGCGATGCTCTGGTTGTCCAACCCCTCCTGGAGCAGGCCAAGGATGTCCCGCTGGCGGACGGTCAGCAGCGGCGGCGAGGAAACTGCCCGGGCGCCGCCCACCAGCTTGGCGATCAAGGGCCCCGAGATCCAGCGTTCGCCCTCCAGCACGCGCTGCAGGGCCAGCTTCAGGTCGCTGAGCGGCTGGTCCTTGAGATGGTAGCCGTTCACCCCGGCTTCCAGCAGCCCCTGGACGTAGAACTCGTCATCATAGACGCTGATCACCAGGATCTTGAGATCTGGATATTGGGCGCGAATTTCCGGAATCGCCTGCAGCGGTCCGAATTCGGGCATGTTGATGTCAAGCAGCATGCAGTCGGGCCGGGTCTCTCGCAAGCTCTCGAACAGCGAGGGGCCATCCTCGACTTCGGCCACCACTTGCAGCCCGTCGATCTCCTCGATCACCGTTCGGATGCCGGCCCGCACGATCTCATGGTCGTCCGCCAGCAAGATGCGCGCGGTTAACATGGGCGCATTTTACCATGCGGGGAAGGCGCCCTACTAAGCTGTCACCGCGAGAAAGCGTAGCGACTGAAGCAGTCTCAGCTCTTCGTAATGGGAGACTGCCACGCCCACCAGAACGTCCGGCTTGCAGAGACGGCGGGCTCGCAACTCACAGAAATTGGTGGACGCCCTATTATCTGTTTCCCCCAAGTGGTGAGAGTTGCCACGGGTTCTCTAATGGGATGGACAAAGCGTCCTGATGGGTGTATAGTTTGCGCCTGAATTAGGGGAAATCCCCTAATCGCCTTAGGGGGATTTTGGGGGTAGCGGCGTTAACAATCTGTTAAACTTAAGCTCCATCCATGTGCGCGCTTGCTGATGGTTTTCACTCGGGCAAGCGCACCTCGACATAACGCCGAATTTGATACAATAATTACTGCTCAGGAGGTGAAAAAATCTTCGACAAACACCCCATGCTCGGATCCTGCTCCACAAATTCATTTGATTAAGTTAAGGAGAGAAAGTAATGAGCAAGAAGATCTATCGTCCGTTGACGCTCGTTATAACAACGTTGATCCTTTTTAGCGTCCTCTTGTCGGCTTGTGCGCCGGCTGCCACCGCGGAACCGACCCAACCGACAACAACTGAAGCAGCGCAGCCCACCGAGCCGCCTGCCGCCGGCGGCGAACTCGCCGTTGGCATCGTCCTGCCGACCCGGGATGAACCCCGCTGGATCCAGGATGAGACCCGTTTCCAGGATGCGTTCAACGAGATGGGCGTAGACGTCGAGATCCTGTTCAGCCAGGGCGACTCGTCCCGAGAGCTGGCCAACGTGCAGGACCTGATCACCAAAGGCGTTCAGGTGATCATCATCACGCCGCAGGACGCGACCGCCGCCGCGGCAGCCGCCGAGGCCGCCCGCGACGCCGGGGTGAAGGTGATCTCCTACGACCGCCTGATCCGCGAGACGGATGCGGTGGACTACTACGTCACCTTCGACAGCATCGCAGTAGGCGAAGCCCAGGGCCAGTACCTGGTGGACCAGGCCAGCGGGGAAGGCAATCCGCTGTACCTGTACGCCGGTGCGGCCTCGGACAACAACGCCTTCCTGTTCTTCGAAGGCGCCTGGAACGTGCTGCAGCCCAAGATCGCTGATGGCACCTTCTACATCGTCAACTCCAGCGAGGCGGTGGCCCTGCAGGACAAGGCCGAACTGACCCGCGAAGAGATGGGCCAGATCCTGGGCCAGATCACCACCGAATGGGACTTCAACACCGCCAAGAACCTGGCCGAAGCCAACCTGACCGCCGCCAGTGCGGACGACAAGGGTGACGTGTTCATCCTGGCGCCCAACGACGGCACCGCGCGCGCTATCGCCGATGCTTTCGGCGCCGATGCGGACGTCAGCAGCTACGTGGTCACCGGGCAGGACGCCGAAGTTGCCTCCGTGCAGTACATCATCGACGGCAAGCAGTCCATGACCGTGTTGAAGGATGTCCGCACCCTGGTGTCGGACGCCATCGCAGCGGCTATCGCTTACCTCAACGGCGAGACCCCGCCGCAGACCACCACCTACAACAACGGCGCTATCGATGTGCCGGCATCGCCCTCCGAGGTGATCACCGTTGACCAGAGCAACGTCAAGGCAGCGGTCATCGACTCCGGATACTGGCCCGCCAGCGAGTTCACCGGCCTGGAGGATATGGGGGCGGAGCCTCCAGCACAATTATCCGGCCAGGTTGGCGTCGTCCTGCCGACCCGGGATGAACCCCGCTGGATCCAGGATGAGACTCGCTTCAAAGACGCCTTTGCTGAGGCAGGCGTCGACGTCGAGATCCTGTTCAGCCAGGGCGACTCGTCCCGAGAGCTGGCCAACGTGCAGGACCTGATCACCAAAGGCGTTCAGGTGATCATCATCACGCCGCAGGACGCGACCGCCGCCGCGGCAGCCGCCGAGGCCGCCCGCGACGCCGGGGTGAAGGTGATCTCCTACGACCGCCTGATCCGCGAGACGGATGCGGTGGACTACTACGTCACCTTCGACAGCATCGCAGTAGGCGAAGCCCAGGGCCAGTACCTGGTGGACCAGGCCAGCGGGGAAGGCAATCCGCTGTACCTGTACGCCGGTGCGGCCTCGGACAACAACGCCTTCCTGTTCTTCGAAGGCGCCTGGAACGTGCTGCAGCCCAAGA
>CAYNWK010000053.1:16236-26226 GCA_964400875.1 uncultured Anaerolineaceae bacterium | reverse complement strand
TGTCCTGAGCGTCGATCACTCGGTCTGCTGGAACCGCGGCCCCAGCCAGCCGGATCAGCGTTGGGTAAAGATCGAAGAGGACGGCGAGATCATCGACCACCTCGCCCGGTTGGATCATCCCGGGCCAGCGGGCGATAAAGGGCACGCGCACGCCGCCTTCATAGAAGCTGCCCTTGCCGCAGTAGAACGGCCCCGGGCTGCCGCCGTCAGCCCCCTGGTAAATCCACGGCCCGTTGTCGCTGGCAAAAACCACCAGGGTGTTCTGGTCCAGGCCGAGTTCCTTCAGTTTAGCCAGGACCTGGCCGACGCTCCAATCCATCTCCTGGACGACGTCGCCGTACAGCCCTGCCGGAGACTGGCCTTTGAAGGCCGGGCTGACGTGCAGCGGTACGTGTGGGGCGGTGTGCGGCATATACAGGAAAAATGGCGTCCCTGCGTTTTCCTCGATGAAATTCAGCGCTTCCTGGGTATATCGTTGGGTCAGGGTGTCCTGGTCGACAGGATTTTCGATGATCTGCGTGTCCCGGTACAGGGGGATATTTCCATTATTGTAGTCATTGGAATACGGCACGCCAAACCAGGTGTCGTAGCCGTGCAGGGTGGGATTGAACTGATCCTGGTGTCCCAGGTGCCACTTGCCAATGATCGCGGTGGCATATCCGGCGCCCTTGAGCGCCTCCGCAAAGGTTATCTCGCTGCTGGGCATTCCCTTTTGGCTGCCCGGTCCGTCCAGCGGAATGACGAAATCCAACCCTACCCGGATGGCGTATCTGCCGGTCTGCAAGGCCGCCCTGGTCGGAGTGCAAATGGTCGAGTTGGCATAAAAATTGGTGAAGCGCAGGCCTTCATCCGCCATAGCATCCAGGTTCGGGGTCTGGATTTGCTTTGCCCCGTAGACCCCCAGGTCGCCATAGCCCAGATCGTCGGCGAGGATGACGACAAAATTTGGCTTGGCCGGCTGGGAGCGCCCTTGATGCGGAAAAGGCAGTAACGCCAGAAGCGCTAGGCTAAACGCCAGCACCGAACGTTTCACGAACAAATTAAAAGCCTGTTGGTTCATAATGTCTTCACGATCAGATCAATTTCAGCAGCCTGTTTGGTTGACAAGACCCACAAAGGGAGGGGATGGTGTGCGCCGGTGTTGCGAGGCCGTTTTGTGCGGTCGCCTTACCGGGATGATCAGCATGGCGAGGTGGGAGCTTGATTCTACCTTAAGACAATCCGGTTTTGCCCGCCATGCAAAGGGATAATCAAATCACAAGGGTTTCTTAATCTGGCCCCACCACGGCAACACCAAAGAGCCTTGATCTGGACAGGTTTTAGACAATTCCTGAAAACTTTTGTGAAAATTCGTTATTGCGCATTTCTGTTTTTCCCGTATACTTGATTAAGGCGAACATGACTCCATTTTCTTACAGACCCGATTCGCCGCCTAACCGACAATTGAATAACGTGTACGCCCCGTCCCTCTCACCAGATATGTAAACCCGGCTGGACTATTGGGCATCACCGTGGAAAAGAGGAGGAGTGGGGGTTTGTAGCGGGCAAGGACCACCAAAAACCCCCATTTCTAGCCCTAGCATGGTAAATCCCAAAGAGCCAACTGACTCATTTCATGAGCAAGGAGGGGTAGACCGTAAGACAATGAGCTAAACGTTCATCCCTCACCCAACGGGGCTGCCGACCGGCAGCTTGCCAGTTCGTTGTTTATGGGCACATAAACAAGCGACCACAAACGGTTTTAGGTTGACCAAAACTGTTTGTGGCTTATCTTTTTGTGGAGGAAAGAGAGATGAAAGTCAGCAAGGCTTGTTTGTTCGGTTTGATGATCCTGTCCCTGCTACTGTCAGCCTGCGGCGCTCCAGCCACGCCTGTAACGGGAGCCACCCAGCCGGCCGGCGCGGAAGCGACCGCTCCATCGGGGTCCGCGCCCACGCAAGAGCCTGCTTCGACGGAGCCGGCGGTTGTGCGCATCGGTTGGGCCGGCAGCCCCGACACGCTCAATCCGGGCACGGCAGTCCTCTCCGAGGCTTACACGTTGTTCGAACTGGTCTATGACTCGATGGTGCAGCTGCAGCTGGACGGCACCTACACCCCCGAACTGGCCGAAAGCTGGACCACCTCAGACGATGGCCTAGTCTGGACCTTCAAGATTCGCGATGGGATCACCTGGCATGACGGCGAGCCCCTCACTGCCGGGGACATCGCCTTTTCCTATAATTTTTACCAGGAGCAAGGCGATGCCTTTCCTTTCCTGCCGGTCTACACCGACTATTTTGACAGCGTCGAAGCGCCCGATGACAGCACGGTGGTAATCACCCTGACCGAAGCCATCCCGAACATGGAAAGCCAGCTGGTGTTCCTTTACGTGATCCCGGAACACATCTGGTCCGCCCAAACCGGCGACGCTGCGGCCGAGTTTGAAAATCCGGAGATGATCGGCAGCGGGCCGTTCAAGCTGGTCGAGTACAAGCAGAACGAGTTCGTCCACCTGGAGGCCGTCAAAGATCACTACCTGTATCCGCCCAAGATCGACGAAGTGGTCTTCCAGACCTTCGATAACCCCGACGCCCTGGTGCAGGCCATCCGCACCGGGCAGGTGGATATGATCACGGAGATGGCCAACACCGCTGTGCCTACCTTGCGGGATGAGGCGAACATCGAGCTCGTGATCGGTTCTCCTTTTGCGCCCTCTCTGGCTGATGTCATATTCAACCTGGCGGACGAAGCGGTCTGCCCTCCTGACGACGGCGTCTGCTCCGGTCACCCGGCCTTGCGCGACCACGACGTGCGCCTGGCGTTAGCCCACGCCACCGACAAACAAAAGATCATCGACGTGGTGCTGCTTGGCTTAGGAACCCCCGGACTGACCCTGATACCCGATGGGTTGGGTTTGTGGTACAACGACAGCATCCAGGATTATGAGTACAACCTTGACACCGCCAACCAGATCCTCGACGATGCCGGCTACCTGGATACTGATGATGACGGGGTGCGCGAGATGCCCGACGGGGGACAGCCGCTGGAGTTTCGCTTGAACTGGGCGAACGACAGCCCAAATTACCAGCGTGAGGCTGAATTAATTAGCGAGATGTGGGACCAGGTCGGCGTCAAGCTTGAACTGCAGGCTCTTGACCCGGACGCGCTGACTTCGGTTTGCTGCCCGACCTTCGATTTCGATGTGATTCTATGGGGCTGGGGTTCCGACCCCGATCCAGGCTTCTTGTTAAGCGTGATGACCACCGATGAGATCCCCACCGGCAACAGCGAAACGGCTTACTCCAACCCCGAATATGACGACCTCTATGCCCAGCAGGCTACCGAGCTCGATCAGGATACCCGCCAGGATTTGATCTGGCAGATGCAGGAGATCGTGCATGACGACCTGCCCTACATCGTTACGTACTATGAGCAAGCTGTCCAGGCTTACCGGACAGACCGCTTCACCGGCTGGATCACCGATCAAGCCAAGGTGGCGTTGGAAGACGTTTCTTCTCTAGTGGTGATCGAGCCGGTCCGCTAGGCCTCGACCACACCATTTACCTGGAGGTGTCATTCTGGGCGCTGCCTTCGCCCGGGATGACGCCTCCATAGCATATTGTCTGGCCATGAGGTCCCGGTGAACCGTTTGCGGTTCTTGCTGAGGAAAATCGGTTGGGCGCTGCTCACCGTCCTTTTCGTGATGGTGCTCAATTTCTTCATCTTCCGAGTGCTGCCCGGCGATCCAGCCCGGGCCGGCATCCACGATCCTCGATTGACCCGCGAGGCCGTCGAAGCCATCCGGGTGCGCTTCGGCCTGGATAAACCGGTGATCAACTGCTTCGAGTCGCTCAACCCGCTCGAGCTCGGCAGCTGCACCATCAACCCGCTGGACACGCAACTATTCGTTTATATCCGCAACCTGGCGAGCGGCGAACTGGGCATCAGCTACCACACCAACCGCCCGGTGGCCCAGATCCTGGGCGAGCGGTTGTGGAACACAGTTCTGCTGATCGGCGTCGGGCAGATTTTGTCGATCATTCTGGGCATGGGGCTGGGGATAGTGGCAGCCTGGCGTGCGCGTACCTCCGTGGATTACGCCGCCTTGCTCGGCAGCCTGTTGGCCTGGAGCCTGCCGACCTTCTGGCTGGGGATCATTTTGCTTTTCTGGGGCAGCCACCGCCTGGGGCTGCCCATTGGCGGCAAGCTTACCCCGGGAACAAACTTCGCCACCTTTGGCGACGAACTCACCGACCTGCTGCGCCATATGCTGTTGCCGACCATCACCTACACCATCGTGTTCCTGGGCGAGTACATGCTGATCATGCGCAGCACACTGATCGACGTGCTCACCGAGGACTATATTTTGACCGCCAAGGCGAAAGGGTTGAGCACCTTCCAGATCCTCAAGGATCACGCCCTGCAGAACGCCATGCTGCCCATGGTGACACTGATCGCCCTCAACCTGGGCTTTACCGTCGCCGGCGCCATCCAGATCGAGTCGGTCTTTTCCTGGCCTGGGTTGGGAGGGGCGGTCTTCGAGGCTGTCGGGCGGCGCGACTACCCCGTGCTGCAAGGCGCCTTCTTGCTGCTCGCCGTCAGCGTCATCCTGGCGAACCTGATCGCCGAAGTATTGTATTCCTACCTGGACCCGCGCGTCCAACTGGACTGAACTATGCAGCAAGGTCTTACCAACCTGGGCGCATTCTGGCGCAACTTCTCGAAAAACCGCATGGGCGTGGTAGGGTTGTTTATGCTGGTCAGCGCCCTCTTCGCCGCATTCTTCGCGCACTGGATCGCGCCTTACGACCCCAAGAATCCCGTGCCCATCACCATCGACGACATCTACGCCAAACCCTCACCAGCCCACTTGCTGGGCACCGACGACGCCGGCAAAGATGTGTTCTCCAACTTTATCTATGGATCACGGGTTTCCCTGACAGTCGGCTTTTTTGCTTCGTTCATCTCCGTGTTCATCGGCGGGGTGATCGGCATCGTCTCCGGTTTTTACGGGGGCCGCGTCGAGAACGTTCTGATGCGTTTCACCGACTTTATGCTGGTGATCCCCGACTTGCCGCTGGCGGTGGTGCTGGTCGCCATCACCAAGCCCAGCCTGACCAACATTATCCTCGTGATCGGCCTGTTGGGTTGGACGGGCACGGCGCGCCTGGTGCGCTCGCAAACTCTGGCGGTCAAACAGCGCAAGTTCGTTTTGCGCTCTCGCGCCATCGGCGCGGGCAACTTGCACATCATCCGCCAGCACATCTTTCCCCTGGTGCTGCCCCTGATCGTGGTCAACACCGTGCTGGTCATCTCGCTGGCGATCCTCAACGAGAGCACCCTGAGCTTTCTAGGCCTCTCGGACCCGACCACGGTGAGCTGGGGGCAGATGCTCAACTACGCCTTCACCCGCGGGGCGATGAGCGCTGGAGTCTGGTGGGCGCTGGTGACTCCCGGCTTTGGTATCGTCTGGGTCGTGCTCGGCTGCACCTTGCTCGGGCACGGCCTGGAGCAGGTGCTCAACCCACGCCTCGAATGGCACCATCTTTCCGCCAGCAAGCAGATGATCGCCTTAAAGGCCGGCGAATGACCGGGATGAATGTCGTCCGGGAAGTAGCGGGAGAGGTACCCGCTCCGGTTCTGCTGGAGGTACGAGATCTCTCGGTTGACTTCGTCAGCCTCGAAGAGCCGCCGGCGCACGCCGTGGAACGAGTCAGCTTCACCTTACGGCAGGGAGAGGTCCTGGGTCTGGTGGGGGAGAGCGGCTGCGGCAAGACTACCATGATGCTCTCCTTAATGCGCCTGCTGCCCTTTGCCGGGCGCATCGTCAATGGCCAGATCTTGTTTGAAGGCAAGGATTTGCTCGCATTCAGCGAGGCGGAGATGGCCGAGGTGCGCTGGAAGAACATCGCCATGATCTTCCAGGGTGCGATGAACGCGCTCAACCCGGTGCACACCATCGGCGCCCAGATCGCCGAAGCCATCCGCCAGCACATGCGCGTCGAGAGCAAGCGCGCCCTGGATGACCGAGTCGGGGAGCTGCTCGACCTGGTGGGCATCGCTCCCAACCGGGCGCACCAATACCCGCACCAGTACTCAGGCGGCATGCGCCAGCGGGCAATGATCGCCATGGCGCTGGCTTGCGTGCCCCAGGTGGTCATCGCCGACGAGCCGACCACGGCCCTGGATGTGATGATCCAGGCCCAGATCCTGGAGCTGCTGGCTAACTTGCGCGAGAGGCTGGGGCTGGCGGTGATCTTCGTCACCCACGACCTGGGGGTGGTGGCGGAGATGTGCGATTCGGTGCTGGTAATGTACGGCGGGGTCACCGCCGAGTACGCCGACGTCGATACCGTCTACAACCACCCCCGGCACCCCTACACCATCGAGCTGCTCAAAGCCTTCCCAGACCTGTCCAAACCCCATTCCCAGCTGACCAGCATCCCAGGTTACCCGCCGCGCTTGAACGCGCTGCCGCCGGGCTGCCGCTTTGCCCCTCGCTGTCCGGAGGTCTTCGAGCGCTGCCACATAGAGCAGCCCCTCCTGCACCGCCTGGGCCGTGAGCATTTCGCCAGCTGCCACCTGGTCGAGCCATGATGAACCTACCCCCGGTCATCGCAGTCGATCACCTGCGCAAGCTCTTCCCGGCGGGCAAAACCAGCCTGTTTCGCGGCGTCGAGCGTTTCGTCCACGCCGTGGACGATGTCAGCTTCGAGGTCGGGGACGGCGAGGTGCTGGCGCTGGTCGGGGAAAGCGGCTGTGGCAAGACCACCCTGGCGCTGACCTTGCTCGGCCTGGAACGGCCTACCTCCGGGCAGATCCTGTACAACGGACAGGACGTGACCGGCCTGGACGGCCGCGACCTCAAGGCCATGCGCCGCCACATTCAGATGATCTTCCAGGACCCTTATGAATCGCTGAATCCGATCATGACCATCGGCGAGATCGTCGCCGAGCCTCTGGTGGTTCACGGCCTGGTGAAAGACAAAGCCGAACGCAAGGCCCGGGTGATCAAAGCGCTGGAGGATTCCGGCCTGAAGCCGGCAGATAACTTTATCGACCGCCTGCCTCACGAGCTTTCCGGCGGCCAGCGCCAGCGGGTGGTGATCGCCAGCGCGCTGGTGCTTGAGCCCAGCGTGCTGCTGGCCGACGAGCCTGTCTCCATGCTGGACGTGAGCATTCGCGCCGAGATCCTCAACGTGCTGGCCGAGCTGCGCAAGAGCCGCGGCATCTCCATCCTGTTCATCACCCACGACCTGAGCACGGTGGTGCACTTCGCCGACCGCATCGCGGTGATGTACCTGGGGCGCATCGTCGAGGTTGGCCCCACCGCGACCGTGCTGCGCGCTCCGCAGCACCCCTACACCAAAGCGCTGCTCTCTGTAGTGCCGGTGCCCAACCCCAGGCTGCGCCGCGAGCGCATTATCCTGCAGGGCGAAACGCCGGACCCGGTCGACCTGCCCGGCGGCTGCCGTTTCCACCCGCGCTGCCCTATCGCCATGGAGCTCTGTTCCAGTCAGGACCCTGAATGGCGTGAGCTGGCGCCGGCGCATTGGGTCGCCTGCCACGAAGCTCCATTGAGTTGACAGCAAGCTTCAATATGACCCTCACCTGGCGGAACGATTGAAAATGGCAGTACAATAAGCCCGAACCGATGGAAGCGAAAACTCCCAAATCGATTGAAACTGAAGCAGTCCAGCAAGCCGAGACCGTTGGAGAGTCGCTGGGCATCGAACGCCTGGTGTTTTTCAGCGATGCGGTGTTTGCCATCGCCATCACCCTCCTGGCGCTCGAGATTCGCCTGCCGTCCGAAATCACTTCGCTCGACAATGCCCAGCTGGCCGATATGTTGCTGGGTCTCTGGCATAAATACCTGGCTTACGTGATCAGCTTCCTGGTGATCGGCCTGTTCTGGAGCGGCCATCATCGCAAATTCCGTCTGATCCAACGCTATGACAACCGGTTGATATTTATCAACCTGCTGGCGCTGATGATGGTCGCTTTCGTGCCGTTCCCCAGCTCCGTGCTCAGCGACAGCAGCAACCGCACGGCGACCATCTTCTACGCGCTGACCATGGTTCTCGTCGCCCTGTTCTACGCGGCCCTCTGGTGGTATGCAGCCTGGGGCAACCGCCTGGTAGACCCGCACCTGGATGCGCACCGGCGGATGAGCGAACTCCTCGCCTCGCTTTCGACAGCCGTGATTTTTGCGATTTCAATCGGACTGGCCTTTATTGATCCTGACCTGGCGAGGTTGTCCTGGTTGTTTGTTTTTCCCATATCTCTGTACATCAATAGAAACTAGGAGCACGCTCACATTAGCTGCTTACCAAGGGGGATAAACACGCAAGACTAGCAGTGCGATTCATTACTTTTATCAACGCGATTGTTGATAGTCTTCACTGGTTTCCACAGATTGTTCACTTTACAATAATTCCAATATTGAACGGATGTAAGTCTTCATAACATCCCGTTCCATCCAAGCCTGGACTCCCTTATTCCACTTGTCGTCTTAATTGGTAGTTAGGAACCCATTGATGAACGTAGCACGTTTATCCATTCTTGATGAGGAATTTTTATGAAGAAAGCGACCGCCCTTAACTGGCTCGTGCCCCTGATTATCTTGCTGGCGTTGGCGACCACCCTCACCGGACTTTTCTCGAATGACGGCGGCGCGCCGTATACGTTTACGACCCTCCACGGCCAGGAGGTAGAAATTTACGGCCGTGGCATCTACCGCAGCGATACGGTCTTCTCTGCTGCGGCCTTCAAAGGGACCGATGCGATCACACTATTTCTCGGGTTGCCCCTGCTCGCAGCTGCTTTCCTTCTCTACCGTCGCGGATCCCTGCGCGGCGGGCTCGCGCTGGCCGGCGTATTGAGCTATTTCCTGTATAACGGCGCCTCGATGACCTTCTCCGCAGCTTTCAACAGCTTGTTCCTGGTCTTTGCTGCCCTCTTTTCAGCCAGCCTGTTTGCTTTCATCCTTGCGCTCACCATGTTCAATCTCCAATCGCTGTCCGAACAGGTTGCCCCTGGCATGCCGCACCGCGGGCTGGCGGTCTTCCTGTTCGTCGCCGGCCTGGGAACCCTGTTCCTGTGGCTGAGCGAACTGGTTGGGCCGCTGATGGCGGGCGAGGCGCCCGATCTGCTCGGCCCTTACACGACCCTGTTCACCCACGGCTTCGATTCAGCCGTGATCACACCTGCAGCGGTCCTCACCGGAGTCAGCCTGCTGCGGCGTAAGCCGCTGGGCTACCTGCTCGCCGCCCCGGTCATGATCCTGTGCACGCTGATCGGCGTCGTGGTGATCGCCCAGACCATCTCCCAGACCTTGGCCGGAATCACCTTTCCCATCGGCGTGTACATCGGCATGGTCGGATCGTGGGTCGTGATGGGCGCCTTCGCAGTCTGGCTGACTGCCGCCTTCTTCCGGAATCTCTCGGATACGGCTGGTTCTCGGGGGATGAACGCGCAGGCTGAGTATGCGTAACCAGGTAACCGACATTGGAAGTGCCGGGCGCTTCTTGTTGAAAATGGAGTAAATGCAATGGACCAACCCGTTTTAATTGCTTACGCGACCAAGTACGGCGCCACGCGCGAGATCGCCGAGCGGATCGGCGCGGCGCTGGAAGATGCCGGTTATTCCATTCGTGTCGCGCCTGCGGATCAAGTCTCCGAACTGGCGCCGTACGGAGCCGTCGTGCTCGGCAGCGCGGTCTACGCCGGGCAGTGGCGCAAGGAAGCGGTCGATTTCCTGGTGGAGAAAGAAAGCGCGCTGGCGGAGCGCCCGGTCTGGCTGTTTTCCAGCGGGCCGACCGGCGAGGGCGATCCCGTGGAGCTTATGAAAGGCTGGCGCTTCCCCGAAGCGCAGCAGCCCATCGCCGACCGCATCGGTCCGCGCGACATCGCCTTTTTCGGCGGCGAACTGGATCTGCAGAAGCTCAACCTGCCGGAGAAGTTGATCGTCAAAGCGATGAAGGCCCCCACCGGCGACTACCGCGATTGGCA
>CAYNWK010000053.1:0-16136 GCA_964400875.1 uncultured Anaerolineaceae bacterium | reverse complement strand
GCTTCAGCTCGACTGGCAGTAACACCGGATCGCCTCCCGCATAAACCCGGCGAGATCAGGGTGGATGCGTTCGAAAAAGGCGGCGAAATCCGGGTGCTCGGGATACATCTCGCCCAGCCCGAGCAGGATCTCGGGGGTCGGCTCGTAGAAATTGCGCAGGTGCTGGTGCCAGCGGGCGATCAACTCCTGCGCCTGCGTGCTGGCCGGACCGTTAGGCATGGCCTCCGCCAATGCAGTGTAGATGGCCCCACCTTCTTCCATGATCTGCTGTTTCTTGGCCTCCGAATAGCTGCCCCAGCGCCGCACGGATTCGTTCACTTCCTTCTCTCCGTACTTCTGGCGGATTTCCTCTTCGTATTCCTTCTGCTCCTCTTCGCTGAAGCCGGTCAGCATGTCCTTAACATCCATATCAATACCTCCTTGTAAATGTACGATCGTGCGCTCGACGGTCTCGATCAACCCGTTCAGGCGTTCCTGGCGTTCCAGCAAGGCCTCCCGGTGGCTTTCCAGCGCGCTGAGCAGGTCGAAGTCCGGCCTGTCGAGCACGGCGTGGATCTCGTCCAGGCTGAGACCCAGCTCGCGCAGAAACAGGATCTGCTGCAAGCGCAGCGCTTCGGCCCGCGTGTACAGGCGGTAGCCGTTGTCCGGGTTGCGCGAGGGTTCGAGCAGGCCGATCTCGTCGTAATAGTGCAGGGTGCGCGCGCTCACCCCGGCCATCTCGGCGATTTCTTTGACGGTAAAACGCGTTTCCGTAACCATGCTGCCATTCTAAACCATCACGTAACGTTAATGTCAAGACCCAAATAATGAATTAGGCTGGCTTGTCCCGCTGGCCCCACTTCTACTCCGATTCATCCCTTGACTTTAACGTAACGTCATAGTGTAGACTGTCCTGGTGAGCGCGGTTAGTTATGCCCTAAACTACGAGGCTACCCGCGCGGCGAACAAAAAGCAGGTGGTTGAAGAATGATGGATACAAAATGGATCCCTACAGACGAATATTACCGGCGCATCCTGGCTGCCCCGCGCGCCGACACCCGCCGGCAGCTATATATGGAACTGCTGGTCCAGCCCTGGAAGCCGATGATGGAGATGATGGCCGCGCCCTCCGGAGACCAGGAGGACCCGCTTGCCGGGGCAAAGGCCTGGGCCTGGCTGCAGCCCGACCAGACGGAACAAATGTCCGCCTTGCTGGCGAAGCTGGAAGCCGCCGATGCCTGGACGTTGGGAAAGGAAGCCTTGCAAACTGCGGCCGCCCGCTTCGGACCGTACGCAGGGCGTATCCCTTTCGATACGGTCACCGGTTGGCTGGTCCTGGCGGATCCCGAACGCTCCAACCCCTTCGAACGCGGCTACACCGGCGCTACCGACTGGACCCGGCCTTGGCTGATCGGCCAGTTCTGGGACCCGAACGAGGATAACCTGCCCCGGCTTTCCGGATTGGTGGCGCACGAACTGCACCACCTGGTCCGCCTGCGCGCTTTCCCCTGGGACATGGTTAAGACGTCCGTCGCCGATTACATCATCCTGGAGGGCCTGGCCGAATCCTTCGCCGCGGCGCTCTTTGGCGAGGAGAAAGTGGGTTTTTTCATCACCGAGTTCGATCCTGGAGAGTTCGACACCGCCAGGAAGCTGATCGGGGAGGGCCTGGACCTCACTGGCTTTAACGTTCTTCGCGGCTACATTTTCGGGGATGCCCTCGCCAAACGTCACGGCTTTCAGCCCGTTGGCGGTATGCCCACTTACGGCGGCTATGCGATCGGCTATCACCTGGTGCAGGCTTTCCTGGAGCGCAGCGGGCTATCCGTCGAGCAGGCTACTTTTCTCCCCGCTGATGAGATCGCCAGCCAATCAGGCTTCTTCGCTTAACAAGTGCCCGGCGCTCTTGGACGTGCCGCTGCAGGTTTTCAACTGCTGCCCGGATGAGAGCAGCTAGGCGTCCTCTCCGTCTTCCGCCAGGATCCCCGCCAAGGCGCGCAGCGCCAGCGTGTACGATCGCCAGCCGAAGCCGACGATTTTTCCGACGCAGACGGGCGCGATCAAGGATTTGTGGCGGAATTCTTCCCTGGCGTACACATTGGAGAGGTGCACCTCGATCACCGGGCGTTCGAAGGCTGCCACTGCGTCGCGCAGCGCGACCGAGGTATGGGTATACCCTCCGGGATTAAAGACCGCCCCGCTCGCCCAGCCGCGGGCTGCCTGCAAGGCATCGATCAAGGCGCCTACGCTGTTGGACTGCAGCGCGCGCACCCCCAAGCCAAGTTCTTGGCCGGCTGTTTCCAATCTTCTATCGATTTCCGCCAGGGTGATGCGCCCGTAGATCTCCGGCTCACGTGCTCCCAGCAGATTCAGATTTGGTCCGTGCAGGATCAGCACTTCACGGGTGTAGGTTTTCGGCGTCATCTTTCAGCTCCTCTGCTGCATGGCGCGCTCGATTGGCCCCCAATCATCGACTTCTAGGCCTACACGCACTGCGCCGATCCGCGCCGGCAAAGAAAAGCGCAGATGCTCGGGGGTACGCTTCTTGTCCTGCTGCATCGCCCGCCGGATCGCCTCGGAGTCCAGGTACGCGGGGACCCGGGTGGGCAAGCCCAGATCGTTCAGAACCGCGGCGATCGTCTCGGCCAGGCCGCGCTTCGCGATGCCCAGGTCTTCCGCCAGGCGCGCCTCCACAACCATGCCGATGGACACGGCCTCGCCGTGGCGCAGGCGGAAGTTCGAGGCTTTTTCGACGGCGTGGCCGACGGTATGTCCCAGGTTGAGCGCCATCCTGGCACCGTCTTCGTACGGGTCGTCCTGAATCACCCGAATTTTGACCGCAGCCGCGCGCCGCACAACCTCGTCACTGGCGGCTGTGACCGCCTCCCAGCCCCAGGCGCAAAGTTCGAAGAGCCCCTCGTCGCCGATCACCCCGGCCTTGACCACCTCCGCCATTCCGGAGCGCAGTTCGGCCTCCGGCAGGGTATCGAGCGTTCCGGGATCGGCCAGAACCAACCGCGGTGGGTGAAAAGCGCCCACCAGGTTTTTCCCGTGCGGAAGATTAGCCCCAGTCTTGCCGCCCAGGCTGGCGTCCACCATGGCCAGCAGCGAAGTGGGGACCGCGACCCAGACCACTCCGCGCAGGTAAGCCGCGGCGGCAAATCCGGCTAAATCGCCGACCACCCCGCCGCCCAGCGCCACGACCGTGCTGCTGCGCGCCAGCCCCGCCCGGATAAACCCCTCCCACAGCGCCGTCAGCGTCTCCAAAGTTTTATAGCTCTCGCCTGCCGGGATGGTCGCCAGCCGGGAGGACAGGCCGGCGGATCGCAGGGAGCCCTCCAGCCGAGCCGCGTAGTGTGGGGCGACGTTACCGTCGCTCACCACTGCGACAGGACCGCGCAGGCCGCGCCTTCGCAAGGCCTCCCCCACTGCTTCCAGGCCATCTGGACGGATGATCACATCGTAACCCTGGGGACCCATGCCGCGCACGTGAAAACGACCCAGGCGCATCTGGGCCAGCCAGGCGATTTCTCCCGGCGCACCGTTACCCGCTTCCAGCCGGAGAGGAAAGGAGCGGTAGTGACCGGCTCGAGCCGCCGTCAGATCCTCCAGGCGAGCTTTTATATCCCCGGAGAGCAGCGGGCGCTCGTCACTTGACGAGGTAAGATGTTCCAGCAGGGTCTCCGGCGGCGCCTCCAGGCTTAAGACCAGCCCGGTCGCTTCAACGCGGGAGCGAAGGCCTTCGGCGAGCAGCGTGCCGCCGCCCAGGGCGATGACACCAGTCGTGTTATCCAGCAGCGCGTCCAGCGCCCGGCGCTCCCAGGTTCGAAAGCCGGCTTCGCCTTCCCGGGCGAAGATCTCGGGGATGGCGGCGCCGCTGCGGGCTTCGACCTCAGCATCCAGGTCATAGAAAGGCAGCGCCAGGTCTTGGGCCAGCCGTCTGCCCACTGCGCTCTTGCCGACCCCGGGAGGGCCGTACAGGAAGATCCACTCATCTGCGGGCATGGTTGCTGGTCTACTCCGCTTCACCCGGCCAGAAGACGCGCGGCTGCCCGTCCAGGGCCAGGTCCCCCAGCCGGGCCCTGCGTAATGCGGCGAAGCGCGGCCGCATCTCAACCAGGGAATCCCCGCCCAGCTTTTCGAGCAGCGCGTCGGCCAGCACAAAGGCGACCACCGCCTCCAGGATGGGCACCGCCCGGGGCACCGGGCAAAAGTCGGAGCGCTCGTACTGGGTGTGAGTCTCTTCACCGGCTGCCAAATCCACAGTGACCTGTGGGGTCAGGGTGGTGGCGATCGGTTTCATCGCCGCCCGCAGGATCAGCGGTTCCCCAGTGGTCACGCCGCCTTCCAAACCTCCGCTCCTGCGGGTGGGCCGGGTCAGCCGATCGCCCTCCAGGCGGATGGCGTCCTGCGCCTGGGTGCCGGGCAGGCGGGCATTCTCGAAAGCCGCGCCGATCTCCACACCCTTGATAGCCTGCACGCTGAGCGCGGCGGCCCCCAGGCGCGCCTCCAGGCGCCGGTCCCACTGCACGAACGAACCCAAACCCGGGGGCAGCCCCAGGGCGATCACCTCCACGATGCCCCCTAGGGTGTCCCTGGCCTGCATGATCTCGCCGATGGCCGCTTCCATGGCCTGCGCCGCGGCCGGATCGGGGCAGCGCACCGAGTTGTCTTCAGCCTGAGCGGCGCGCGCCTCCAGAGGGATGTGGTCCAGCTCGGCGCTGACCTCCCCAATGGCTGTGACGTAGCCGCCCACGCGGATGCCGAACTGGGCCAGCAGCTGTTTGCAGGCAGCGCCGACGACCACGCGCGCCGCCGTCTCGCGCGCGGAGGAACGCTCAGAGGCCGGGCGCAGGTCGCCATAGCCGTATTTGATCGCCCCGGTCAGGTCAGCGTGGCCCGGGCGCGGGCTGGTGAAGGGTTCGATCGGCCTGCCGCGCCACTTGATGTGATCGCGGTTCTCGATCAGCACGGACAGGGGCGCTCCGGTGGTCTCTCCCGCCAGCACGCCGCCCAGGATGCGGGCCGTGTCCGCTTCGATCTTCATGCGCGGCCCGGCCCCGTAACCGCGCTGGCGGCGGGCCAACTCGACGTCTATATAAGCATGGTCGAGCGGCAGCCCTGCCGGCAGCCCCTCCAGGATGGCGACCAGCGCCGGGCCGTGGGATTCTCCAGCAGTCAGGTAGCGTAATGGCATGGGGGCTCCTTCAATTCATTTCCTCCGGGTTCTTCTCTTCAGCCAGCCAGCACTCGAGGCGCGCCATGGCCTGGTTCAGGCGTTCGATCGGCGCGGTCAAAGCGAGACGTACGTAGCCCTCCCCGCCTGGGCCAAAGACCGTCCCGGGGGTCAGGCTGACGTGGGCCTCTTCAAGCAGGGCGAGGGCGAAGTCCATCGCAGCCCATCTACCAGGGACCGGGCACCAGACATACAGACCGGCCTGCGGCAAGGCGGCCTCTAGCCCGAGCTCGTGCAGCGCGGCGACCACCGCGTCCCGCCGGGCTTGCAGAATCCGGTTTCTTGCGTGCAGCCAGCTTTGGTCTGCGCTCATCGCGCTGACTGCCGCCTCCGTCACCGCCAGGAAGTGGCCGCTGTCGGCGTTGCGCTTCAAAGCGAGCAGGGCCTGCAGCGCCTCGGGGTTGCCCAGGGCTGCGCCCACCCGCCAGCCGGCCATATGATGCGATTTCGACAGGGTGTTGAATTCCACCGCCAGGTCTTTCGCGCCTTCGACGCTCAGCAGGCTGGGCGCCTTATAGCCATCGTAAGTCACTTGTGCGTACGCCGCGTCGTGGCAAAGCAGCAGGCCGTGGCGGCGGGCGAAAGCAACCGCTTTCTGGAAGAACTCGGCGGGGGCGGTTGCCCCGGTGGGGTTGTTGGGGTAGTTCAGCCAGAGCAGCCTGGCTTTGCGCAGCGTTTCGGGAGGTATGGCCTCCAGGTCGGGAAGGTAAGCGCATTCGGCGAGCAGCGGCATGGGATAAGCTTCCGCTCCGGCAAAGCGGGCAGCCTGCGCGTAGGTTGGGTACCCCGGGTCCGGCGTCAAAACCACCTGCCCGGGATCTACCAGCGCCAGCGTCAGGTGGAAGATGCCCTCCTTGGAGCCCAGCAACGGCAGGACCTCGCTCCCAGGGTCGAGCGCAACCTGGTGGACTCGCCGGTACATCCCTGCCCAAGCCCGGCGCAGCGGCAGGGTCCCTTGGTGAGGCTGGTATCCGTGGCTGTCTGCCTTGGCGGCCGAACCTACCAAAGCCGCGACAATGTGCCCGGCGGGCGGCAGGTCCGGAGAACCGATATCCAGGCGGATCACATCGCCGCCGCCGGCCTGGATCGCGGCGATCTTTTCGCCCAGGTTGGCGTAGTAATTGGGGGCCAAAAGTTCCATGCGGTGGGAAAGCGGCATCATCTTCACGTCCTGACAGCATCCAGCATAGCCTGGCGAGATGGACTGAGGCCGGTCCAGCATTCGAAGGCCAGAGCGGCTTGCTCAACCAGCATGGGCAGCCCATTTATCCCGGTGAGTCCCGCGGCCCGCGCGGCGCGCAGCAGCGCCGTCTCGGGCGGGTTGTAGACCAGGTCGTAAACGAAAGCCCTGGAAGGCAAAGAAAGCCCAGTAGGCCAGGGTGAAACCTCCGCCTGCGGCGACATCCCCAGCGGGGTGGCGTTGACGATCAGGACGACCCGGTTGCTGGCAACGAACCCCCCGATGGCTTCAGGTTCCAGGGCCAGCGGCGCCGGTGGTTGGAGGGCTCCGGCAAATTTACCCGCCAGCTGCCGCGCCTGGTCCATCCGCCGAGCGGCGACCGCCACCGACCAACCAGCGGACAGCAGGGCATGGCTCACCGCCCGGGCAGCGCCGCCGGCTCCTAGAATCAGCCCGAGAGGAGGTTCATTCTCCGTTCCCGTCACGCCGTTCAGCAAACCCAGCGTGTGCAGCGTGGTCAGGAAGGCCGGCGCATCGGTGTTGTCGCCGGTCAGGCGGCCGTTCCGGTGGAATAAAGTGTTGGCCGCGCCGGTGGCCCGCGTAACGGGGGTCAGTTCGTCCAGCCAGGGCAGCACGCTTTGTTTGTGAGGAATGGTCACGTTCAAGCCGTGGAGCTCCCCGGAGCGCAGCTGCTCGAGCAGGTCCCGAATGGCATCTCCCCCTTCCGTGTTGGGAGGGATCGGCAAAAGGCGGTATTCCCCCGCCAGGTCCACCGAGCGCAGCGCGGCGGCGTGCAGGCGCGGCGAGAGGCTGTGCCCCAACGGGTAGCCGATCAGGCCGAAGGAATAGGCTGCCGGCTTCACGACTCGTCCTCCGACCTGGCGTCAGCCCCCAGCGCCTCCAGAGCGCCGGGGAACCCGGGGTAGGATTCGGCGATCACCCCGGCGCCCTGCACCGAAACCGGCTCTCGCGAAGCCAGCCCGACCAGCGCCAGTGCCATCGCCAGGCGGTGATCCCCGCAGGCCTCGGCGGTCCCGCCCGACGGTAAAAACCCGCCCTGGATGGTAAACCCGTCGGCATGCTCTTCGACCCGCACGCCCAGGGCGCGCAGCTGGGCGCACAGCACGGCAATTCGGTCCGACTCCTTGTGGCGCAGCTCTTCCGCTCCGGCGACCTGCGTTTCCCCACGTGCAAACGCGGCGGCAACGGCGAAGGCCGGGAACTCGTCGATCATGCGCACCACGCGCGGGCCGTCGATGCGGACGCCCTCGAGCGGTGAGTGGGCTACGCGTAGTTCGCCCACCGGCTCTCCTCCTACTGATCTCAAGTTTTCGATCTGGATTTCACCGCCCATCTCCTGCAAAGCTTCCAGCAAGCCGGTCCTGGTCGGGTTCAAGCCCACTTCCTGCAGCTCGATTTGCGAGCCGGGGGTGATCAGGGCAGCCACGATCAGGAAGGCTGCCGAGGAGAAGTCACCCGGCAGCGTCATAGAGAGCGGCGTGAGGTTAACCGGCAGCGTCCCAGGATCAAGGCGGGTGCGGTAAGCCCCAGGCTGCGGGTATGCCGCCCACTCGATGTCGGCGCCCATAGCGCGCAGCATCCGCTCGGTGTGATCGCGCGAGGGGCCGGGTTCGGTTAAGCTCGTCGGTCCGGAGGCGGCCAGCCCGGAGAGCAGCAGGCAGGACTTGACCTGGGCGCTGGCTACCGACAGGGTGTAATCCAGCGGGTCCAGGGGCAGGTCTGCCGGGCGCAGCCTGAGCGGTGCGCCGCCGTTCGCGCTCTCAATGGGCACGCCGCGCTGCCGCAAAGGCGCCACGATCCGCCGCATCGGCCGGCGGCGCAGACCGGGAGAACCGTCCAGCACAGCCGGAATACCGGCGGCGGCCAAAGCGCCGGCCAGCAAGCGCAGGGTCGTGCCCGAGTTGCCGCAGTCCAGCGGCGCGCCCGGCGGCTTTAAGCCTTTCAGACCCTCACCCTGGACCTTCAGGGCGGTATCCTGCAGTTTCCATGCCACCCCCAGCGCGGCCAGGCAGTCCAGCAGCGCGCGGGTGACCCCGGCGACCAGGAAGTTGCCCACCCGGCTCTCGCCGCGAGCCAGGGCGGCGAAAAGTGCGGCCCTGTGTGAGAGCGATTTATCGCCCGGCGGGCGCAGGACCCCGCGCAAAGGGGCACCTGGCGAGACGATCAGGCGGGCGTGTTGGGGAGCGGAGTTCATCCTGCCTCCGCTTGGCGCGCTTGAAGAATCTGGCCGCGGCGTTGGGCGCTGGCGGAAGTGGCTTCGGCCAGGACGGCGTAATCGCCATACGCCAGGTGTTCCTCCAGCGCAGCCAGCTGCGCTTTGAAACCCTGCAGCGAGGCCAGGACGTTCTCGCGGTTATCGCGCAGCACCTCCAGCATCATGCTGGAGGCTTCGGCAGCCAGCCGGGTCGTGCTGAGGAAACCGGGTCCCGCCAGCGGCGCGGCCTGCTCCGGCGTCGCCGCGACCAACGCGTGGGCAACCAAGTAAGGCAGGTGGCTGGTGCAGGCGGCCCAGCGGTCGTGGTCCTGTGGTTCGACCCACACCGGCCGGGCGCCAACCACCCTCGCCAGCTCGACCGCCAGGCGGCGCGCGCGTGAGGAAGTGCGCGTCAAGGGGGTGAAGGCGAAAGCAGCGTCTTGAAACAGGTCCGCCTCGGCGTTGTCCAGGCCGGAGCGCTCCTTCCCGCACATGGGATGGCCGCCGAGCGGGTCGAAGCGGGCGGGCAGCCCATCCAAGGCCCGGCAGATCCGCGCCTTGGTCGATCCCAAGTCCAGCACCACGGGCGATCCCGGATGCAAATCGGGCAGCGCCGCGATCAGCGCCAGGATCGCCTGCACCGGCGCAGCCAGCACGACCAGGTCGGCCTGGGGCAGCACGGCGCGCGGGTCGCTGGAAGCCGCGTCCACGATCTTGCGCCGGAGCGCCGATGCGACCACCGCCGGGTCACGGTCGAAAGCGAGCAATTTCCGGCAGCGGCCGCGCAGGGCCAGCGCCAGGGACCCGCCCATCAGACCCAGACCGGCGATGCCCACGCGCAGCCCGGCAAGATCCGTAAAGCCAGGGTTGTCCTTCTCCACGGTCAAACTACCTCGGCCTTGACGGCCACCGACCGGCCGACCGCTTCGGCGATGGCTTTCACCTGGGTGACCAGTTCGGCGAAGCGTTCCGGTTTAAGCGATTGCCCGCCGTCGGAGAGCGCCGCACGGGGGTCCGGGTGCACTTCGACGAGCAGCCCGTCGGCGCCGGCGGCGATCCCGGCCCGGGCCACGGCGGAGACGTATTCCCAATGGCCCGTGCTGTGGCTGGGGTCCAGGATCACGGGCAGGTGGGTGAGCGATTTGAGCACGGGGACGGCGTTGATGTCAGTGGTGTTGCGGGTGCTGGTCTCGAAGGTGCGGATGCCTCGCTCGCACAGGATCACCCGGCGGTTGCCGTTGGAGAGGATGTATTCGGCGGCCATGAGCAATTCCTCGATGGTCGCCATCAGGCCGCGCTTAAGCAGCACGGGGTGCTGGCTTGCTCCGGCGGCGTGCAGCAGGGCGTAGTTCTGCATGTTGCGCGCCCCGATCTGGAGAACGTCGGCGTAGCGAACCACCAGCGGTACGAGCTCGGGGGCCATCACTTCGGTGACCACGGGCAGGCCGGTTTGCTCGCGGGCTTCGGCCAGCAGCTCCAGCCCGGGCTCACCCAGCCCCTGGAACGAATACGGGGAGGTGCGCGGTTTATACGCGCCGCCACGCAGTGCATGCGCCCCGGCTTCGCGCACGGCGTGGGCCGTCTCCAGCAGCTGGCTCCGGCTCTCTACCGCACACGGCCCGGCGATCAGCACCACCGGATCTTCGCCGATGCGGACGCCGTCTAACGGGAAGCTTGAATCGTTGGGGCTGAATTCACGCGAGGCCAGTTTGTAAGGCCGCGAGATCGGCACGACCCGGTCTACCCCTGCCAGGTGCAGGAATTGTTCGCGCTGCACCGGCCGGCCATCGCCGATGGCGCCGATCACGGTGCGCTCATCACCCCTGGACAGGTGGGCGCGCAGGTCGTGGGTTTCGACGAACTCCACCACGGCGGCGACCTCCTGCTGGGTGGCGCTGGTCTTCATGACGATTAACATCGGCGTTACCTCCTCTTTATCTCCTCGAGCGAAAAGAACGCTGCTCGAAAGCATGATCCAAAACCTCAGTTGCCCAGGTCGGCGCGCAGGGCAGCGGCAGCGCCCAAATAGACGTGGTTGATCGCCTCCTGGGGCAGGTCGGTGTTCCAGTGCAGCAGGACGCGAATGCAGCGCGGCAGCCCGTCCGGGACCGGGATCTCGCGCGCGCACAGCAGCGGAACCTCCGCCCAACCCAGATCCCGGGCGGCGCGAGCCGGGTAAGCGGAGTGCAGGTCGTCGCTGACGGTGAAGATGACGCTGGCCAGGTCGGCGCTCTCCAGCGCCGGGTTGGCCTGGGCGATGCGCACGAGCAGCTCTTTGGTGGCTGCCAGAATGTCTGCGGGCCGGTCTTCTGAGGCGACTGTGGCGCCGCGAACGCCGCGTACGGGCATGGTGCTCTCCTGGTCGAGGATGTTAAAAAGAAAACGCGAGGCCGGTGGCCTCGCGTCTGGGGGTGAAAAAGATGTCTCTTGCCCGCTTAAGCGCCGCCAACGGCCACCGTATTGGGTGAGCCGTAAAAATAGAAGCGGGCGTAAAAGCGAGCCGAGGTTTTGGTCATAAGGTCAATTCACACCTGATTAGGCTGGATTGTACTGCGGGTGGCCCGAGCTGTCAAGCAAGTATTCGTTTCGCGGAACGAATAGAAACGAATAGAGATAAGTTTTACATAATCTAAGGGTAATGCCTTCTGAGCGGAGAAAGAATTGATTGCTCAAGCCTTGATTTGCACGAGGAGCGAGAAGGCATTGACGGAAGCAGAGATCAAGAGCATGACGATCACGAGAACAAATCCATACAAGCTGTAGGGGATCTGCAGCATCACCCCCACCGCTGCGGCGACCAGGACCACCAGGCTGATGATCGGCAGGGTGAACTTGCCCGAAATGCTTACCCCTTCATGCGCCAATTGAATCCGATGCGCCTGGCGCCGCTGATATACCACATTCCCAAGACTCAACAAACCGAGCAGCAGCATCGGAATGCCCAATCCCAGCACGGACAAACCCGGGATCAGGAACCACAGGGAGATGATCAACGCATAGAAGAAGCTGTTGAAGGTCAAAGCGGCGAACCGCTGGAGATCTGCGTAGGTTTCCCGCCGAAAGTTCTCAATATGGATGGAGAACGCGACGAACAACAGGCCCATCAAAGTCGCGGCGGCCGTGCCCGACAACAAATAAAAGGTCTCCCACCGCGCGATCAATTCAGAAAATGATTTCATTTCGCCCCACAAATACAGCTGTTTACGAGCGGATTAACAAAGGGAATTCTATCACGCCTTACCCGCCGGGACCCGATCCGGCAAGGCGAAGCACTGGTCTTGGGTGTCGTGACCGGTTGCGAACAAACGCGGCGGGCGTTGGATGAATTTTTGTGAAGTCGGGGCGGTGAGCTGAAGGACGATTTGCCCCTCACCTAGCCTCCTCCCACGGCGGCTGGCAACCCTGCGGGTTGCGAACCAGTCGCGAGAGGGGAAGAATTATCTTGCCGGGCCTGGATACTTGCAGATTTGAGCCCGGGCACCACGTTTGGAAGGTCTACCCATGCTATAATGCAGATTGTAAATAGGTATTTCCCTCATTTTTACGGGTCCCCCTTTATCAGTATCGACAATTCAATATACAACACCGCCCATCTGGCGTGTGATTACTGTTTCACCACGAAACGACACGCAAAGCGCGGTTTGAAGGCGTAAGCAGCTTGTGCGTCAGAGACGACGAGCGCGGCAAAAAAGCCCAAAGGCATCGTACGATAGCCGGGTCAGGGTTGCGCCGATCGATGAATCAGGTCACTGAAGGGAGGGAATATGTTCACCCGTAAATTGTTTTGGCAGGTCATTTTCGTCTTTGTGCTCGGATCATTCGTGCTGCTGCTGGCCACCCCAAAGAGGTCCCAGGCAGGCAGCCCGATCGATGGTTCGCTGGTAATTTCCGAAGCGGCCGAACAGGAAGTCGCGCCATCAACGGCCTATAACAGTACGCGCCAGGAATACCTGGCGGTGTGGTACAACGACCGGGCTGGATGCGATGACATCCGTGCACAGCGCCTCTCGAAGAGCGGCGCCAAGATCGGGGGACCATTCTATATCTCAGCCGCATGTTCGGATGACCGGCGTTTCCCGGATGTGATCTACAACCAGACCAGCGACCAATACCTGGTCGTTTGGGAGCAGTACCTGGCCAGCAAAGGGTACAGCATCCAGGCCAAGCGAGTCTCGGGAACCGGGCAGGTCCTGGACACGAACAACCTGATCATCCGCGATTGGGGATATAACCTGTATACACCGGCGAAACCGGCTGTATCCTACGCATTCACATCGGACCGCTACCTGGTGGTGTGGTCTGAAATCTGGCATCCGCTGCCGATCACGCACACGGTCTACGGCCAGGTGGTGGACGCCAGCGGCAACCTCGACGGGGGCAAGTTCGTCATTTCAGAAGGCAGCGAAGACCGAAGCGAGCCGGATGTGGCCTACAACCGCCACGCCAACCGCTACCTGGTGGTCTGGCAGTACGACGCCGGCCCGCTCTGGGATATCCACGGGCAGCAGGTGCACGGCGGCGGCGGGCTCTTCCAGGGTGATATCACCATCGCTTACTACACCCGTTCCAGCACGGCGCCGGCCGTGGCAGCAATCCCGACATCCCCCACGGACTATAAATTCCTGGTAGCCTGGGAAATCGATTACGCGGCGAACGACCACGATATTTACTCCCGGCTGATCGCGGAGGACGGCACGCCACACCCATCGGATACCAAGGTCTCCCAGACCAACCAGGACGAAACCAGCCCGGCAATTGCCAGCTCAGAAGTGAGCGGGCAGTATTTCCTCACCTGGCGCCACCCCCAAGGCGTAATCGACAAGCCGATTCGGGGGCAGGTAATTTCTAACCAGGGCGTGTTATTGGGCCAGAAGGCTGAATTCTCCGGCGTGGCAGCGGACCTCCCTGCCGTCGCCGCCGGACCTGCCGGCGATTTCCTGGTGGCCTGGCAGGATCAACCGGTGTCGGCGACAAACACAAATATCTACGGGCAGCTGTGGGGCAACCGGACCTATCTCCCCCTGGGACTGCGCAATTACCCGTAGGGAAAAAGCACAAGATGAGATGCGCAAGTAGAGACTTGGATTGACCAGATCGATCAGCTTGATCGTTGTCGAGATTACCTTGCGCATTATTGGTCTTATGTAAACCTGACTATAGATTCAAGCAAATCAATCTCTCTGCTTGAATGTATTAGGAGTTACGCAATTCGCCGGGAAAGTGAGGGTGTTTGGGCGGGTGCGGCCCGCCCAAACACCCTCTTTCTTCCCTCAAGTGTGTAAGTCCTATGTATAATATCTCAAACATGAGGATAGGCATTATGTGGCAAGGTCAAGGTGGGGGAAACTCGCCGATAGCTTTTCGTCGATAAGTGCCAACCCGGAGCTATGATCAGAGCGATCAAAGCTGTCGATCATTCCCGACCTCGGCCCGGATGCTAGCTGTGAGGGATCATTTCGAGTCGCTCGAAATCTTTGCACGATTATTAATGAGGGTGCGACAAAACCGGGTTCTGATCGCCCGTGATGGGACAAGTTACGAGGAGGATGAATGTTATGTGGGAACATAAGCTTGAACTCTACGATCAGTTGGTTGATAAATGCCCGCGGTTTGAAAGGAAAGGAAAAACCGTGCCGTACACCTCAGCAAACGGGCACATGTTCTCACTGCTCAATAAAGCAGGTGAACTGGGCATGCGGTTTTCAAAGCCAGTTCAGGAAAAGTACATCGAGGAATTCGGGTCGTCCAAATTTATGTCGCATGGAGCGGAGATGAGGGGCTACGTGCTGATCCCAGTTCATATGTTCGATGATCTGGATAAGCTGTCCGCATATCTGAA
Organism: uncultured Anaerolineaceae bacterium; assembly: GCA_964400875.1. GTDB lineage: Bacteria > Chloroflexota > Anaerolineae > Anaerolineales > UBA4823 > CAYNWK01. The sequence goes on along the minus strand of CAYNWK010000053.1, from coordinate 1,687 downwards.
TGAAAGTTACGATTACGTCATGTCGCTTGATCCCAAATAATGAGAAACCCTCAACGATCCGCGCGAATGTGCCCAACAGGAGGATAGGCATAAAGATGATTGCTTCTCAACCAGCTAGGGAGCATTTCTTGTTGTTCGATTCTCGTCTCTACTGGAATCTCGTTTATGCAGGTTGAAGGTCCTCTTCTATTCCGACTTTTGCTCCTGGCAATGCTCGTTCTATTCGTCGCGCACCGGGCCTATTACAATGCCAAAACCTCGGGTGATGAGAAGGAAGTCCTTGATCAAAAAGATGATGGCTGGGTCGAGCGTTTCGCAGGTACTCTGGTTATCATCGCTCTCGTCAGCAGTGCGACCTACATTGTGAAACCTGCATGGATGCGATGGTCGTCTGTCCCTATTCCAGTCTACCTGCGATGGGGTGGGGCTGCTCTTGCTGCAGTCGGCTTCGTTCTCCTTCAATGGTCCCATGTTGCTCTTGGCCAGTTTTGGAGTGATCGACCTCAAATCGCATCTGACCACGAACTAATTCAGAGCGGTCCATATAAACGGATCCGACATCCAATCTATACATCCTTTCTCCTTATTCTCAGTGCCCCATTATTCATTACGGGCAACTGGTTCCTTGGCCTGACCTGGATCCTGGGAACGGCGATCGATATTGCCAAGCGGATTGAATATGAAGAGCATAGGCTTGAAAGCCTTTTTGGAGAAGAATATCGCCGATATCGCGAACAAACTGGCGCATTACTTCCTAAGTTTTAACAATCGGACCTCTGGGATTCAGTTCATGCTCGTGAACGCCCATTTGTGCTTGAATGAGCTCTAAGGTCTGTTTATGTATCGCTGGAGCGGACCGGGGATGCGAGGTGATGTGCAAGCAGTTAGGTGCAAGAACTATCCATGTCAACGAAAAAGGGCTCTTGAGAGACCACAAGTGAACCCTATACGTTATTTTAAACCTGGTCGTACCCGATTATTTTTTCTTCCAATGGAGCAGTCATGGTTAATTCGGAACGGACTATCAAAGGGCTGGGCGAAGCATCTATCCGCGTCAATGACCTGAAAGGGATGCAAAGCTTTTACGAGGACGTGCTGGGACTCGAGGTACTCAGGCAGGAAGAGGATTACGTGTTCTTCAAGATCGCAGAGGGTTATGGGGGACACACCCAGAACCTGGCCCTCTTCGAGGCAGGCAACCGGATATTCCTGGAGGATAAGTCACCAACAGTTAATCCTCAAAAATCGACGCTCCATCACATCGCGTTCAACGTTGCCCTTGAAGATTTTGAGTCAGAGAAACGACGTCTCGAAGGCCTGGGGATAAAGGTACAGGCGACCGAGCACGCCTGGATCCATGTTCGTTCGCTCTACTTCGCCGATCCGGAAGGAAATACCTTGGAGTTTGTCGCCTATGATGAAAGTGTTCGATAATTCGAAGCAATTTAACCAGGGATGAGTCTGTAGTGGTCCCCAAAAACTGTACTTATCATGACCCGCCTCTGTGCGGGTCTTTTTTGTTTGGAGGAAAACCAGGCCCTTGGGGATTAGGCAAGGGCGTATAATGGTATCTCGCGGACTTAGAAAAGTGAACACCCCAGTGGGAAGAGATTGCCACACCCGCCACAGAACGGCGGGTTCGCAATGACGAGCTGGGGGAGGTTGCTACCTCATCCCCAAGCATCCC
>CAYNWK010000052.1:7473-27034 GCA_964400875.1 uncultured Anaerolineaceae bacterium | reverse complement strand
GTCAATGAGGCGCTGGTGTGCTGGATGAACAAAAAACACATGCCCTCTTCGATACCCCATTCGCGAATGCAGCGATTGATCTGATCGGTGAACTCATTGAGTTTTTTGCCTTCGGTTGAGATAATTAAACTGTCTTTGTACCAATCCATCTTTATTTCGCCTTTGAAAACAAACAGGAAGCGGTGCGTCACCTCCGGACTGCTAGACCTCCTCATCCCCTTAGAGTCTGTGGCGTTTTTCGCCAAGCGAAAAATTCTCGAATCAAAAAGGCCCAGGTTTACCGGACCTTTTTGCCATACCCCCACCGCGACTCGAACGCGGGCTTCTGCCTCCGGAGGGCAGCGCTCTATCCACTGAGCTATGGGGGCTTGCGCCAAAATTTTACCATGAGAGCGCCTGGCTGACGGCGCAATTCTTTGTAAAACTACTGACTTACACCGATTCGCCCTCAGCATAGTGGATTTTCGTCCTGTGGATCCGGGAGGCTTCCGGTGGGAGGCCCAGCTCGGCCAGGACTTCGTCAGGCCGGCCGGTAGCTCCTTCTTGCGCGGTGAGGCGCATATGCAGCCGGGGTTTCCCCTGCTCATCCTCGGGCAAAACGGTAATCTGCTCGATCAGCGGGCGCAGATCGTATTCCTTCTTGCGCCGCACCCTGGGAAGCGCGTCCGCAGCAAGGATCGCCTCGACCCGCTCCCGCAAATCCGGAACCGGATCGAAAAATGTGACTTCGAATTCGGCAGCGATAACCTGGGTTTGCAGGGCTGGGGCGCGCAGGTCCACTTCTGAGACTGCCTGGATATTAATGCCTGGGGGGGCGGCGCTGCGCAGGCTGGTTTCGATCTGATCGAGTTCGACCGGATCTTCGAGCCAGATATCGATAGTCTCAGCCTGGCTGGTGAAGCCGAGCGGCAGCGCGGAGGACAGGTTGATCTTGGGGCGCGGGTTGAATCCCTGGCTGTAGGCTAGAGGCAACCCGGCGCGGCGTAAGGTGCGCTCCCAGGTTTTATACAGGTCCAGGTGACCGGTGAAACGCATCGCCTCTGTCTTACCGTACTCGATGCGCAGGCGGGTTAAATTATCATCGTTCACGATCAAGGGAGTGATTAGGAAGCTAATTAATCCCCGCTGATGGGGATCTGGTTCGCGCCGATCAGTGCTGAGGACTTTTGCACTCGCACACGCTTGTTCTTTACCTCGGGGCACTGCCAGACTTCGCCGGGGTTCTCGCGCCGCAAGTCCGCAAAGGTCGGTAGGATGCCGCAGGCAAAACAGCGCTCCCGGCAGTCAACCCGGGTTTGCCCTCGCTGGCTCCACAAGTAATCCTCGGTAAGGAATTTCTTGCGCACGGTCGTGCTCAGGTGTTCCCAAGGGAAGACCTCGTCAAGCGGCCGGCGGCGGTGCGTGTAGAACGCCGGATCGAGACCGACCTGATCGAAAGCTGCCAGCCAGGCCGTGTAATCGAAGTGCTCGTTCCAGGCGTCGAACTTTGCTCCGCCCTGCCAGGCTCGATACACAACTTCAGCCATGTGGCGGTCGCCGCGTGAGAGCCAGGCTTCGAGCAGCGTTTCTTCGGGGTTGTTCCAATTCAGCTTCAACCCCCGGCCGCGCAGCTCGCGTTTCAGCAGATCTTGTTTTTCACGGATGCGCTCTATGGTATCGCAAGGCACCCATTGGAACGGTGTGTGTGGTTTGGGTACGAAGGTGCTGACCCCGGCGTTGACCTTGGCGCGGTTGCCGATGACCTTGCGACCCTCGGCCAACACAGCCTTGCACAAATCGGCGATCGCCTGGACATCTTCCATCGATTCCGAGGGATGGCCGATCATGAAGTACAGTTTGATCGTCGTCCAGCCGCGGGCGTAGATCTCGCGGGCGGTCTCTAACAACTGGGCCGTACTGACCGGCTTGTTGATGATCTCACGCATTTTCTCTGTAGCGGCTTCGGGCGCCAGGGTGAACCCGCCGCCGCGATTATATTTGAGGGCCTCCATCAGGTCTACGGATACGCTCTCGATCCGCAAGGAGGGCAGGGAGATCTTCAAGTTGCGGCCCGCAAAACTCTCGCTGACCGCATTGACTAATTCGACGACATGCGTGTAGTCAGAAGAGGACAGAGAGAGCAATCCGATCTCTTCAAATCCGGTTTGTTCGAGAGCGGTCTCAATCGCTGAAACCACTTCCTCAACCGTGCGTTCACGTACGGGGCGGGTGATCATCCCGGCGTGGCAGAAACGGCAGCCGCGGGTGCAGCCGCGCATGATCTCGATCGGGATGCGATTGTGGACGATGTCCATATACGGAACTATGAACCGCGTGGTAGGGGGAGGCATTTGTGGGGCAATGCGCTTGACAACCGGCAGAGGCGCCTGCTCGATGAGGGGCTCCATATGCGAAAAAGTCCCATCCGGCAGGTAATGCGCTTCGTACAGCGCTGGCACATACACACCCCAAATTTGAGACAGTTCGGTCAATAACTCTCGCCGCGGTTTACCGGTATCGCGCCACTCCCGGTAGACGTCGATGATGTCCTGGATAGCATCCTCGCCTTCGCCGATCACGAATGCGTCGATGAACGGGTGCATCGGTTCTGGATTGAAAGTCGAATGACCACCGGCGATGATCAAAGGATCGTCATCGGAGCGCTCGGAGCTGAAGAGGGGAATACCTGCCAGGTCCAAAGCGTTGAGCGTGTTGGTGTATAGCGTTTCGTAAGGCAGGGAAAAGCCGACGATGCTGAAATCCGCCAGCGAGTGCCTGGTTTCCAGGGAAAATAGCGGGATCTCTTCCGAGCGCATCACGGCTTCCATGTCGACCCATGGGATGTAAGCGCGTTCGGCCAGCGCGTCTGGCCGGTTATTGACGATCTCGTACAGGATCGACATGCCCAGATTCGACATGCCCAGCTCGTAGATATCCGGGAATACCAGGGCGACGCGAGTGGCGATGGCGTCCCAATCTTTGACCACTTGGTTTAATTCCCCACCGGTGTATCGGCCGGGTTTTTGGATGCCGGGGAGCAGGTGTTCTAACTTTTGACTGATCTCATGAGGAGTGCGCACCATTAAAGATACTCCTGTATTTTCGAAATAGTCCAACGATTATATCAGATCGAAGCTGCGCAGTTCTCCGAGAAAGTGGGTATGTTTGGGCAGCTGCTGCCAGAAAAACAACCCCAGTCCAGGTATGAAAACCCTCCGGTTCGACCTGGAGGGTTTTGAAATCTTGAACTTCCGGAAAAAATATTTTACTCAAACACCCAGCGGTCGATCGCTCGATCCCAGGAGACCAACTCGGTGGAGTCAAACCAGAGGGTTACTTCTTTCTCACCATTTTCCGGCGAGTCGGAAGCATGGGTGAGGTTACGCCCGACTTCGAGGGCATAATCATGACGAATCGAGCCGGGAGCTGCCTCGGTTGGGCGAGTCGCGCCCATGGTTTGGCGGACCGCAGCGACTGCGTTGGGACCTTCCCACACCATCGCCATCACCGGAGAAGAAGTGATGTAGTTGATAAGAGGATCGTAGAAGGGCTTGCCTTGGTGGACGGCGTAATGTTTTTCAGCTAATTCACGGCTGACATCCATGAAATTGGCAGCGACCAGCCGCAGGCCGCGCTTCTCCAGACGGGAGATCACCTCGCCGACCAGACCTCTTTGTACGCCGTCGGGTTTTACCAGCACCAGTGTTCGTTCCAAGTCTGCCTCCTTAGGGCTTATTGAGTTGTGCAGGAATCGAAAGTGCGGCGAAGGAAGATTCTTCGCCGCACTGAATGGTTAACGAAGCAACTCTTCTGCCTTGGTATATACGTCCAGCGCGGCTTGCAATTGATCGCTGCGCATGTGCGCATCACCAAGAGATTGATAGAGGGCAATATTCATCGGGTGGTTGAACAAAGCATCCTGAAGGTCTTCGATCACGGTATCCAGGTCTTGTTTTTGCCCGATCAAGCGATTGTAATGCTCCAATGCCTGGTCAACTTCTCCTTCACGCAGCAGCGCGCGACCCTGTTCCAGGACCTGTCCTGGCTCTTCAAGATCGATTTCAGCTGGCTGAGGCGCTTCAGCCGCCTTCTCTACCTTAATGTGATTTTCCAGGAGGGCCAGCGCCTCCTGGTCAACGCCGGTGACGTTTTTCAGCTCCGCGGTCTCGTTGAATGGTCCAAAGTTTTCCCGATAGTTAACGATGTTTTGAGCAGTAATGAAACCGACGCCGGGCAAGCTCTCCAGCTGCGACAGCGAGGCCGTGTTGACGTCGAGGAGCTCTCGAGGACCCTCAGGCTCCGGCTCCGGTTCGACTTCAGCTTCAGCCTCGAACTCGGCTGCCGGTTCTTCGGCTTCGATCTCCTCAACTCCCTCTTCCTCGGCAAACTCGCTCAACCATGCTGGGATTTCCTCCTCAGAAGAGGGCATCTCCTCGAATTCCGCTTCCAAGGGCTCTTCCTCGAATTCGAACTCAACTTCTTCCTCTTCATCGAGCGCTATCTCCGAAGGTTCGGGCTCTCCTGTTTCAGCGGCCTCTTCCGCTGCCGAGCCTTCATCCTCAAACGCAAATTCGACAACTTCTTCTTCCGGTTCCGGCTCAGCCCCTGGTTCTTCGACGGGTTCTGGCTCAGCTTCCATTTCTGCAGCGGGTTTAACGCGCACCGGTTCAGTATCGCCCGTGATGGGCTCCGAGATTTCTTCAGGCTCAAGCGCATCGAACGATTCGTCTTCGAAGATAGCCTCCACTTCTTCAAGCGGCTCAGCTTCTTCAGAGCCGTGAATCCATTCAGGAAGCTCTTCTGCGGCTGCGGTGCTTGCAGCAGCGCCGAGCGCGGCTGCTTTCAACCAATCCGGCATCTCATCTTCGGAGGGCTCTACCGTGACCTGTTCGGCGTCGAGTTCACCGGTGAATTCTTCGTCTATGCCTTTCAGCCAATCCGGGATCGACTCGGCTTCTTCGGGCTCACTTTCGGCTAAAACTGCCTCTTCCTCAGCCAGAGCTGGTTCTTCTGTTTCGACAAACTCAAATTGCTCTTCTTCTTTTTCGATCCATTGTGGAGCTCCCTCTTCCACGGACTCGACTGTTTCTTCAGGCGCCTCAGTGGTTTCTTCAACACCGAGTTCCGTGGACTTCAACCAATCCGGAACCACTTCTGGGGCTGGTGAATCCGCCGGCGTTTCTCCTTCCATTTCGAGCAGCCAATCGGGGATCTCCGGCATTTCTGGTTCGGCCTGCTCTGCTTTTGCCTCGACGTCTTCATCTTCAGTGGAGAGGAACTCAGCCTCGGCGGTATCCGTTACAATCTCTTCTGGTTCCTCTTCAAATTCTGGTTCGATCCAACCTTCTTCAATCTCTTCGGCTTCCTCTGCTTCCGCTTCGGGTTCCGCGAACTCGGCGTTCAACTCCGTAGTGTACTTTTTAACCCAAGCAGGAGGAGCTTCTTCGCGCTCGTCCGGGTTGGTGAGCAGCTCTTCCTCGCTGGCGCCTTGCTTAGCCGCCAGACTTTCCAGCCAGGCCATTGTTGCATCCTGATCCATTGCTTCCAGGTCGGGAGCCTCACCCGTAGATCCGAATTCCGGCTGTTCGATCGTATCTTCCGCCAGGATTTTGGTATCGAAAGGATGGCTGATCCCATGCGGTTCTTCTTCTTCATCCATCTCGAAAACGGGCTCCTGCTCCTCCTCTTCCTCTTCAAAGGCCGGTTCTCCCTCATCCTCAGTGGGATATTCTCCCTGGGACTCAGCAGCTTCCATCTCCAGGGTCCATTCTTCCGTTTCTTCGCTTAAAGCAGCTGGTTCCTCTTGTGGCGTAGATGCGGAGACAGGCTCGCCCTCATCACTGAGTTCTCGCAGCCAATCGGGGATATCCTGTATGGTTTCGGTCGTCTCATCGAAAGAAAAAGTTTCGGCTTCGGCAGGTTCTGTTTCAGGTTCCTCCCCAGGAGCAGCCGGTTCTTCGTCAATGTCTTTCAACCAATCCGGTATTTCCCCCTGTTCAGAATCTGAAGTCGGGGATTCGGAGGGAATTTCGGCTTGTGCGTCTTCCTCGCTTTGTTCGTCGAGCCAGGTAGCAATGCTATCCGACGGACCTGGAGGCGCCTCCTCTAACCATGAAGGAACTCCAAACTCGGTCCCACCCTCGGAGGACAGGTCGAAATCCTCATCTTCCGTGGATTCTTCAGGGGCGATATCTTTGAGCCAATCGGGGATATCACCTTTTTCGATGTCTTCTCCAGATTCGTTGAATGCCTCTTCGTCGAAATCCATGGTATTCGCCTCGGTTTCTTGAGATTCTTGTCCAGCTTCCCAACCGGCAGATTTCATCCAATCTGGCAGATCTTCTGCCGGTACAGCTGCCTCTTCGTCCGGCTGCTCATCGCCGGAAACTTCAGCGCCGGCGTCTTCACCGGCAGCCTCGGGCTCATCTTCAGGATGCTCTTCGTCATAATCTTCCGGCTCGGCTTGTTCGGCGGTGTTCAACCATTCCGGTAAGGATTCGCCGCCAGGTACGAGTTCGTCCACATCCACGCCTAGAGATGTCGCCCAGTCCGGCTGCGCTTTGCCGCCGGTAAAGACCTCACCCGGAGTCCAATCCAGCTTTTCGATGGTGACAGCCGAATCGGGCACTTTGTCCGGGGTAGGAGCAGCTTTGGAAACGTGAGCGGCATAGGGATCCAGTCTTTGGACCCGGTGGCGGTAAGCCTGCGCTTCGGCGGCGCGTTCGGTGTCCTGCAAGATCTCTGCCAGCAACAGGTTGGCTTCCAGGCAGAAGGGCAGCGTAGTATGAATCGAGCTGCAGGTCTCGGCTGCCTCGATACGCTGACCGTTCAGATAATACATGCGGGCTAATATAACTTCCAGATCCGGCCGCCGGGGATCTTCCGCCAGGGCCGCGCGTAATTCCGCGATCGCCTGGGGGTACAGGCTCCCCTTGGCATACATGCGGGCCAGCGCTCCCCGAGTGAGCTGGATCTTGGGAGGTTCGACGCCGTCACGCCGGCCAAACAACCGGCGCAGCTCGGACTGGATTGCGGCATTGGAGGGTTGAACTTCGAACGCCCTCTCCATGTGCCAGATCGCAGCATCGGTGTTGCCTTCATCCTCTCGGATTATGCTCATGCCGAGGTGGGCGATGAAATCATCCGGAATCGCGGAAAGTACGCGTTGAAGGATATCGGCAGCGTCACCGTATCGCTGAACCTCTAAATACGCTTTACCCAGTAATCGGTAGCTGTCGATATGTTTGGGGAAATAATTGAGGATATAACGGCAATGACCGATGGCTTCGTCGATCCGGCCACTGTCAACCATGCCTTCAACTTCACGAACGTAGGCTCGGAGAGAAATCTTAGCCATAATAAAGTCCCCTTGATGCAATCAGGCTGACTTTAGCTTCCTGGAATTTTACCGTCGTGTAGCGATTCATAGAAGAGGCGATGTTACGTTAGTATGCCTTAATCTACGTAGAAGTGCAAGCAAGCAGCATGAATCGGCTGCACTCATTAGTCTTGTAGATTATAGCCTATGGTATGGCAGGTTAAATGCCCTGGTTTTACCACCTAAAATATTTGCAAAGTACGAACAGCCTGGCTCAGTCTCGATAAAAAAGCTCCCGGAGACAGGAATCTACCGGGAGCTCGTACACTTAACAGCGGTTAGAACTAATCTCCGGGCACTGGAGATGCGTCTGTGATCTCAGGCGCAGGTCGCTTGCTCTGGAGGATCGCCCAGACAAGCGTCCCAACTAGCAGCAGGACTACGAGCCAACCTCCCCAGCCCATATTCTTGTAAGCCACCACGACCGGAGCCACGATCAGGGCAACCAGGTTGACGACTTTGATCATTGGGTTCAGAGCCGGACCAGCAGTGTCCTTGAAGGGATCACCGACGGTATCCCCGACGACACTCGCTTTGTGCCGCTCGGATCCTTTTCCTAAATTTCGACCTGGATCGGAGGGCTCGTCTTCAATTAACTTCTTGGCGTTGTCCCAGGCGCCGCCCGAATTGTTCAAAAAAACCGCCAGCAGCTGCCCGGACAAGATAATTCCGGCGAGAAACCCTCCGAGGGCTTCCACTTGCAGCACCAGACCAACGATCAAGGGCGTAACAACGCCGATCAGGGCCAAGGGGATTAGTTCTTTCTGGGCTGCGCTCGTAGAAAGGGCGACGGCTTGCCGGTAATCCGGGTCGACTTTACCTTCAAGAACGCCAAGCTTGAACTGACGGCGGACTTCCTGGATGATCAACGAGGCTGCCCGACTTACGGCTTGAATGGCGAAGGAAGAAAACAGCCAGGGTACCGCACCGCCGATCAGCAAGCCAACGAATACCCTCGGGGACGACACGCGGATTCCATTTGCCAGTGCAGTGGGGTCGACGCGGCTAACATCTGTGATGAAAGAACCGAACAAAGAAACGGCTGCTATCACCGCAGATCCGATGGCAATCCCCTTCGTGATCGCTTTGGTCGTGTTCCCGACCGCGTCCAGATCGGCCATGATTTGGCGGGCTGTGACGGTTTCCGTGTCCTCCCGACCGTGCCAGGCCATCTCGCCAATGCCGTTGGCGTTGTCTGAGATGGGTCCGAACGAATCCATGGCGACGTTGTTGCCGGTCAACGTGAGCATGCCGATGCCTGAGAGAGCTACGCCATAGAGGACGAAGGTGAACTGAGTGAACGGTTCGGAAGAAATTCCTCCGAAAATCAGCAGGGATACGAAGATCGTGGCAGCAATGGTGATGATCGCCCAAACCGATGATTCAAAGCCAACCGAGACACCAGAGAGTATCAGCGTCGCAGTGCCTGTATCGGCGGATTTTTTGATTTCCTTGACCGAGGTGCTGTGGGTGCCGGTGAAGTAATCGGTGAGACGGTCGATCAGGATGGCGAGCATCACGCCTGCTGTCGTCGCCAAGACAGGCCGCCACCAACCGCCGGTGACATCCTGCAAATAGAGGAAACCGACAACGCCGAAGAGCACGACTGAAATGCCGGCCGAGGTCAGGAAACCGCGAAAAATGGCCTGCATAGCGTTTCCGCTTTGGCCCTCCCCGCCCCGGACCAAATAGGTGCCGAAAATTGAAGCCAAGACGCCGATCCCGCGGACCAGGAGCGGGTAGATGATCCACTCCAGGCGCCCGGTGAGCGTGGTGAGGGCCACGCCCAAGATCAGGCTGGAGACAATGGTTACTTCGTAGGACTCGAAAATATCGGCGGCCATCCCGGCGCAGTCACCGACGTTATCGCCGACGAGGTCAGCGATGACGGCCGGGTTGCGCGGGTCATCTTCGTCTATGCCGGCTTCGACTTTGCCGACCAGGTCTGCGCCGACGTCAGCTGCCTTGGTGAAGATGCCGCCGCCCACACGCATGAACAGGGCGAGGAGGGTGCCTCCGAAACCGAAACCCAGCAATGCATCCGGAGCAGCGATGCCGAAAATGATGAAGATGATCGTGCCTCCGAACAATCCCAGGCCATCTGTCAGCATCCCGGTGATCGTACCGGCACGATAAGCGATACGCAGCGCGCCGCCAAACGATCGGCGCGATTCAGAAGCCACGCGCACATTGCCTTGGACGGCCATACGCATGCCAATTTGTCCGACCGCCAACGAAAACCCGGCGCCCATTACGAACGCAATGGCTCTGCCGATGCCGATCAGCCAGCGGAGCTGCTGCAGTTCAGCGCCGGTGAGAGCATGCCCGCATTCCGTGGCGGTTTCTAACACAGCTCCCTTGAAAGCCATACAATACCATTCTGAGGCCTCCGGCGTCGGTGGAACGATGATCACAGACGCGAACAAGGCGATGGTTAAGACAGCGATCAGCGGCAAGATCGTGCGCAATTGTCTGGTCAGGTAGGCGTCGGCCCCTTCCCGAATCGCGTTCCAGACCTTTTGCATCTCCGGTGTGCCTATATCCTCCCTGAGAATTTGCCTGCGCAAAAATATGGCGTAAAGCAAACCTAAGATGGCGACTCCCAACACGCTCCAGATAGCGATTTGCTCGAAAGCGTTGAGTCCAAACATATCGGTGGAATCCTCCCAATGTGATGAAGAATCGAATAGGCATTCCCCTTCACCTCCGCAGAAGTGAATTCAAGGAATGTTTTCAGGTTCCGAGTTTGTCGATAAACCTCCCTCCTGTTCGGCGGTTTCCAGTTTTCCTCATCACCCCGAGTGAACAGGTCAACAGCTGTCCATACCCAGTCCAGAGCCTTCCTTAATTGAAGGGGCACAAGGATTTTACAAGCCGGACACAAATGTGTCAAGAAACACAAATAAAGAACTTTATAATTTCACCCTTTCGAGTGATCATCCAATTCATTCTTCCAACAACCTCCCTGTCCACTTGAGGGGGGAAGCATCCAATGGAAAAAGAAAAACCTTTATTAGCATTTGATTAGAACAAATATAACCGCTTGACTTTGCCCCAATTTTTATTGTATAGTCTAACGCGAACGATCCAAGGAGTAACAAATTTTACAGAGTGCCCTGGGAAGGCGCTACTTAACTGAATAGTGGAGAAGAGCACTGCTGCCTGAGGACGGTTGCCGTGCTTTTTGTTGTCAGCTTCCGGCATCCAGCGGATAGTGGATCAGTGGACTTCGACGAGTCAAGCGCAAATGATATCTCAAGATAGTTGTAAAAACCAGCTAGGAGCGATGAATGATCCAGGTTGAGGGTTTAACGAAGGATTACGGCCCACGGCGAGCCATTGATAATCTGCATTTTCACGCTGAAAAGGGTGAAATCCTCGGCTTTCTCGGTCCGAACGGCGCCGGAAAGACGACCACAATGCGAATCCTGACCGGATATATGCCGCCGACCTCCGGCTCCGCTAGAATTGCCGGTTTTGACGTTGTGGCCGATTCCCTGGAAGTTCGCAAACGAGTTGGATACATGCCTGAAACCGTGCCGCTCTACCCGGATATGACCGTCTTTGAGTACTTGAAATACATGGCGGATCTGCGCCATTTACCCGAAGCCGACGATCGAGTAGACGATGCACTTGAAGTTGTCCACATGGACGATCGCTCGGAAAGCTTTATAGCCAGCCTATCGAAGGGTATGCGCCAGAGGGTTGGTTTGGCCCAGGCGCTTTTGCACGAACCCGAAGTATTGATCCTGGATGAACCAACCATTGGCCTGGACCCGGCACAAATTCGGGAGGTGCGCAATTTAATCACGACGATCGGCGAAGAACGGACGGTACTGCTCTCGACGCATATCCTGTCTGAAGCTCAGCAAGTCTGCGATAGGGTGTTGATCATCAATAAGGGACGCATTGTTGCAGAGGACACTCCGGAAAGACTACAAAGCCGGCTTACCGGAGCGAAACGGATAGCTTTGAGAGTACGAGGTGATGGAGAAGGATTGGAAACGATGCTCCAGAAGGTGCCTGGGGTAATGCGTGTTGTAAAGGTTGGCGATGGGGGGGTAGAGTTCGAGACTGCGCCTGGTCAAGATACACGTCCTGAAGTCGCTCGCACTGTCATCTCGGGAGGCTACGATCTATTAGAAATGCGTTCTGTCGGATTGAGTCTCGAAGAGATCTTCCTTGAATTGACCCGTGACGAGCCGGCTCCCCCGGAGATGGCTGACAAAGAAGCCATGATTTTGGAAGAAGCAGTCAACAGCGAAGATATCGAAGAGTAATGAATGGGCAAAGATAGGATGAAGCATGCGTAATATATGGGTTATTGCGAGACGCGAATACAAGTTATATTTCGCCACCCCGGCTGCATACCTGGTAGCCTTCATGCTGCTTTTGATTTTAGGCGTGATTTTCTACGCCAACATCATTAACGCTCAATTGCAGCAAGTCGCACCGGGCGTCGAAGTCGTGCTTGGACCGATGGTGACTTTGCTGCTGTTTGCGACCCCGGCGATCACGATGCACCTGATCGCTGAAGAACAACGCATGGGCACGATCGAGCTCCTATTGACCGCGCCGGTCCGCGATTACGAGCTGGTGATCGGCAAATGGCTGGGTGGTTTTTTGTTTTTACTTACAATATTGGCCGTTACCTGGGTCTACCCGATCATTCTAAATCTGATCGTCGACCCGGGCATCGATCAGGGGCCATTGGTCAGCGGTTATTTCGGCGTGGTGCTGATCTGTTCGGCTCTGGTGGCGATTGGTGTGGCGGTTTCCACGTTGTTCAGCAACCAGATCGCAGCATTCTTTGCGACTTTAGGCGTCTTCTTATTATTATGGCTGATCGGTTTGCCATCCCAGGCGCTTGGCGCATTTGGCGGAGATTTAGTCGGTTACCTGGATTTCAGCGAACATTTTTTCAGCACGCTTTATCGTGGGGTGATCGATTTGAGCGACATTGTTTATTACCTTAGCATCACCGGGTTGGGATTATTTCTAGGTTCGTTATTCGTCGAGACAAGGAGGTGGCGCTGATGAAGAATGAATGGCGCCGTTTCGCTCCTTGGGGGCTGTATCTCGCCTTGCTCGCGGCCATTGTTTCGGTCGGCCTGTACATCGTTCTGAGAGACTTTAGCCTGCCATTACAAATCTCTCTAGCTTTGATCGTAGTTGGATTGGCAGCTTTTGCCATCCTGGATCCAGACCGGGTGCGGTCAGGCCTCACCGGCCGCCAGGCCCGCTACGGCAGCAATGCCCTGGTGCTGGCGATCGCCGTAATCGGAATCATTGTGGTAATCAACTACCTGGTTTACCAGAACTCTCAACGTTGGGATTTGACGGAAAACCAGCAATTCACCCTGGCGGAAGAATCACTGGCGACGCTCGACCAGCTAAAGCAACCGGTAAAAGCGCTGGCCTTCTATACGCCGCGTATGGCCTCTTTTTCGCAAGAACAGGTTGAAGGCCTGCTGGACCAATACCGGTTTAACAGCGACGGAATGTTCGATTACGAGTTTATCAACCCGGAGGAAGAACCTATCCGGGCGCGCGATGCCAACGTCACTCGAGACGGGACCGTCGTCCTGCAGATGGGCGATCGCCAGGAACAGCTGACGACGGTGGAAGAGCGTGAAGTCACTGGGGCTTTGGTACGCTTGCTCAGCCCCAACTCGCCGGCGGTTTACTTCCTCACCGGACATGGAGAGTTCAGCCCGGATGAAACGGGCGATCGGGCTTACAGCCAGGTGAAAGACACCCTGGAAAACAAGAATTACACGGTCTCGACGCTCAATTTGCTGGCGGAAAACCGCATCCCGGAAGATGCCCAAGTTGTGGTTGTTGCCGGGCCGGTCCAGCCTGTCTCCCAAACGGAAGTCGATATGTTAGCGGCCTTCGTTCAATCGGGTGGATCACTGATCGTGATGGAAGAACCCCTACCGCTCACCGATTTTGAAGTCGGCAACGATCCTCTTGCCGATTACTTGTCTCAGGATTGGGGCATACAGTATGGCAACGATCTGGTGGTGGACCTGACCTCGAACCAACCGTTCTTGGCCGTTGCCAACCAATACGGGCAGCACGTGATCACCGATAAAATGCAAGGCCTGGTGAGCTTTTTCCCCACAGCCCGCTCGGTGACAGTACAGGGGGATGCTCCAGAGGCAGGCATCACCGATGTAGAGCTGGTGAATACGGCGCAACAATCCTGGGCGGAGACCGATCTGGAAGCCTTCAGCAACAGCGCTGAAACCGGCGCTGCGCCTGAGATTAACCCCGATGAAGGAGTAGATTTGCTTGGTCCGGTTTCCCTGGCGGTTGTTGGCGATAACTCGACGACCGGTGGGCGGGTAGCGGTGTTTGGGGATGCAGAATTTGCATCCGATACCTATTTCACCCAATTCGGCAACGGTGATTTATTCGTCAATACCGTTGATTGGGCGGCGGAACAAGAGCAGTTAATCAACTTGACACCTAAGGAGAACACACCGCGGTTATTGATCCCACCACAAGGGTACACGATGAATTTGATTTTGTTGGGGACGGTTTTCATCTTGCCCGGAGCAGTACTGCTCTCCGGCATCGTGGTTTGGGCCCAGCGCCGACGCCGGGGGTAAAGCGATGATCAGGCGGAATACCTGGATAGTGCTGGGGATCTTTGCCATCCTTTTGGCAGGCGCATGGTTATACCAACGCTCGCAAAATGGCGAGGTTGCGCAAGCGACGCCGACTGCCGGCGTGAGCTTGTTGTTTGAGCCAGGTGAGCGCACGATCACGGCTTTACGAATTTCAAATAACGAGGGGACCTCTGTGGCTATGACGCTCGATCCCGCAGGTGTGTGGGAGTTGGCCGAACCGGGCGGTGAGCCCGCGGACGAGAACCGCGTCCAATCTGCCGTGAGTCAGGCGGGGCAATTACGAATATTGGCTCCAGTTGAGAGTGCAATTGACCGGGGTACGATCGGGTTGGACCCGGCTCAATACACCGTCGAAGTCACTTACTCAGATGGCGTCGAAGCAAAAGCTTATTTTGGGGATGAGACGCCAACGGCGAGCGGTTATTACGCATACTTGCAGGATAACCAGCGGCTCCAGGTCGTCAATAAATTCAGTGTAGACAGCTTGCTGGCGCTCTTAACCGACCCACCGATCGCAGTTCCCACATCGCTGCCTACCCTCGAAAACGAGATCCCCCCAACCGAAAACCCCTAAAACCGCCGAGTTTGAATGATGCCTCCGGTCATTTCGACAACCGGGGAGCGGTTTTTATTACGCAGGTGAACAGGACCGGGACTTTCCCACCTGCAACGATGTAAGATCTTTGAAGATTAATCCATCATTACAGTTGTGATTAGGTATTGATTTAAGATTAAAAGTATTGTATTCTCAGATAAGCTAATTGCGGATAACTCGTCCGGCGTGGGGGACTGGAGGGGGATTTTTGGATGTAACGGGCACCCAAATTTCTCCGTTTCCCCTTTAGCTGACCGTGAAAAATACACCTGTCGAACCGGCAGGTTTTGGAGATGTGATGATTGACGAAGAACTGTTGAACGCAATAGAAGATCAAGAAGATGAACATCCGGCAGTTGCGCGGATGATCGAACTGGGCCGTAAGAAGGGTTTTGTCACGATTGACGATATCCTGCATTTCTTCCCTGAGGCGGAGTCGGATGTCGATCAACTTGAAGAAGCATTTGCTGCGCTGATCAGCGCTGGCGTTCCCTACGTGGATGAACCTGGGGGCACCGGACCTTCCGATGACGAATTGGCAGAGGAAGAAGACCCTGAAGAAGATGGCAGGCGGCTGGCTTCCGCAGATGATAACTACCTGGCGAACATCGATACCGACGACACCATAGGCCTGTATCTGAAAGAAGTAGGCCGGGTTCCGCTTCTGACCGCCGAAGAGGAGGTCGAGTTGGCCCAGCGGATCGAGATGGGCCGTCTGGCTCGAGAAGAGCTGGCCAAGGGCAATGTGAGCCCACGCCGCCGTCGAGAGCTGCAATTGCTGATCGAAGATGGTTGGGCAGCGCGCGAACACCTGATCACTGCCAATTCGAGGCTGGTAATCAGCGTTGCCAAAAAATATATGGGGCGCGGGGTGCCTTTCCTGGATCTCATCCAGGAGGGCAACATCGGATTGATCCGTGCGGCAAAGAAGTTTGATTACCGCCGTGGCCATAAGTTCAGTACCTACGCAACCTGGTGGATCCGTCAGGCAGTTACGCGAGCGATCGCCGATCAGGGCCGCACGATTCGCGTTCCGGTCCACATGGGCGATCAAATCAACCGGCTGCTGCGTGTCCAGCACCAGTTGACCCAGCGGTTAGGCCGCGATCCACTGGTTGAGGAGCTGGCCGAAGCGTTAGAAGTGACCCCGCAAAAGGTCGAAAACATGATCCAGGTAGCGCGGCGACCACTCTCTCTGGAGACTCCGACTGACGATGAAGAAGATTCGGTCCTGGGAGATTTCATCCAGGATGAGGATGTTGCTGCTCCGGACGAATCAGCTACTTACAACCTATTGAAGGAGCACCTGGAAAACGTTCTGGACGGCCTGCCGCCGCGCGAAGTCAGGATCTTGCAGCTGCGTTACGGCCTGCTGGATGGACAGGCGTATACTTTGGAAGAGGTGGGCCGCAAGATGGGTGTGACTCGCGAACGCGTCCGCCAGATCGAGGCTCAGGCGCTCAGCCGCCTGCGGCATCCGGCCATCCGGCGAAAATTGCGTGAATACCTGGGATAAAAGACTTACCAACGAACAAGATTACGGGCAGCCTCCTTGGCTGCCCGTTTTGGATCGTCACTCGGTCACCTGAACCGCTTGGTCTCGTTTAAGATGGCGGTAAATGTACTTAAGGGCCTCACTCAAGCCGAAACCCGTCCATAAGACGACATAAGGCACCAGCAGGATCGAGTAACGCTGCCAAGGAAGGGGAATTGCAACGATATAAGCGCCAATCTGAACGAGGGTGGCGATCAGCAATAAGAAGGTGAGTCGGTTCAAGGCGAAATTCTGTTGCAGGACCCTTCTGGTGGAGAGCGCAAAGCCGAGAATGGTAAAGAAAAGCAGCAGTCCCCCGCTGAGCGGGTCGCGAAAGAGATTGTTACCCGGAACTGCGGAATATTCACGTTCTGCCTGGGCGGTGTTTTCCAGATAATTGCCTACTTCGGCAAACATTAAAGGGGTCAGGTATAGATGCGCCCCAAGGACGGCTAGCCTCTGCAGGGGCTCCTTCAGAGCCTTTTCGGGGGCGAGTCTCTGGACGTCGGCGAGCTGCCGATCGAGGAGTTCGCCGCGCGCCTGCGTGGCTGCTTCGAATGCCTGGACCGGCCGGTTCCACAAAATCGGGTTCATCAAGAAGGTTAACGCGGCGAACAAGATGACATACTGGAGTGCATTCCCGATGGCTTTGCGATAGCTCTGCCGGTTAAGCTGAGGCAGCCATACGACAGCTAACAAACCAACGGGAAAGATCGCCAGGGCCGAGAATTTGGCGTTGAACGCCAACCCGGCAGCCAACCCGGTTAGCCAGGGTCGTTTGGCGCCGAGCGAAAGCGTGTAGTTGAAGAAAAGCAAACCGAAAAGCAAGGCTCCTTCCGCCATGGCACGCCGGGCGTGAAGCAAGACCAGCGCGCTGCACCCAATTAATAACATGGTTAGCAGCCCGCTCAGGTTGTCGCCCAGTTTCTTCCCGGTTGAATAGGCGAACAGCAGACCGAGGGGGATTAAGAAGGTTACGGCAAGCCTGCCAACCAATAATAATCGAATTTCCGGCAGCGCTCCGGCCTGCGAGTTCTCTGACCAGCTCTTACTCCAATCCCAATCGACGGGGAGGGGCGCTGCGCCAGTGAGCACGCGTCCGATACCAATCACGTACCGGATCAACGGAGCATCCAGCAGGCGGTAACGTTGAGCTGAATCTTCGCTGCGATCGGGACCCCACGCCAGAGTGTTTGGCTGGTGGAAATAGGTCTCGAGATCGGCGCTCATATATAAGTACGTGCTCTCGTCTGGGTGGAAGGGGACTGAGCGCACGCCCCAGATGGCGAAAGCGCTGAGCAAGATCCACAGCCCCCAGAATCCGACCCGACCAGCTCCCGGTAATTTCATTTGCCAGCGGTCCGGCTGAAGATCAGCATCCCATCGCTGCCGTAGATATCGGTGGGGATTTTTCTGATTAATTGGTAGCTAGAATTAAATTCATCCGATTTGAGCAAGCCGTTGCGGATGTACGCTTCCAGCAGGACGATGAATTCCGGTTTTTCATTGAGGATCAATTCGGGGGGAACTGCGTAGTTGATCGAGTAATACTCTGGACTGAGGGGGTAATAATCTACAGCTTGGCGTGAGCTAAGTCCAACAGTGTCTAAAATTGGAGCGTTGGTGCGGAACCCAAGCACGCCTACATCGCCGGCCGCGATGATAGTATTTTCGTCAAGGTAGGGCTGCAAATATTCCGCAGCCTGGTCATAGAGCAACTCGAGCCGGTACCAGGCCATCTCCGGAGACGGTCTGGTAAGGCCGTGATCGGGGGTCAATCTCCACTCGCTGAGGCTTGAAGCGAAGGGCAGCAAGATCAAGGCAAGGACGGAAAACGAATAAATAAACCGGTACCATGACGTTTGGTTTCCGCTCGAGGATCGTTCCGGTGAGAGCAGGTCTCCAAGGATCTTGACCGCGCCGACCAGAATGACGAGCATATAGATAGGCAGCGGGGGGGTCAGATACCAACGGAAGATCAATGGGTTGGCAATAGCGAAAGTGAGAAAATAGAACCAGGGATACACCAAGAAGGCTAACGAGCGGCGATCTTTGCGATAAATAGGCTGGAACCCGATCAAATACAGGAACGGGTAAAGAATCAAACCCACGAGGATCCAGGGCACTCCAAAGATATTCTGCTCTAAAAAAGGTGTCGCGTAGTGTTGCAGCAAACGTATTGTGGCTGCTGTCGCCGGCAGACGATAGGCCAGGCTTTTAGCCGCGATTGAATGAGGCAGAAGAGAGCCAAAATAATATATGGCGAAAGCGGACCAAGTGAGCAGCGGAGCGAGAAAAATGGCAATTTCGGCCATAAACGGTCGCAAAGAGATTTTCGAGCTGCTTGTTTGGCGGCTTGAGGGTTGCCGGATTGTATCAAGAATGTCACGGCTCATTTCGATCAAGCGGGTCAAGGCGAGCGGACCGATCAAGATAAGCGCATCCGGCCGGGTTAAGATTGTCAGGGCAGCGAGAAGAGCTGTGAGGAATTTCCGGCGAACGATGAAGGCGTAGATGGTGGAGAGAAGGAGAAAAACGTAGAGGCTGGTCTCCAAACCCCCGATGGCGAAGGTTACGCTGTAAGGCGCAATTGCCCAGACCAGAGCTGTGGCAAGGCCGGCCGGTTGGGAACCGAGACGTCGTCCTAATTTAATCAATATCATGCAAGCCCCAGCGGCAGCCAGAGCATTGACAAACAGGGCGATATAAGGGAAAGGGGCGCGCTCTCCGCCCGAGAATAGGCCGATAACAGTTAACAGAATTGTATACAAGGGCGTTGTGGTGCCTAAAACGTGCTCTCCGGGGTTGAATACGAAACCTGAACCGGCTAAAATATTGCGTGCATAACGAAAAGTGATATAAGCATCGTCGATGGTCCTGGGGCCAGGAAGGATGTGAGCTGTGACGGCGAGCAAGATGATCACCTGGGTCAATCCAAATCGAAGCCGCGACCAGGTGGACCGCAAGAAGTAATAGGCGCGGCTCCTGGAAATCCCAGGTTTAATCCTTTGTGTTTCCGTTGAGCCGGTGAGCATGCGAAGATTATACGACGGGAAAATTATGCACGGCAAGCGGCGCAGCTTGACAGATCTGTTATGGCGGCGGACTCCGTACCGAACCTCGGCCGGGAAGACTAGCACGCTGGTGGAGGAGAGGGTGGTACGTCCAGCTGTTAGTGGATCGGTCCTGGCTGGGTTAGCCAGCGCAGTTGGCGTGGCGATCATCTTGAAGATCGTCTTGTTGTCGGCTGGCGTAATCCCTTTTAATGCCGATGAAGCGGTTGTGGCGCTGATGGCGCGTCACGTCACGATGGGCGCACGGCCTCTATTTTTTTACGGCCAGGCTTATATGGGCAGCTTGGATGCATATCTTGTCGCGCTGGGGTTCTGGGTTTTTGGCCAACATATCTGGGTGATCCGCTTGGTTCAAATCATCCT
>CAYNWK010000052.1:0-7463 GCA_964400875.1 uncultured Anaerolineaceae bacterium | reverse complement strand
CGGAACCTTGGTAACGACCGCGTTCTTAGGTAAATCCGCGTTTGGATCCTGGAAAGCGGGGGTGATAGCGGCCTGGCTGTTGGCAGTCCCTGCGGTGAACACAACCCTGTACACCACGGTTTCTCTGGGTGGTTATGGGGAGATGCTGTTGATCGGCAACCTAATTACAATCACGGGTTTGCGCATAGCCAAGAAGAATCCGTCAATTTCGTCCAGCCCCCCGAGAGGGATGTTGATCCTGTTAGGATTCCTGGTCGGACTGGGGTTATGGGCTTTCGGTCTGACTTTGGTGTATGCGCTGCCGGCATGTCTTTTTGTTTTTTATCGGTTTTGGAAGAAGGGGCGAGGTGACTCCCAGTTTTTTAGAGCCCTGAGTTGGGTTATCTTGGGCGGGTTGATCGGTGCGCTTCCTTGGCTTTCGTACGCAGCACAACATGGGGTCGAGAATTTGCTCGCTGAATTGAGCGGTGGAGCGATCGCTGGCGTCGAGAATTTGTCCTGGTTCAGCCAGGTTGGCCAGCATTTGGTTAATTTGCTCTTGTTAGGGAGCACTGCCCTGTTTGGGATACGCCCACCCTGGGAGGTGCGCTGGCTGGCGCTGCCGCTGATCCCGCTGATCTTGTTTTTTTGGATATGGGTGATTGTATTCATGAGACGCAGCCTGCGGAAAGGGGGGCCAGATCGGTCGGTTCGCGTCTTGCTGATGGGGATTGGATTAACTCTTATCGTTGGATTTGTTTTTACCCCCTTTGGAGCTGACCCGTCAGGCCGGTATTTTTTACCGTTAGCCGTTATATTAAGCCTGTTTGCTGGGGGAGGCTTGGCGCAATTGAGCGAGAAATCCCCAAGCACGGGGATATTGGTCTTAGGATGTGTGCTGGCTTTTAACCTGATCGGCACATTGCAAACCGCCTTGAAGATACCGCCTGGTTTGACCACCCAGTTCGATGCGGTGACCCAAATCGACCATCGCCAGGATCAGGCATTAATGGCGTTTTTAACAGCTCAGGGTGAACAATTCGGATACACAAATTATTGGGTAGGGTACCCGCTCGCATTTCAATCGGCCGAATCGCTCATTTTCATCCCCAGGCTGCCATACCATCCGGATTTCCGCTATACCAGCCGGGATGATCGTTATGAACCATACACACACCTGGTGAATGAGGCCGACCGGGTCGCTTACATCACCACCTACCACCAACCGTTAAACTACTACCTCAGGAAAAATTTTACCTCGAATGGGATCACCTGGCGGGAACAGACGATTGGTGATTACCAGGTTTTTTACGAACTATCTGAACCGCTTAGACCGGAAAAGATTGGCCTGGGGATCACCACGCCATGAAAACTCGTTTGGAAGCGGCGCTGCGCTTCATCCTTCCTAATCTCAGGGATGTCATCTTCATCGCCGTATTCCTTGGCGTTATCGGTCTCGGCCCGCGCATGCTTAATGTGGATGGCGATCTTGGACGCCACCTGACGATTGGTAAATACATCCTGGAAAACCGCCAGATCCCCACCGAAGATATTTTCTCTCACACGATGAAGGGGAAGCCGCTGACGCCCCACGAATGGCTGGCGCAGGTGCTATTTGCGCTGAGCTATTCCCTTGGAGGGCTGGATGGGGTGGTCTGGTTTTGTGCGCTAATTATCGCCAGCACATTCACGATGATCTTCATGCAAAGCCTGGCGCGTAGCAAATTGGTATTCATCGCATTGTTCTGGACCATCCTGGCGGCGGCAGCCTCCAGCCTGCATTGGTTAACCCGGCCTCACCTGTTCACTCTATTGATGGTCGTTCCATGGGTGGCTGTTCTGGAGGGAATCCGGCGCGGAGAGAGCACCCGCTGGCTGCTGCTGCCGGTCTTGATGTTAGCCTGGGCAAACCTCCACGGGGCTTTTATCGCCGGATTTGTGATCCTGGGAGCCTATCTGGCCGGCGAGATCTGGCAGATATTCGTGGAAGGTGCAGAGCCCGGGCGGAAGACACGGATGCGGTATTATCTTTTTGGGGCAGTCAGCGCCTTCCTGGTCACGTTTATCAATCCGGCAGGCTGGCGGTTGTGGGAGACCAGCCTGGGTTTTATCCGTAACCAGTACCTGGTCGGGCACACCGCAGAATACCTGCCGCCCAATTTTCACGAAGCCAGCACCTGGCCGTTTTTGATCCTGATCGGATTGAGCATTTTTGTGCTCGGTATGAACCGGGCACAAATTCATCCGGTAAAGATCTTTTTGCTGGCCGGTTGGGGCATAATGGGCCTTTACAGCGTGAGGAATGTGCCGATCTTTGCATTGATCGCCGCGCCGATTCTGGCAGAAGCAAGCGCCCAAATGGTGAGTTCCTGGAAGAATGGGGTGTCCTACTCCAAGTTCGATCGAAGGATTGGAGCTATCGAAACCAGCCTTACCGGATTCGTTTGGCCGGTCGTGATGGTGATCGGCGTCGCCTTCGCGTACGCCGGTGGTATCTCGCTGGGCTTCAATGGGCAAGGCAACCGGTTTGATCCACAAGAATTTCCCGTAGAAGCTGTGGACTGGCTGGAGGCAGAGCCTGTTCAAGGGAATGTCTTCAATTATTTTCCGTGGGGGGGCTACCTGCTTTACCGGAACTGGCCGCAAACGCTTGTATTTATCGATGGGCAAACGGATTTTTATGGTGAGCAATTAACCCGGCAGTACGAACAGGTGCTGACCCTAGGAGACGGCTGGAAAGGTGTATTGTCGGAGTACCAGATTGGCTGGGTGATCATGCCGAGTGGCTCGGAATTAATCCGTTCGCTGAGCCAGGATTCATCCTGGGAGACGCTCTACCAGGACCCAACAGCGACCGTGATCGGCCGCCTACCTTAACTAAATCCCAAATCCGGTCCTAATGTCCAACGTCGCGCCAAAACGTCCGATATACCATTACGTGCTGGATGACCGTTTCTTGATCTGGATGGCATTCATCCTGATCTTCGGTATGGCTGCCAGGATGCCGTTGGACAGCGATCTGTGGTGGCATCTGCGGGCAGGAGAAGAGACTTTGCGGCAGGGCCAGCCTCTGACGGTGGATTTGTTTTCCTCGACTCGTTACGGCGAAACCTGGATCAATCATAGCTGGTTATCCCAGATAGGGATGTACGGCTTGTTCAAGGTTGGCGGTTACTTCGGCCTTGGGTTTGGCGTTGCTACGTTAGCCGTCCTTAGTATGCTGTTCGTATACCTGCAAATGCAAGGGAACGCTATCCTGAAAGCATTCATCCTGGCGTTTGCCTCGACTGTCGCTTCTATGGTATGGTCGCCGCGCCCGCAGCTTGTATCTCTGCTCCTGTTTGGCATCCTGAGTTATTTGCTCTACCTGTATAAGTGGAAACGACGTAATTATTTATGGGCGCTTCCCGTGCTTTTTCTCCTCTGGGCTAACCTGCACGGGGGGTATGTGTTAGGCTTGCTAATAATTGGCGCGTTGGTGGCCGGGGAGATCTTCAACCGTATCCTGGGTTATTCGGGTGTCGAAATCGTCTCGAATAAGGGATTGACTCAATTAATCGTGTGGACAGGGCTTTCCGTGTTGGTCGTCGCCATAAACCCGAACGGGACCGCGATGTGGACGATCCCGTTCCGTACTGTTGGAGTTGGCGTACTACAGGAGTTTATCTCCGAATGGGCTTCGCCGGATTTCCATGCGATCGCACAACAATCTCTTTTGTGGCTGTTATTCCTCACGATCGTTACCCTGGCGCTCTCCAAATTGCGCGTGGATGGGTTTGAATTAATCGCCTTTTGTGGTTTTGCTTATCTGGCCTTCCTTGCGCGGAGAAATTATGGCCCGTTTGCGATGGTGACAGCGCCGATCCTGTCCAGGCATCTGCAAGAGGTTTTATCGTCCTGGCGGCAGCGTATGCAACCGGCCCTGGCGTCATATTTCGAAGGAAACTTTCTAGAGAAGTTCAGAGCGAGGGGAAATTCGATTCCACCCCTGCGATGGCGGGTGCTGATCAACTCGTTTTTATTACTTCTTTTCTCCATAGCAGCAGTCGCTAAGCTGGCGGTGGTTACTTCTCCGGAGCTGGTCGCAAGATACATGCAACAATTCTTTCCCGTGCAGGCTGTCGATTGGATACAACGAAATAAACCGCCGGGAGAGCTCTTCAATGAATACAATTGGGGCGGTTATCTGACCTGGAACTTAAGGGAGTATCCGGTCTTTGTAGATGGGCGCACCGACCTATACAACGACGATCTCTTGAAGGAATATCTGCAAGTCATGGCAGGAGACGGCGATTGGGAACAACTTCTTCGCGAAAACCAGATCAATCTCATCCTGATCGAGAATCAATCCACCTTAGGGAGAGTTCTATTGGAGAATCCTGGTTGGGCGCGTGTGTACCAAGATAGCATCGCAGATGTATTCGAGCGCCAGGTTTCACATTCGAGTCACTCATTCAATACCAGCAGTGAATGAACTGACATTTGTGTAATCCAAAACCATCCTGAGTTGCATCATAATTAGCAGCGAACAGCAGGTTAGACCGAGTGTTGATGCGTATAGACTCGTTCAAGATTGTAAACCTCGGCTTATAACAACACAATGCGTGAAGAAAGATCGCTCGTGAAAATCAAGCTGCCGATCCTGGTTTTCCTGATATCCCGGTTTGCTTTTTTGGCAGCAACGACGGTTGAGGGATTGCGTGGGTACGGGGATTTCCCTAATTTTTTTAATATAGCTCAGATGGGGGTTCCTTATTTTGATTTCTGGTCTGAATTTCCCCCAATATTTCCTGTAATCTCCCGGGTGATTGGATGGGTTGCCGCGGGGAAGGAACATATCTACTTTTATTTGCTTTACTTTATCCTCACCGTAGCACAGGCTGTGAGCCTTATGATCTTATTAGGGTTGGCTGGCAGAATCTATGGTGATGATGCAGGCCTGCGCAGGGGCTGGCTCTACGCAGGGTTACTGCTCGGACTCGCCTATAGCTGGTGGTATTTCGACCCGTTGGCGGTCATGCTGCTCTTGCTCGGCCTTGTCTGGGTAATGGACGGAAAGGTGATCTCTGCTGGAGTCGCCATCGGGGTAGGCATCCTGGTAAAGTTATTTCCGGGTCTTTTGCTCGTGGTGGCCTGGCGTTCGCTCTCGTTACGCAAGGCGCTAATCGTGACCGTCATCGCGGGAGGAATCGTTCTCCTGGTTTACGGACCACTTATGATAGCTTCTCCCCAAATGACCACTGCATCATTGCTTTCACAAGGCAGCAAAGGGTCCTGGGAAACGGTTTGGGCACTGATTGATGGAAATTTTCAAACCGGAAATTTTGGTCCGTTAATCGAGCGGTTTGACCCGGCTGCAGCTTCTACCCCACGTGGTAACCCGGCAAGGATTCCCAGCTGGCTGACGCTTGTCGTTTTTGCTGGACTAGGAATGTGGATATTTTTACGAACCAGGCCTACTAATGACCATCAAAAGATCGCTTTTTTGGGAACGACTTGGGGGTTATTCTTGTTATGGTCGCCGGGTTACAGCCCACAATGGGTTCTGTATTTGCTGCCGATCATTCTACTATTGTTCCCGGAGCGAGAAGCTCTCCTTTTTGGATGCGCGTTCATTATCGTTAATCTGCTTGAGTGGCCCGTCCTGCTTTCTCGAGGCTGCTCTTGGGGGTTGTGGTTGACCATCCCCCTACGTACTATCCTATTGATTCTTTTTACATTTGCGTCTATGCGGTATTTGCTCAACAAAGAGCTGGTCCGATTAATTCAGCCGGTACAGCCGACGTCATGATCTCAACGCTTGCTTTAACCCTGCGTGTTTCACCTCAGAGCAGCACAAAAATGCGTGGCCGGACATTACCCGAATAATCATGGCAGAGGGTATGCTGCCGAGCCTGCCCCTAACGTTCTTGTGCTGGGCTTATTTTTATACGCAAAGGGTGCAAAGAATCCAGGAGACGCAAGTAAAAGTCGCAATGTGGTGAGCGGAGGTGCCACAACAGAGAGATTACTCAGCGGTGAAAGAAATTGGGTTCGATGGCACGCTGACCAGCCGAAAAGTGATAGACTTGGTTGATTGCTCAACGCAAAGAAGCTAGAATAACTGGTTATGTTGCTGACGTGGTATCCGAACTTGATCGCCTTCTGACCCGGTGATCTTATTTACTTCAAGGAAATATCCCCAGGCATAATCCAAAGGTTTTCTCGACCATCAATCAACCAAGGCCGTGAGCTGATGGTCCACCGGCTTGACTGATTATGACGAAACTAAGCTCATAACTTGATGACATCTTCGTTTTCTAAATACTGGTACGTTCTGCTCGTCTTGATGCTCATGCTGTTAGCAGGGGTATTTTGGGCGAACTACCGCTTTGCAGAACAGAACCCTGGCGGTAATGATTTCCTGGTTCATTGGGTGGGGACACGATCGTTGCTGGTCGATGGGTTGAGCCCATACAGCGATGAAGTGGCTTTGCGAATTCAAAACCTGGCATATGGTCGTCCCGCCAGGGCAGGTGAACACGAGCTGCGCGTAGCTTACCCGCTCTACTCGATGTATATATTTGCGCCGTTCGCCTTGATCAGCGATTACACGCTGTCGCGCGCGGTCTGGATGACGACCTTGGAAACCGGCCTGGTCATCATGGCGTTTGTCAGTTTGCGGATCACCAACTGGCAGCCTAAAGCATGGATGCTGGCGCTGCTATTGTTATTTTCGCTAACCTGGTATCACAGTGTGCGGGCGGTTATTAACGGTAACGCTGTAATCCTGGTGAGCCTGCTGGTAGTGTTAGCACTGGCGGCAATTAAATTTGGGCGGGATGAATTGGCGGGCATACTCCTGGCTGTCTCCACGATCAAGCCTCAAGTCACCATTCTGTTCATCCTGTACATCTGGGTTTGGGCGATTTCCGTAAGGCGATGGACGATCCTCATATGGACCCTCATCGCCGGCGTGATCCTGGCAGGCTCCGCGATGTTTTTCATTCCCAACTGGCCGCTGCAAAACTTGTGGGAGATCTTACGTTACCCTGGTTATAACCCACCAGGAACCCCAGGAGCAGTATTGAGCACCTGGTGGCCGGCATTCGGAGAGCGTTTTGGATGGGGGCTTTCGATCTTGCTGGGTATCGCGCTGCTAGCAGAATGGTTCTTATCCAGGAGGCAGGAATTTCGGTGGTTCGCCTGGACTGCCGGTCTGACCTTGGTAATCAGCCAGTGGAGCGGCATCCAAACCGATCCGGGCAATTTTATCGTCTTGTACTTTCCACTTATTTTGGTTCTGGCAGTTTGGGAGGAAAGATGGGGGAGGAGAGGCCGCTTAATTATCGTCTTGGTCTTACTGGTATTGTTTGCCGGTCTGTGGGCGACCTTCCTGGCGACAGTTGAGAATACTGGACAACCTCAACAGCATCCAATCATGTTCATCCCTTTGCCGTTTTTCTTGCTGATCGGACTGTATTGGGTCCGTTGGTGGGCGATCA
>CAYNWK010000051.1:19064-27045 GCA_964400875.1 uncultured Anaerolineaceae bacterium | reverse complement strand
CCTTGGGGACATGTGTTCATCCTCTAATTCTAACCCATCAAGTTTGAGCACTCCCAGCGGTGGAAAAAGCTTGACAGAATAGAACATATGTGCTAATATTGTTTCGTCCAATTCCTATCCCTTTTATCACTTTTTCCTAGGAGGTAGAGCCATGTCCGAGCACCCCATCGTACACATTGAAATCTCTGCGAATGACCGTGAAGAGGCCGGTAAGTTCTACGCCGATCTGTTCGGCTGGGAAGTCGAACAGATGCCGGAGATGAACTACGCGACCTTCGCTGCCGGCGACGGCCCAGGTGGTGGTCTCAACCCGGTCGGAGAGAATACCCCTGCTGGCTCGGTGGTAATTTACGTCGACACCGACGACATCGAAGCCACGCTCAAGAAAGCCGAATCCTTGGGCGCCAAGACCCTCGTCCCCAAAACCGAAATCCCACAAATGGGTTGGTTCGGAATGTTCGCCGATCCCACCGGCAACACCATAGGTGTCTATACCGCCATGGACCAGTAGTTTTAGGATTTACTATCTCGCTCAAATGATTATCGCCGGGGACATTTGGGCGTCACTCGAATAGTCAGAAGTTCTAAGCAGGCTGCCAACCGAATATCCGGCAGCCTGCTTTGAGTACTGCGAAGCCCTTGGGGCAATCGCACTAGACAATTTCCCCACAGTCGTAGAGAATATTTGCGGGGTAAGCGTGGGGTGCAGCCCCACGCTTACCTCCCAAACCACCATTTTCTGGCACAGGAGGATAAAGATGTCCGGCGTAATCGTCCACACCATAGTGATTGAAACTGGTAACCTGCACGCTTTGGCCGACTTCTACCGTCAGGGTTTAGAATTAGGGGAACCACAAGCCACCGGCTCCGATCACGTCGGTTTCCCTTTGCCGAATACTTATTTAGGGTTCGACAAGGTCGATAAGCAAAGAAGCGAGTATCCCGGAGCCGTTTCGTTGTGGTTTGAGGTCGAGAATTTGGAGATTACCTTCGAACGCTTTAAAACTCTCGGGGCGCAGGTAAAATATCCTCCAACTAGGAAGCCCTGGGGCGCAGTCTTAGCAGCCGTGCACGATCCAGATGGGAACATCATTGGGTTGGCGCAAAAGGGCACCAGCCCGCATTATGAATTCTCAAAATAATTCCCTGGAGGAACGTCTATGATCCGCAAGATTACGCAGTATAAAGTCAAAGAAGACCAGCTTATCGAAGTGGAACAGGCCATTCTGAGGTTTGTGAACGCCATCGCACAAGCAGAACCGGAAACGCATTACGCTGCCTACCGGACCGAGGATCCGACCGTGTTCATCCACACCATGGCCTTCCCCGACGAAGC
Organism: uncultured Anaerolineaceae bacterium; assembly: GCA_964400875.1. GTDB lineage: Bacteria > Chloroflexota > Anaerolineae > Anaerolineales > UBA4823 > CAYNWK01. The sequence continues at coordinate 25,709 of CAYNWK010000051.1, read as the reverse complement.
AGCTGAACAAGTGCACCAACAAGCAGCATACACGCTCAAGTTTGTCGAGGTTGTATATCCCAGGTGCGAGGTACAACCCAAATTCCAGGAACTGAACCTAGTGTCTCTTGCTGGCGGTGAGATCGCCTCCGGGTAAACGAGCAGGATATGAGGCTCCCGGATACCACTTCGGAACGCAGGTTTTTTCCACCAGCCATTGCACCTCCGTCATCGCTTTTCCCGCCTTGTTCGTCGGACTGAGGAGGATTTCACATTTGGAATCCAACGACCACTTCTGGGAGATCTACACATCTCACGCAGCCGAGTACCATCGATTGATCGCTAGAGAGGATGTCGAAGGTCAGCTGCTGAAAACGCTGCGGCAGGTCGCTGATTTACAGGGAAAACGCGTGCTCGATCTGGGAAGCGGCACAGGACGGATTCCACTACTGCTGCATCCTTACGCCGGGCAGATCATCGCTAGCGACCTTTCCCAGAGTATGCTGCGCCAACAGTCCGTCGTACGCGAACAGATTGGCGGCGCATGGCCACTGGTATTTGCGGATATGCGCGCTTCCCCCTCCCCGGCAGAATCCTTCGACGTGATAACAGCGGGATGGGCGATCGGGCATCTTACCGGCTGGCATCCCTCTGAGTGGCGTGCACAGGTAGACCGAGTGCTGGTTGGGATGCACCGTTTAGTCAAGCAAAGCGGGGTATTGATCGTGATTGAAACCCTGGGAACCGGCGTAGCAGAGCCTGCACCGCCCACGCCCGAACTGGCCGCTTACTACGCAGACCTCGAATCCATCTGGGGCTTTACCCGGCGCGTCATCCGTACCGATTACCGGTTCGAGGATCTCTCCAGCGCCGCCGAGATGGCCGGTTTCTTTTTCGGCCCGGAATTACGCGCACGGATTGAGAGCAAGCGGTGGACCCGTCTGCCGGAGTTCACCGGTGTGTGGAGTAAGCGATTGAGATAGCTGCTTTGGAGGCAATGCCAGCTTAAGAATCGTCCGATGACGAATCCAGGAACTTACGCTGCCATTCGAACAGCTTGTTCAGAGCCTCGATGGGGGAGAGGGTGTTGACGTCCAGTTTCTTGAGCTCATCCAGCAGCGGGTTGGTCTCCGGGAAGAGAGCCATCTGCTTCGGCGCCTGCGGGTCGATGCGCACAGCCTTTCCGGAGGAGGCTTCCAGCAGGCTGAGGATCTCGCCAGCTCGCTGCACAACGGGACGCGGCAGACCGGCGAGCTGGGCTACGTGAATGCCATAGGAGCGGTCGGCGCTGCCCGGAACGATCTTGTGAAGGAAAACCACCTGTCCATCGGCTTCGCTGACCGCCACGTTGTAATTGCGTACTCCCGGCAGCAGCTGGGCCAACTGGGTCAATTCGTGGTAATGGGTGGCGAAAAGGGTTTTAGCGCGCAGCTGCGGATGGTTGTGGATGTATTCGACCACCGCCCAGGCAATGGAGACCCCATCGTAGGTGCTGGTGCCGCGTCCGATCTCGTCCAAGATCAGCAAGCTTCGCTCGGTAGCATGGTGCAAGATGTTGGCGGTTTCCACCATCTCGACCATGAACGTAGATTTCCCGGCGTGGATCTCATCTTGCGCGCCGATGCGGGTGAAAATGCGATCGACCAGCCCGATGCGGGCTGCGTCGGCGGGTACGAAACTGCCGATCTGGGCCATCAACACGATCAAGGCGACCTGGCGGATCAGGGTAGATTTACCGCTCATATTGGGCCCAGTGATTAGACGAATCCGCTCGCCTTCTTCGAAGATCACTTCATTCGGGACAAAGCGCTCACCCACCAGCGTGCGCTCCACTACCGGGTGGCGCCCTGCCTGGATCTCCAGCACGTCTTCATCGACCACTTCAGGGCGGACGTAGCCGCCCAAGGCGGCCGCTTCGGCCAAACCGGCGAGCACATCCAGCTGGGCCAGCGCCCGGGCAGTCTCCACCAAACGGCCGGCCGACTTCACCAGATGTTCGCAGATCTCTTTGAAGAGGCGGGTCTCGATGGCGTGGATGCGCTCCTCTGCGTTCAACACCAGCGTCTCGTACTCCTTGAGCTCGGGGGTAATATATCGTTCCGCGTTGACTAACGTCTGCTTGCGTATATATTCCCCGGGCACTTCTGGCGTGTTCGCCTTGGTGACTTCCAGGTAATAACCGAATACTTTGTTATAGCCAACCTTGAGGGATTTGATCCCGGTGCGCTTGCGTTCCTGGCCTTCCAGCAGGGCGATCCAATCGCGGGCATGCTTGGAGCGCGCCAGCACGTCGTCCAATTCGGCGGAGAAACCCGGCCGGATGATGCCGATGTTCTGAAGAGTCGCCGGTGGGTCCTCTTCAAGTGCAAATTCCAGGTAAGCCAGTTCATCCGCGCACAGGTCGAAGGCGCGCAGGTTTTCCGCCAGCTTTTCCCCCTCCTTTGGCAAGAGTCCCTGGAGGTGCGGTAAATGTTCCAGCGTAGCACGCAGCGAAACCAAATCCCGAGGCTGAGCAGTTCCCCCGGCAATACGCTGGGTCAGCCGTTCCAGGTCGGCAAGCGGTTTGAAGGCTGCCCGCACTTCCGCTCTCAGCAGGCCATCCTGGTAAAAAAACGCCGCGCCGTCCTGCCGCTGACGAATCCGCTCGACGTCGAGCAAAGGTTTGCTGACCCACTGGTGGATCATCCGGCGGCCCATGGGGGTAATGGTGTGATCGATCACCTCCAACAAAGATCCGCGCTCGCGCCCGCCGCGAATAGTCTCGGTCAGCTCCAAATTGCGGCGGGTGGCCACATCCAGCGTCATAAACTCCGATAGCTCGTACGTGGACAACCCGGTCAGCAACTTGAGAGCCGCCGACTGAGTCTCGTGCAAATATTGCAGGATACCGCCGGCAGCCCGCGTGGCGAAAGATTTGCCGCGCAAGCCGAAGCCATCCAGGGAGCCCGCTTCGAAATGGCGCAGCAAAGCCTCCTGACAGCGACCAGGTTCGAAGCGCCAGGCAGGCCAGCCTGTCGAGTGACCAGGGAGATCGGCATCGAGCGCTTGCGAGTCCGGGTGCAGCACCTCCGCCGGACGCAGGCGCAGTAATTCGCCGCGCAGCACCGGCTGCAGGTCGGCGCCTTTGAGCTCAGTGGCAGCGAACTCACCGGTAGTAATATCCACGAAAGCCACGCCGGCGCGATCCTCTTCCACGACCACGCAGGCCAGGTAGTTATTGGCGTCGCCGGGCAGCAGCCCCGGTTCGACGATCGTCCCAGGGGTGACCACGCGCACGACCTCCCTGGGCATCAGCCCCTTGACCGGTTCGTCGCCTACCTGCTCGCAGATCGCCACGTGGTAACCCCGGTCGATCAACCTGGATAAATAGTTCTCCACCGCATGGTAGGGAATCCCCGCCATGGGGATCTTGGCTCCTTTGGCAACGTTGCGGGAAGTGAGCACGATGTCCAGCTCCCGGGCAGTGATCTCGGCGTCCTGATCGAACGTCTCGTAAAAGTCCCCTAACCTGAAAAACAGGATCGCGTCGGGGTATTGACGTTTGATCTTCAAGTACTGCCTTCGTATGGGGGTGACTTCATCATTCTTTGCCATGACCCCATTCTATATTGCGCGGGGCAATTCGGCAAGGCGAGATGCACGCCGGAACAGATTTACTCCCAATCGCTCCAATTCAATTGCAAATTTATCTTTTTAAGAATATAATGAATGCACTATACTCTCGTCGAAAGGAGAAATACCCATGGCCAGCGTTACCTACGATCACGTGTACAAGCGTTTTGGCGATGTCACTGCCGTAAATGACTTGGACATCCAAATAGAGGACAAGGAATTCCTTGTGCTCGTCGGACCTTCAGGCTGCGGAAAATCTACAGCGTTGAGGTGCCTTGCAGGCTTGGAGGAGATCAGCGATGGCCACATCCTGATCGGCGAACAGGTGGTCAACGACGTACCTCCGAAAGACCGCGACATCGCCATGGTTTTCCAGTCTTACGCCCTTTACCCGCATATGTCGGTCTACGACAACATGGCTTTTGGGCTCAAACTCCGCAAGACACCCAAGGAAGATATTAAACGGCGTGTGGAGGAAGCCGCCGAAATCCTCGGGATCGGAAACCTGCTCGACCGCAAACCTCGCCAGCTCTCTGGTGGCCAGCGCCAGCGCGTGGCTGTAGGGCGCGCCATTGTACGCGAGCCGAAAGTCTTCTTATTTGACGAACCGCTCTCCAATCTGGATGCCAAATTGCGCGTTGAAACCCGCGCCAACATCAGCAAACTGCACCAACAGTTGGCAACGACTTTTATTTACGTGACCCACGACCAGGTCGAGGCGATGACCATGGCATCGCGCATCGCCGTGCTCAACGCCGGCGTCCTGCAGCAGATCGACACCCCACAAAACCTGTATGATTACCCGAACAACGTATTCGTAGCTGGCTTCATCGGCTCACCCGCGATGAACTTCTTCCCCGCCAGCGTCGAGAAGGTGGATGGCAAGCTACATGTAGACGCCGGCGCTTTCAACGTGGAGATCCCGGATGATCGGGGCGAGACTTACAGCCCATATGTGGGCAAGAAAGTGATCTTCGGCATCCGTCCGGAGGATATCCACAACCCTGACTTCACCCCGCCCAACATCATCGCCCAAAACGTCGAATCGAAGGTGGATGTGACCGAGCTGATGGGCAACGAGATATTCGTCTACCTCACCAGCGGCGATCACAGCTTCGTCGCTCGGGTTGATCCGCGCTCTCGCTACCATATCGACGACAAGGTCCAGGTCATCTTTAACATGGACAACATGCACATCTTTGACCGGGAGAGTGAACAGGCTGTGCGGTAATGGGTATCCAATCCTATAAGTTGTAACAAGGGAATAACATCCCGACTACCGTCAATCTAGGGCGCAGAGCAGCCAGGTATCCGGCAACTCTGCGCCCTTTTCAAATCCAACCAGGCCAGAATCGAGATCCCTGACCAGCGCTCCAGCCGGAAAATAACGGTCCTGAGTGTCGGGTCAACGCGGTCAGACTCTGGGACCGGGTTAATATGAAGGAGTACGTAGAATGCCATTTGATTATCTTCCCCCCATATTCCGCCCTTCCGACAGCAAGATCGTCTTGCTGGTGATGGATGGGCTGGGCGGGCTGCCGATCGAAGAGGGCGGTCCTACCGAACTGGAAGCCGCGCGCACCCCGAACATGGATCGACTTGCTAAAGAAGGTATGCTCGGGCAGACGATCCCCATCCGCCCAGGCATCACCCCGGGCTCCGGACCGGCGCACCTTGCCTTGTTCGGCTACGACCCGATCCGATACGAAATCGGCCGCGGGGTGCTCGAATCCGTAGGCGTTGGATTAAAAGTTAATCCGGGCGACGTGGCGGTGCGCGGCAACTTCTGCACACTGGACGAGGAAGGCAACATCAGCGATCGCCGCGCCGGTCGCATCCCCAGCGATGAATCGGCGCCGCTGGTGGAACGCTTGCAAGGCATCCAACTCCCCGGCGTAGAGACAGAAGTTCGCCAGGTAAAGGAATACCGCTTTGCCATGGTGATGCGTGGGGAGGGCCTTGACCCGGACATCGAAGACACCGATCCGCAGCGCACCGGCGTGCCGCCGCTGCCCATCGAGGCTAATTCCCCCGCCGCCGAGAAGACCGCCCAGCTGTTCGGTCAGTGGTACGCGAAAGCCCGTGAATTACTGACAGACCAGCCGAAGGCCAACGGCATGACCCTGCGCGGTTTTGCTACCGATCCGAATCTACCCAACTATCAGGATTCCTATGGCGTTCGCGCGGCCTGCGTCTCAGTTTATCCCATGTATAAAGGCGTCGCCAGCCTGGTGGGCATGGATGTCATCGCATTCGAGGGAGAATCTCCGCACGACGAATTCGCCGCTCTGTCCAGGGTCTGGCCGGATTACGATTTCTTCTTCGTGCACATCAAGAAAACCGACAGCAAGGGCGAGGACGGCGATTTCGAGGGCAAGGCTAAGATCATCGAGGGCGTAGACCAGGCGCTCCCTCAGCTGTTGGGGCTGAAGCCGGATGTGCTGATCGTCACCGGTGACCATTCCACTCCGGCAAGGCTGCGAACCCACAGCTGGCACCCGGTCCCATACCTATTCTGGGCTCCAGCCACGGTCCGACCAGATGATCAACCGAAGTTTGGCGAACGAGCCTGCGCGCGTGGAGGGCTGGGAACTTTCCCTGCCTTGGACACCATGCCATTAGCCCTGGCGCACGCCGGCCGGCTGGAGAAATTCGGAGCCTGAGTTCCAAGCCAAGTAGAAACAAGCAAACACCCCCTTGCCCTGAAAACAGGTAGGGGGTGTTTTGATGATCGAGGACAAAGCAGCAGCTACAATTCGCTTTCCCTCTCACGGAATCCGAAGGCCAGCACGGCTCCTCCCAGCACGGCGATTAAGCCAATGACCAGGAAGGCGTCCCGCCAGAAACGTTCGGGGAATAAACGGATGAGCGTGTCGGAATAGGCAAAAGTCCAGGTGTTCGGATCGAAGAAGACTTCATGGAAAGCGACGAAAAACACGCCGAAGGCAGCCAATACGAACAAGATGATGACGCCGACCAACAGGATGGTTAACCGGCCGCCGCGCACCAATCCCTTCCGGAAGTGACCCCACCAATCGCCGAACCACGCCCATA
>CAYNWK010000051.1:15980-18964 GCA_964400875.1 uncultured Anaerolineaceae bacterium | reverse complement strand
CTGCACGAAAACGGGGGTGAGCAGCAGGCGCACGCCGGTAAGTACCAGGACGACCGGCGCAAGAATCGTCGCCGCCCAGGAAATTTTTTCATGAAACGCATCCCGTCTTCGATAACCTTCCGCCTCTTCCCGAAGCGAATCGAGCTCGCCCATTTTTGGGCTTTCAGGCTCAGCAGGGTTCTGTGGTGCCTCTCGTTCTGATTCTGAAAGGTTCATCGCAGCGACTCCACATCTCCAAATAAGACGAAATTCAAGACCATTTCGTTGGTGATCAACTCGATCGGTGCGCGGTCATCGGTGAAAACCAGCGTACCGGCAGGTAGGGGCTGCTGGTATGCCCCAGCAATACGCAGTGAATCCATCAGCATTGGATGCGCCTGCCCGCCAGTTTCCAGGGCGACGATGTTAGCGTACAGATTTTCGACCTGGGTTGGTTGCACGGTGGCGTAGACGATGGAATTGAACGTCCCCGGGATATCGATCACGTAGACCGAGGGGAAAACCGTGCGGATCGTCGTCACTAAAGCGTCAATCAACCGGCGATCGCCGGGAGCTCGCCCCACGTTGATTCCCATGGCACCATCCTCTGCCAGTCGATCGTGGACGATTTGAAAGAACTCCCGGGTAGTCAAGTGCCAGGGAATGTACGGCGGGCGGTAAGCATCTACGGCGATCAGGTCGTAGCGCCGGGTGCTGTGCTCCAGGCCCCAACGACCGTCCTGGGCGATGGCATTCAGGTTGGGTTCGTTCATATCGAAGTACTCTCGCGCAACCCGGATAATTTCCGGGTCGATCTCGAACCCATCGATAGGAATCGGTCCAAAGGCTGCGGTTGCCTGGCGGGCAACCGTGCCGGCTGCCAAGCCGACGATGGCGACACTTTCCACCTCTTCGGGTCGGTACGGCGGCGCGTTGAAGAACGGAGCAGCCAGGAACTGCATCCACGGGCCGTAGTAAGCCAGCTGCTCGGGATGGTAGGTGGAATGCACGCCCTGGCCGTCATTCAAGCGCAAGTAACGATAGCCATCCTGCTCCAGCACCTGGATGTAGTTATAACTGGACTCGGTTTCATAGATCTGCCCGGCCGTATCCTTGATACCCCCACCCAACCCGAAGGCCGCGATGAGAATTAATACCAGCGGCATCCAGGAGATGGTAAGCGCCGAGCGCCAGCCGCTGGACAGCCACAAACCGGCCAGGGCCACCAGCGTGAGGAAAAGGCTGAATACCAGGAAGGTGAGCGCTGTGCCGATCGTGGGGATCATCACCAGCACGGGCAAGAAAGTCCCTAGAAACGAACCCAAAGTGGACACTGCGTAGATCCGCCCTGAGACCGTGCCCGCTTCCTCGGGACGCCGGATCGCCAGGCGTATGGCGAAGGGCGAGATCGTCCCCAGCAGCGTCACCGGTAAGCTGAAAAGGATCAGGACACCGGTAAAGGAGCCAAATAGCACACCGACCTGAAGCTGGTCGAAGGCCTCGGCCGCCATACGCAGCACAGTTCGGGCAGGCAGGGGCACCAGGCCGATCAGGAATGCGCCCCAGGCCAGGATCAGGTACATCGAGCGGTAATGCGGCGAGCGATCAGCCCAGCGCCCGCCTAGAAAATATCCGCCAGTGAGGTAAATTAGGATCAGACCGATGATGCTGGCCCAAACCAGGTTGCTGGTGCCGAAGACGTTGCCCAACAGGCGAGAGGCGGATAATTCCACCGCCAGGGTGGTCATGCCGGAGGCAAATACGGTGAAATACAGGTAACGCTTCATCATGGACGGGGGGATTATAACGTAATTCGGTAATTCGATTTTTCAAATCGGCTAAAGTGTTTTATAATCGGATTGCTTATGTATTAGTCGATGATGAGAACTAGAGATGTCATTCAGATTGCAATCTTCGACCCCTAGAGCATTCACCCTGATCAGACCCGCTGCTGCTATTGAGGCTGCTGGCGCTCCGGCGCGCTTTGCAGCCGCCATAAAAAAACCAATATCCGGGCCGATCATCGTCAAACGTTGATTTTGATCCCGCTTTCCCCGCGACGCCCGGATGATATTGTCCGGGCATTGTTGATTAAATACCGAAACTTGGGAGGTATTGGGGACATTGGCGGGACACACCCGCCAAACTTCCCCCACCTCCTGCAAGAACGAACAGGATTGAGACCATGATCAAAGAAATCCCCCCTGAACTTACTGGAAACGCTATCCGCCAGACCTTTATCGATTTTTTCGTCGAGCATGGGCACACTTTTGTGCGCTCTTCATCGCTGGTCCCCGGCGGCGACGCTACGCTGCTCTTCACCAACGCCGGGATGGTGCAGTTTAAAGACGTCTTTTTAGGAACCGACCGTCGCCCTTATACTCGTGCGACAAACTCTCAAAAGTGTATGCGCGTTGCCGGCAAGCACAACGACCTGGACGACGTCGGCAGGGACGACACCCACCATACCTATTTCGAGATGTTGGGCAACTGGTCCTTTGGCGATTACTATAAGCGAGAAGCCATCACCTGGGCCTGGCAGCTGCTCACCGACGTGTGGGGTCTGCCGAAAGATTTGCTCTGGGCAACCTGCTTCAAAGATGAATACGGCGAAATCCCCACGGATGAAGAAGCTGCCGATCACTGGCGCGCCCAGCCCGGGATGGACCCGGAGCATGTCTTGTATTTCGGACGCAAGGAAAACTTCTGGGAAATGGCGGACACCGGCCCTTCCGGTCCATGCAGCGAGATCCACATCGACCGGGGTCCGGATTACTGCCATAAAAAGGATCAGCCGGGGCACGTCTGCCAGATCAACGGCGAATGCGGGCGCTTCTTAGAGCTGTGGAACCTGGTGTTCATCCAGTACAACCGCCTGGACGCCAGCACGCTCGAACCCCTGCCAGCGAGGCATGTAGACACCGGTATGGGTTTGGAGCGGATCGTTTCCGTGCTGCAAGGCGTCGATTCAAATTACCGCACCGACCTGCTTTGGCCTTTGATCC
>CAYNWK010000051.1:0-15880 GCA_964400875.1 uncultured Anaerolineaceae bacterium | reverse complement strand
ATCCTGGAAACGATCACCCGCGAGGAAGAGCAGTTTCAGCGCACCCTTGAGAAAGGCACCGCTCACCTGGAAAACCTGCTCAACCGTTTGAAAACGCGCGGCGAAGCGGTGCTCTCAGGGGAGCAGGCCGCGGACTTGTACACCACCTACGGCATGCCGTTGGAGATTACCCGTGACATCGCCGAAGAAACTGGTTTGCAAGTGGACGACGTCGGTTTCCAGGCAGCTATGGAGCAACACCGCCAAGCTTCCGGCGCAGGAAAAGCCATGGGCGAATTAGGCGGAGAGGACGTCGCGGTCTACCGCCAGCTGCGCGAGGAATTGATCTCACTGGGAAAGCTCTCCCCGGAAGGCGTCGCTTATGATCCCTACAGCCGGTTGGAAGTCGAAGGACCGGTTCTGGCGCTGGTCAAAGGTCAACAGCCGGTCGAGCGCGCTCAGCGGGGAGATCGGGTGGAAGTGCTGCTGCCCGAAACCTGTTTCTACGTTAAAGCGGGCGGCCAGGTTTCCGATACCGGCACGATCGTCTCCGTTAAAGAACCTCGCTGGGAAATTCGCGTGGTGGATACCCGCAAACCGGCAGCCGGGCTGATCGTCCATGTTGGTGAGGTGCAGCGCGGCGAACCAACGACCGGGGATCAGGCCATTGCACACGTGGACGCCCAACGCCGCCGGGACATCATGCGCAACCATACGGCAACTCACCTGCTGCACCACGAACTGCGTAAAATCCTGGGAGAACACGCCCTGCAGGCTGGCTCGCTGGTCGCGCCGGACAGGCTGCGTTTCGACTTTTCGCATTCAGACCCAGTCAGCCCGGAACAGCTGAGGGCGATCGAGGCTGGCGTCAACCGGATCGTCTTGGAAGATTGGGATCTGAACATCACCTTCAAACCTCTGCAACAAGCCATCGACGAAGGGGCGATGGCCCTGTTTGGCGAGAAGTACGGCGACACCGTGCGGACCATCACCATAGGCGAGCCCGAACCGTTCTCCTACGAATTATGCGGAGGCACGCACGTTGCGGAGACCGGCGATATCGGTACATTTCTGATCACCGGGGAAGGCAGCGTCGCCGCTGGGGTGCGGCGTATCGAGGCGGTGACCGGCCGCGGCGCGTACGAGTTGGTGCGCCAGCGCTTCACGAGCCTGGAAGATACCGCGGCTTTGTTGGAGGCGAACCTCGACCAGGTGCCGCTCAAGGCCCAAGCGCTGCTCGATGATTACGCAGAAGCGCGCAAACAAATCGCTGCCCTGCGCCGTGAACTGGCCGGGATCGAGTTCACTCAGGAGCTGGAGGATTTGCCCAACGTGGACGGCGTCCCGGTCTTGGCGACCGTCCTGCCGGGGGCGGACGCTGATACGCTGCGCCAGATGGCTGACCGCTTCCGCCAGCGATATTCCAGCGGCGTCGCGGTGCTCGCCTCGGTCCTGGATGAGCGGCCGATTCTGATCGCCGCCGTGACTGAGGACCTGGTCGAACGCGGCTTGCACGCCGCAGAACTGGTAAAATCCGTTGCGGAGCCGTTGGGAGGCGGAGGCGGGGGTCGCCCGACACTGGCTCAAGCCGGCGGCAAGGACGCCAGCCAGCTGGACCAGGCTTTAGCCCAGGTCTCCGAATGGGTGGCGAATAAGCTGAAGAGCTAGCGTTCGAATCGCTTCCCTTTGACCGGTTCATTCCGTGATCCAAGCATGAGGACTATCGTGGTGCCCAGATGAAAACCCAGATCATCCAGCTCGAAGCTCACGACGACGTGATCTCGGCGCGCGACAAGATGGGTTGGGCAAAGACCAGCAGGATCCTGCTGGTCTGGCCTGCGCGCGGCCGCGTTCTCAGGCGCCGCCTGGATCTGGAGCTGCTGCAGCGGCGCAGCAACGCCTTGGGGGCGCAGCTGGCCCTGGTAACCCGGGATGCGGAGGTGCGCGCCAACGCCAGAACTGTGGGCATCCCCTTGTTCAAAAATGAGCGCAAGGCTCAGCAAAACTACTGGCGCCGCCCCCGCCACCGGAAAAAAGTCGCCAGAAAAAGAGAAGGAAAAAGAGATCTTCTTTTCGAAGCAGCAGGTTATGAAAGCGAAGCGAGCGAAGAATATCCCGAGACCACACCGGAGCGGCTGGAACGCCCAAGCAAGAAGCCGATTCCACTTCCGAAGGCTGCCCGATTCGGCTTTTTCTCCCTCGGTGTGCTTGCGTTATTAAGCATTGCAGCTGTCCTGTATCCCAGCGCAAAGATCGACCTGGCTCCGGAGATCCAAACCCAAACGATCCTGATCTCCGTCCAGGCCAGCGAGGGGGTCGATCGGGTCAATCTTTCAGGGTTGGTGCCCATTAACGAGGTGACGGTCATCGTCGAAGGGAGCCAAAACCTGACGCCCACCGGATCCTCTCGAACCCCTCTCGGCACCGCCAGGGGCGTCGTTCGGTTCACCAACCTGACCGATCGGGCCATTTCCGTACCTGCCGGTACGATCCTGACGACGCCCGGCGCGGCGATGCGCTTTGCAACCCAGCGAGACGGCCAGGTGCAGCCAGGCGCCGACGCTTATCTGGATCTGCCAGTGATCGCCCTCACCCCGGGGAGCGCCGGGAATCTGGCCGCCGACCGTTTGCAAATCATCCAGGGTGAGCTCGGCGCCAGCCTGACGGTGACAAACCCTCAACCAACCCGCGGCGGCAGTGACCGTCCCAGCTTAGCGGCGACTGCCCTCGACCGCAGCCGGCTGAAGAACTTGCTCACCACGTCCCTCATGAAAGCAGCGCTGCGCGAAATTAACGCCGAGCTCACCTCCGGGGATCTGTTGCTTAGCCCGGAACCGGAACTGGTCAATACGGTAAGTGAGGAATTCGATCCACCTGACGACCAGCCGGCTAGCATTTTAAATTTGACCCTGGTGCAGGAGTATCGTGCAGCGATCATCTCCGGCCAGGATCTGCGGGAGCTGGCCAGCGCAGTCCTGGATGCCAATCTGCCGGACGGTTATGCGCCTGTACCGGGATCTCTACAGTTGGAGCAGCTCGACAAGCCCATCCTCGGCGAAGACGGCGCTGCAGAATGGCGTATGCGCGCCGAGCAACAGGTACGGGCGCAGATCTCCCCCACCCACACGGCAAACCTGAGCCTGGGCTTGGCTCCGGCTATGGCCGGAGAACGGCTGAAGGCAAATCTCCCTTTGGAGTTTTCTCCGCAGATTGACCTCAACCCTGCATGGTGGCCGCGGTTACCGGTGCTGCCATTTCGTATTCAAGTGACCACCGTAGATAACCCATGAGAGCAACTTCCACAAATTTCCAGCCATGCGCGTGTTAGCCGTCGATCCCGGAGACCGCCGCCTGGGGATGGCATTAAGCGATCCCACCGGTACCATCGCCAGCCCGCTGACGGTGCTTGAACACACCTCCCGTCAGGCCAACGCGGCCGCTATTATCAGATTGGCCGAACAGCACGGCGCTGCACGTATCGTGGTAGGCCAGTCCCTGGATTCTGATGGGAAGCCAACCTTTGAAGGCCGCAAGGCTGCCCGGCTGGCGGGCGCGATCCGGGATCTATGCGACCTGCCAGTTGAACTGTGGGATGAAAGCTTCAGCACTGCAAGAGCGCAGGACGCCAGGCGGGCGATGGGTGTCCCTCGGAGCAAGCGTTCCGGACATATGGACGATCTCGCCGCTGCTGTCATCTTACAATCCTATCTCGATGCTCACGACCGTTCCACCCTGGAAGAGGACTGAACGTGAGAACAAAACCTGCCCCCAAGGTTAATCGCTGACGCCATGCGGAAACACCGAACTCCAACTACGATCAGCTTGCTTATCGTGACCGCGCTCTTAACCTGCCTAGGGTTTGGAGCGGCGGGATATTTCCTCGCCAGCCTCTCCAACATGGTCAGCGATCGCTTCGGTCCCCCCACACCTAACCTCGGAATCGTTCAGCGCACGCGTTTAACCGTGCAGATCCTATGGAGTTCGGAAAGCCTTACGGAACCAGCGGATGCCCTTGGAGAAGAACAGCCCTTCGAAATCGAATTGGGTGAATCGGTGCATTCCATTTCGACGCGCTTGCAGTCCAGCGGTCTGATCCGTGATGCCAGGCTGTTTCGAGCCTACCTGCGTTATGCTGGGCTTGATACCACCCTCCAGGCCGGAGAATACAGGTTGAGCGCGGCGATGACGCCCCTCGAGATCGCTGACCAGCTGCAAGACGCCACTCCTTCTGAGGTCAGTCTGCACATTTTGCCCGGCTGGCGGTTGGAGGAGATCGCCGCCAGCCTGCCTACCAGCGGGTTGAACTTTCCGCCCCAGGCATTCCTGGCCCTCGCCGAGGACCCGCCGAAAGAGCATCCCCTGACGACGATCATCCCGGTTGGCTCCTCCCTGGAAGGCTTCATGCCGCCGGGGGAGTACCGCTTCGAACGGGAGACTGATGGTGAGCAGGTGATCAAAACCCTGTTGGAAGCCTTTTCCAACCAGGTTACTTTCGAGCTGAGCAGTGGTTTTGAAAACCAGGGTTTGGACCCTTATCAGGCTGTGACTATGGCTTCTATTGTGGAAAAAGAATCCGTTGTAACGGAGGAGATGCCGCTGATCGCCTCGGTGTTTTTTAACCGGCTGGCGGCAGGTATGCGTCTGGACGCCGATTCGACCGTACAGTATGCATTAGGCTATAACCCGGTCCAGGAGACCTGGTGGACCAACCCGCTTAGCTCGGCAGATCTACAGATCGATTCCGCGTACAACACCTACATTTATCCCGGGCTGCCGCCAGGACCAATCGCAAGCCCAACGCTGAGCGCCTTGCGGGCAATCGCTTATCCGGCCCAAACCCCTTATTATTATTTTCGCGCAGCCTGCGATGGTTCGGGTAAACACCTCTTCTCCGAGACGCTCCAGGAACACGTCGACAAAGGCTGTCCTTAAATCCTCGCTTAAAGAATGAAATTAGCCATCAATTACTCGGAACCAGCCGATGCGCTGGTCGCAGACGGACGGGTCAGTCTGGATGCTTTCAAATGTCCGGATTGGCCCGACCTGGTTGAAAGGGTCCAAGCGGCCTATCCGGTCATAGTACACTTCAGCTTGCGAGCCGGACCCGGCGATATGGCTAACGCCGATTGGGAACTAATCGAATCGCTGGCGCAACTCACTGGAACGCCCTATATCAACCTGCACCTCGACCCAACCACGAAGGAATACCCCACTATACCCGCGGACGAATCAGCTATAAATATCCCCCATGTCTTCGATCGAATGCTCGCCGACGTGCAGGCGCTGACCGATCGTTTTGGGCCGGAGCGAGTCATCGCCGAGAATGTGCCCTACCGGGGAAGAGACGGCATCGTGCTGCGAGCAGGCGCGGAACCCGAGGTGATCAAACGCATCATCTCGGAAACCGGCTGCGGCTTACTGTTAGATATCTCCCACGCCCGCATCTCCGCCCACCACCTGGAGATGGATGTCCATGAATACATGCAGCGTCTGCCCACCGGACGCCTGAAGGAGCTGCACTTCACCGGTTTACACAGGCTCAACGGGCGCTTACAAGATCACCTGCCCGTCCTGGAGGAAGATTGGCCGGTGCTGGATTGGGTCGTTGAACGAATCAGCCGTGGAGAATGGGCCAAGCCCTGGCTGTTGGCTTTCGAGTACGGCGGTGTAGGGAAAGAATTCGCCGATCGCAGCGATCCCGAGGTGATCGCCGACCAGCTCCCCAGGTTGGCGCAGATCGTCAAATCCGTATAAACCGGTGGATGACCGGTGGAACTACGAACCGGATCGTCTCACCTTCGCGGAGGAACCATGGTTTATAAAACGAAGACCATATTGTTATTTGCCGGAATTTGCCTGGCTCTGGTGTTCTTTGCCGCAGCGCCCGTCGTTCAAAAAACTGCAGCTGCCCGGCCGGAGGTCGTCTTACCGGACCTGGCCTTTGACCCGGTCGTCAGTGGGCTCGACAGTCCGGTTTTCGTGACCCACGCCGGCGATGGCAGCGACCGGCTGTTCATCGTAGAACAGCCGGGGCGTATTCGCATCTTCCAGAACGGTTCCTTGGTCGGCGCACCTTTCCTGGACATCAGCAGCGAAGTGCTCTCGCCCGCCTCAGGTGGAGGCAACGAGGAGGGGTTGCTCAGCGTCGCCTTTCCCCCAGGATTTGGCGGCGCGCTGGATCACTTTTACGTTTATTACACCCGGAAAGACGGGGACAACCAGCTTTCTCGTTTTTCCCTGAGCGGAGATCCCAGCCAAGCCGATCCAAACAGCGAAGAATCCATTTTGATATTCGACCATCCCGGACAAAGCAACCACAACGGCGGGCAGCTTGTATTCGGCCCGGACGGTTACCTGTATATCGGCACCGGCGACGGCGGCGGGGGAGGCGATCCCAATAACAACGCTCAAAATACCAATTCGCTCTTAGGGAAATTGCTGCGCATTGACGTCGAGCCTTCTCAAGCAAGCCTATCTGTCGTTTGGGATCATAACCTTTACCTGCCGCTGGTAGCCAATGCTGCGAGCAACCCGACCTACACCATCCCGGTGGACAATCCCTTTACCGGCATGCCCGGTTTTAAAGAGGAGATCTGGGCGTACGGCCTGCGCAATCCCTGGCGTTTTTCCTTCGATCGGGCCACCGGCGATTTATATATCGGGGACGTCGGCCAAAACCTGATTGAGGAAGTGGACTACCAGCCTGCCAGCAGTGCTGGAGGAGAAAATTATGGTTGGAATATCATGGAAGGCAGCCAATGCTATAAGGCAGCCACATGCGACCAAAATGGGTTGGTTCTACCGGTGACCGAATACGATCACGGCGAGGGCTGTTCAGTTACCGGAGGATACGTCTACCGAGGTTCCGATTATCCGGATCTTAACGGGATGTACTTCTTCGGGGATTATTGTTCGGGAATCGTCTGGGGGCTATTAAAAGTCGGGAACGCGTGGCAGCGCGACCAAGTAGGGACCAGTGCATTCGGTCTCAGCTCGTTCGGCGAGGACGAATCCGGGGAGCTCTATCTCGCTAACCGCAGCGCGGGGACGATCTATCAACTCATGCAAGCGCCGCAATCATCCCCTTTCGAACCTTGAGTGCGTAAGTCCTATATTAAAGAATTAAAAGCGCCGCGATCGCGGCGCTAACTTTTTAACGATTCCACCAGGTCGATGTAAGCCTGTTTGGCCTGATCCGGCGACGTGCCCTTAATTTTAGACCAGGCGTCGAATTTCGCGCGACCAACGAAATCGGTGAATCCCGGCCGCTTACCGGAGACATCGCCAACGGTGGCCTGCTTAAAAAGCGAATAAAGCTGGAGCAAGGCGTCGTTATCCGGCTTGCTGGCCAGCTGCTGCGCCTCCTGCGAAGCCTGCTCGAAACGGTCATCCAGATCGCTCAACTTCTCCTCCATGATGCTGACATCAATTACCGGCTGCCGGCAGTTCTTTAAGAATATAGTAGGTAGCCTTTTTATCACCGATCTTCAACAAAATACCGCGATCAACCAGGTCGGCGAAATCCCGCCGCAGCGTCTCTGGGTGAACGTCCGGGCAGAGCTCCTGGAAATTGCTACTGGTCATGCGCTTGTGCGACCCGAGATAACTCAGGGCGCGTTCTTGCCGCTGGTTTAATCCCAGGTCGCGGTACCGGGAGATGTCCACGGAACCCGCCACCTCCGTGGATGCATTGTATAGCGTGACCCGGAACGCTCCGCCGATCTCCTCAAAACGCGGCTCAGGCAGCCCATAATCCCGCATGATGGCAACCACCCGATCCAGGCCGTAGCCCAGGCGTTCGACAAAACCCAGATCGGATAAGGCCTGGACGATGACGGCGTTGCGAGAGAATCGCGCTTCGAGTAAATTTTCCAGGGTTACGGGTCCCGGCAACCCACCGGGCGAACTGACTACCAGCCGGTCGGCGAAGATGTTCAAGTGGATGGTATCCCCCTGCAGGTTGTAATCCCGGTGAGCGACCGCATTAACCAACAACTCGCGCACCGCCTCAGCCGGGTACTCCAAGACTTGTTCGCTGTTCAATCCGAGCATGCGGACTTCCCGTCGCAGGTTGTCGCGCACAAACCCTTCAGCCTGGCGCAGCTGGGCTGGCAGCGTGCCGCTCAGCTCTTGCTTGATGAAGCGATCGCCGAAGGTCGTCCCAGAGAAGCGCGCCGCCAGGATGCTGGCGGAAGGGACCCAGCGCTGCGGGTGCACCCCGAAGAGCAGCACGGCTGCATAAGTCGGGCGCAGTTGATCCTCGACTCGCTTTAGTAAGCCCCGCCGGAGCAGCAATTCCCCTCCTACAATCTCCTTCCTATTTGGCGCCTCTCCGGACCAACCCACGGTTTCGGCGTAATCAAGGATCTGCCCGCTGTCCAGGTCGTCCAGCCTGGCCTCGGGAGGACAGCGCGACTCGAATTGAACCACGCCGCGTTCCAACAGCAGCTGCCGCAAGCGCCTGGGAGGAATGGGGCTGTTTTGGCTCCCCTCCCGCCAAAGGTAACGCCCTTCGAAGTTATAGACGTTGGGCAGGCCGTCCGGGACGGTGATATGTAGGATTTGCTCACCTTCGATCTCTTGAACCAACGGCAGTGGTAGTACCAAGGTAGGTTCGACCAGTAAACAGGCTTGGAAAACACGATCCATGGCTAATTCCGGATCGCGTAAGCCTTGTATCTGCCCTGAACGTGGGGCGATGCCCAAGAGTAATTTACCCCCAAGCGAATTCGCCAGGGCTACTAGAGTGGTGGCCATTTTGGATAGGGGAACATCTTCCGGGAACCAATGCAGGTTCGGCCCCATTCCCTGGGCCAGCAATTGACTGAGGTCTGGAAAGGATCCGAAATTCGGTTTCACCAGGCGAATATGTCGAGGATCTATGTGGGCGCGATCAGGCCCCCGGCTGGACCGGGGGAGGCTCTTTGGTAGATTTGTTCGCTTGCTTGCGAGTTGAAGACTTCGAATTCGTCGCTCGCTTAGCCCGTACCGGCTTGCGAGGTTTCAAGGCCAATTCGATCACCTGGTCCATGTGCTCCACGGTTTCAATATCCAGGTCGCTGAGCGCCTTTTTAGGCACGTCGATCAGATCTTTCTGGTTGCGAAGCGGGAGCAAGACACGCTTGAGCCCGGCCCGGTGGGCTGCCAACACCTTTTCCCGAACGCCTCCCACCGGGAGAACCCGGCCGCGCAGGGTGATCTCGCCCGTCATACCCACCTCACGCATCACCTCACGGCCGGTAAACGCTGAAATTAATGCAATGGCGATGGTAATCCCCGCGCTGGGTCCATCCTTCGGGATGGCGCCTTCCGGGATGTGAATGTGCACGTCTACGTTGTCGTACACTTCAGGGTCGATTTCCAGCGGTTGAGAGCGGGATTTCAGGTAAGAAAGCGCGGCCTGGGCGGATTCCTGCATCACGTTGCCTATCTGCCCGGTGATTTGCAAGTTGCCTTTGCCTTCCATCAGCAGCACTTCGACCGGCATAATCTCGCCGCCGTTTTCCGTCCAGGCAAGCGCCGTAGCGACACCTACCTCGTCTTTCTGCTCCGCTTCCAGGGTGAAGAACTGAGGCGGTCCTAAAAAGCGCTCGACAGAAGAAGCCGAGACCTGGCTGGGATAACGCCGCTTTTCAGCCTTGAGCCGGGCAATTTTCCGGCAGATGCGCCCTAACTCCCGCTCGAGGTTGCGCACGCCGGCTTCGTAGGTATACTCGCGAATCGCGCGCTGCACGGCCTGATCGGAAAAACGCACCTCGCCTTCGTCCAGCCCGTTTTCTTCCATCTGCCTTGGAATCAGAAAACGGCGGGCGATCTCCATCTTCTCTTCCTCAACGTAACCGGGAAAATCGATCAATTCCATGCGGTCCAACAACGCCGGGGGGATCGTCCCGGTTGTATTCGCCGTGGTGATGAACATCACGTTGGATAAATCATACGGCAGCTCGAGGTAGTGATCGGAGAAGGAGAAGTTTTGCTCGGGATCGAGCACCTCCAATAAAGCCGAAGAAGGATCGCCGCGAAAGTCATTGCCCAGCTTGTCGACCTCGTCGAGCATGAAGAGGGGATTGATCTTGCCGGCCCGGCGCATGGTTTGCAGGATGCGCCCCGGCAGCGCGCCGATATAGGTACGCCTGTGGCCGCGTATCTCAGCTTCATCTCGCACCCCACCCAGCGACAAGCGCACGAACTCGCGCCCCAGAGCCTCGGCAATGGATTTGCCCAAAGAGGTTTTCCCGGTTCCAGGAGGCCCGACGAAGCACAAGATAGGCTGGCGCGCGCGCTTGGGGCGCAAGCTGCGTACGGCGATGTATTCTAGAATGCGTTCTTTGACGCGGGGCAGCCCGTAATGATGATCCTCTAATACTTCGCTGGCATGGCGCACATTCAGGTTATCTTCGGTCGCCTCCATCCAGGGAAGATCAAGTATCCATTCGAGGTAGGTACGAATGATGCCGACTTCGGGGGACATGGGCGGCATTTGAGCCAGACGGTCGGCCTCTTTGATGGCGCACAGCTGCACTTCTTCCGGCAAGCTGACGCCCTCAATGCGGCTGCGCAGTTCCTGTACTTCGCGAGCCCAGATGTCGCCCTCGCCGAGCTCGGTCTGGATGACCTTCATCTGCTCGCGGAGGTAATATTCCCGTTGCGAGCGATCCACCTCTCCTTGGGCTCTGGAGTGGATCTCATCTTCGAGTTCGAGCACATCCGCCTCGCTAGCCAGTAAAGCCACCACGCGTTTGAGCCGCTCAAGCGGATCGGTTAGCAGCAGCAAAGCCTGCCGATCGCTTAACGGGGGGGCGATAGCCGTGGCAATCATATCCGCCAGCCAGCCCGGATCATCAATGTTCAGGGCATACAGGTAAGCTTCTTCCGGCAAACTGCGGTCCAACTGCACGCAGCGCTCGAATAACTCCAGCGCCGTGCGCACGGTCGCTTCTCCTTCGCGGTCAACTTCCTGATGCTCATAAACCCGGCGGGCGCGTGCGATCAGGAAAGGTTCGACCTGGGTGAACTCCACCACTTCAACCCTGCGTCGCCCCTGGACCAGGGACGAGCTGGAGCCATCCGGCATGCTCAGCAGCCGCCCAACGGCAAGCTCGACGCCGATGTAGAAGAAATCATCCGGTCCCGGCTCGTCTACATCGGCATCCCGCTGCAGCAAGGCGATGACCGTCTGGTCGTCCAATTGGGCTTCGTCGATGGCCATCAAGGACACCTCGCGGCCTACGAAAATAGGCGAAACCATGTGAGGTAAAACGACCAGATCGCGCAATGGTAGGACAGGGCATTCGATCAGCCCCCCCTCATCCGGCAGCGCATCGGGAACGCCGTAAAGTTCTTCGGTGCGGCGGTGCAGCGCCTCACCAAAATCATCTTCCTCGTCTCTAAAATACCAGTCGTCGTTTCTCATGGATTATTCCCGAATTATACCTGCATCATCAAAGATATTCTCAGGTGTGGTTAGCGCTCAGGATTCCCCTGCAGCAGAGGTTAGACCTGGGGGTCCCGGTTCAACCGGAAAGCTTACCGGCCGACGAACTTTCCAGCCAGACCTGGCGGGCAGCTGCGACCACAAAAATGCTGCCGGTGACTAAAACGACTGTATCCGTATCGGCCTGGCGCAGAGCAGTTTCCAGGGCATCCTCCAGCAGCGGGATGGCAGTGGCCCGGCTGCCGCGCTGCTGCGCCTTCTTGACGATTACCTCCGGTTCGAGGGCGCGGGGGTGAACGGACTGCGTGGCGATCACCGTCTGGACGCGCGGCAGCAATTCGGCGAACATGCCATCGATGTCCTTATCCTCCGAGGCGCCATACACCATCAACACCTCTCTGCCGGGGAAATAATCGTCCAGCGCCAGGCGCAATTTCAGGGCCGAATCCCGGTTGTGGGCGGCGTCCAATACCAGCGGCGGTTCATCCTGCAAGATCTCGAAACGGCCAGGCCAGGCGGTTTGTTTAAATCCCTGGCGGAGCGCCGCGGCTTCGATCTCCAGACCGCTTTCTTTGGCTACCTGCAGCGCGGCATAGGCCGTGGCGGCGTTTTCGACCTGGTGGAGGCCGAGCAGAGGGATTTCTATGCGTTCAGGCTGCCAGGCTCCGCTCTCTCCAGCGGAGAGGTAAGCATCGAAATCGACCTGTTCACCAGGAGTCCAGATTTCCAGCGATTGCCCCTCAAAAGAGCGCTCTCCAGGCCGGTATAGATAATCGACGCCCACCTGGATTAGCGCGGCGTTTTTCTCGGCAGCAACCCGTTCGATCACCAGGCGTGCCTCTCTTTTCTGCGGCGCGGATACCACCGGGACGCCCGGCTTGATGATGCCCGCCTTCTCCCCGGCGATTTCGCTCAACGTATCGCCCAGGATCTTGGTATGGTCGTAGGAGATGGAGGTGATCACGGAAACCAGCGGCGTGGCGATATTGGTCGGGTCCAGCCGGCCGCCCAAACCAACCTCGAACACCGCCACATCGACCTCCCGCTGGGCAAAATAAAGAAACGCCAAGCCGGTAGTGATCTCGAAGGTGGTCAGTTCGGGGATAGATTCGATCGTCTTCTTTTGCTCGTTAACCAGCTCAACTAACTCAAGGTGTGGGATCGCTTCGCCGTCCACCTGCATGCGTTCGGCGAAATCGATCAGGTGGGGCGAAATATACAAACCGACCCGGTAACCAGCGGCTCGCAGAACGCTGGCGCAGAAGGCCGACACCGAGCCTTTTCCCTTTGTGCCGGCGACATGTAAAATGCGATAACGCTTTTGCGGATCTCCAAGCGCTTCGACGAAGGCGTACATGCGCCTCAAATCGAATTTTTCCGGAGAATAGCGCAAATTCCGCACCATACTATAATCAACGTAACGATACAGATAGTCCAGTGTTTCCTGATACGCGGGTTCGATGTTCATGGTGAAAGGATTGTAACGCTTCGCTCGGGAGGGCGCAAGCTTGCCCGGCAGGCTCCCAAACCCGCCGTATTACTTAACGCGCTTTGAACCCGGCGCAGTGAACCCAGGCTGACGTGCAGCTCGTGCCGATCGTCACTTGCCATGTAGTCTAATTTGAGTTATCATTTTTTGAGTAGAGGAAAAGGCGGGGAAGGGCCGCTCTCGCCATATTAAGCTCCGCCGAGACCTCAAACGCTATCATGGGAGTGTTCATCACGCCGAAATTGCCCTGCGTCCCTCAAGAAGTCCCAAGTCGAGAAGTCACTTACTGTCAATCGCAGATAGCTGGTGCAGGTCATTGTGGCATCCAGGCCCAATGGATCAGAAAACCAGGGCGTGGCGCGGTTATGCCTGTACAAATACTTAAGAGGCCCTGAAATGGAATCCATCCCGGAAACCTCTCGAACCGAAGTCTCCCGCCCGACCGGTGGGACTTTAGCGGGTATCGATATTTCCCGGATTCCCTGGTGGGCGCTGATCCTGCTCGCTGCTGGCTTGATCCTGACCTACCTGATCTTCGCCGACGAGCAATATGCGGACACCTTCAATTACCTCAAAGACGGCCTCGTTGTTACCATCCGCATCACGCTGTTTTCTTTCACGATTTCCATTGTTGTGGGTTTACTGCTGGGCATGATGCGCACCTCGAAGAACGTTATCCTGTTTAATTTCTCGACCTTGTATGTAGAGATCATTCGCGGCATCCCCATGATCGTGTTGATCCTGTACGTCGCCTTTGTGGTCGTCGAGCTGGGCGAAGGTTTGGTCAACGCGCTGGGAAATTGGGGACTGGCTTTACAAACCCCGGCTTTGATGGTTATATTTCAACCGCTGGCGGACTTCCAATCCAGGGATGTGTCTTTCGAAGTACGCGCCATACTTGCGTTAGGGCTCGGTTATGGGGCTTATGAGGCGGAAGTCTTTCGAGCCGGCATCCAGTCCATCGGCCGAGGGCAGATCGAAGCAGCTCGTTCCCTAGGGATGAACTACTTCCAAACCATGCGTTTCGTCGTCCTGCCCCAAGCCATCCGCCGGGTGCTGCCTCCGCTGGGCAACGACCTGATCTCTCTGCTGAAGGACTCAGCCCTGGCGACCGTGCTGGCGGTCAACGAGCTGACCCAGCTGGGCCGCAAACGCCGCTCGAGCACATTTCGCGCTCTGGAAACCTTCAATGTGCTCGTGTATTTATATTTAGCCATGACCCTCGTGTTGTCCGCTGGGGTCAGAATCCTTGAAAACAGGATGAAATTCGAAGAATGATTATTCTGGTAAGCGAGCTACGCAGATCCCGAGGAGTGTGATGTGTCTGGGCATGTGCAACCCACCCAAATACGCCAAGCCTCTCATAAGTTGCTAAAATCCCAAAAGATCGTCTCGATCTTACGACTGAATAAGAAAGGAGGTGAATGCCTAACGCGGATTACGAGCCCTTCAGCAAGATCCTACACTCATAAAACCTTTCGGAGGAAAAGAATTATGAAAAAACTGTACCCCCTGTTCATCTTTCTCATGATCGCCAGCATGGTCCTGGCAGCCTGCCAGCCTGCGGCGACCGAGGCGCCTGCAACGGCAGCGCCCACCGAGGCTATGGAAGAGCCGACTGAGGTCATGGCGGAGCCAACTGAAGCCATGATGGAGGCTGGGCTCGGCACGGAGGAGAATCCGATCCTTTGGGTGCTGGTCCCCTCGCAGGACACCGAAGTTGTCTTGTCTGGTGCTGACGAGATCGCCCAGGCGATCGAGGACCAGACCGGCCTGGTGGTCACGCCCTTCATCACCACTGATTACACGGCAGCCCTGGAAGCCATGTGCAGCGGCGAAGCCCACGTGGGCGCGCTGAACACCTTCAGCTACGTCCTGGCTAAAGAGCGCGGCTGCGCTGACGTCGCCCTGGCTTCCCAACGCTTCGGCAGCACTTTCTACCAGGGACAGGTGATCACCCGCGCTGGCGGCGCGCCGAGCGTCCAGTCGTTCATTGATAACGAAGAGGCGATCATCGGCACGCAGGTCGGCACCACCAACGAGATCGTCGCCCAGGATTACTTCCCCGAGGATCGAATCAGCTCCTTCGAGGATTTCCCCGCGGCCGTGTTGGCGCTGCTCAATGGCGATATCGATGCCATCGTGATCGACAACGTTTCCGCCACCGGTTTCATCAACCAAAACCCAGAGGATCTGACCGTCGCCGGGCAGCTGACCTCGGATGAGCAGCTCGGCTTCGTCTTCCCGCCGGGGAGCGAACTGACTGAGCAGGTTGACGCTGCGCTTATTTCGATGATCGAGGACGGAACGCTGGACGAGTTCAACAGCAAGTGGCAGCTGGCTAACGAGCCTTACGGCGAAGCACCCATGGCCGCTCCAGAGACCATGCCTGACTTGGGCGGCGCGACGCTAACCGTCGCCGTCGAGAACGCCTACCCACCGTTCAATTACATCGACGAGGGAACCGGCGAGGCAATCGGCTGGGACTACGACGTGGTCACCGAGATCTGCGACCGGATCAATTGTACCCCTGAGTTCACGGAAGCTGCCTGGGATGGTATCTTCCCGGCGATGCAAGCCGGCGAGTACGATTGGCTGGCTGACGGTGTGACCATCACTGAGGAACGCGACCAGATCGTTGACTTCTCGATCCCTTACGTCACAGTTGGACAGGTGCTCTTGACCACCTCCGGTGAGGGCATCAACAGCATCGCTGACCTGGCTGGCAAGACCTTCTGCCGCCCGGACCCGCTGTCCACCTCCGGCTGGATCATCCCCAGCATCACCATGCGTGCGGAGGGCATCGACCCCGAAACCGACCTGGCTGAGATCATCGACGCCGGTGGTCACGACGCCGTGGTCATCTCCGTTTACAACGGCGACTGTGATGCGGGCGCTACCTTCGTGGATGCCCGCACCAACATCGAAGAAGACTTCCCTGACGTGATGGACAAGATCAAGGTCATCGCAGAATCGCC
>CAYNWK010000050.1:15608-27173 GCA_964400875.1 uncultured Anaerolineaceae bacterium | reverse complement strand
ATGATCCGCCGGTAATCCCAATCCGTATCATTACCCCGCAGCTTGATCTTCAAACATTTAAGGCCGTCGCGTACAATCCAGTCGCCTAACAGGACCGGGTAGCCATCGTCAGGCTCATCACCGGTTAAATCGGCCTCCTCCAATGGGTCCAACCCGCCGACCAGGTGCCAGGCCGCCAACGATTCTTCCCTGGGAAACCGTAGGAAATCCTCCGGGTATAGCTCCCGAAAATCTACCTCCACACCTTGGGCCGGCTCGAGGTAATGGGCCAGGTCGTAATTCAGATATTCCGGTCCGTACGTTTCGTAAACCGGCCTGCCGTTCAACTCGCCGTAAGCGTCGTGCAGCGCCAGGTCGAACGCTGAACAGCATACCAGGGCAGCCAGCCAGGGCATAGCTTCGGTCCCTTCGCCGCGCTCCCGGTTGAAATCCCCTAACAGCCCGGGCAATATGTCCTTTTGGAAGGCGTGCCCGACCTCCAGGGCATGCCCCAGGGGATCGAAATCCGCCCACGCCCGGGTCAGCCGGCGGCAAAATTCCATCAGCGCGTGCTGCCGCCCGGCGTAACCGGTCGTGCTGGGCCAAACCCACTGCACGCTCAACGGCGTCTCTCCCCAACCTGAGGCGCTGCGCCCATCCCGGCTTTCAACCCGCATCGCTGCCCGCGCGCAGATCACCTCAGTCAACGTTTCCGTCCCGAATTTCAAGGGTATCCGCGTTTGGACGGGCAGGAAGTAAAGCCAGGCAGCTCTCGGGCGGATATCGCTGTCTTTTGCCAACCGGATCACCTCAAATTAATCGAAGTTATAGGCGCGCTTGGCCAGCTCGTAAGCCGCATCCCGGATCATCGCTTCGGCATCCGCGCGGTCAACGATGCCGCGCACCATTACCCCGGCGATCCAATTGGCGCTGGCGCGCCGCCAGACATCGTGGCGCGCCGGGATGGACGGAAACGCGCGCGTATCATCGTTGAACCCGACCGTATTGTACAAACCCGCGGTATCAATCACTTGGTCGAAATAACGGTTGATCCCATTCAAGCTATCGTGGAACCACCAGGGCGGTCCCAGCCTCATCGCCGGATAGTGCCCCGCCAGCGGCGCCAGCTCTCGGGCGTAATTCGATTCATCCAGATTGAAGACGATCAAGGTCAGCCGAGGATCGTTGCCGAATTTGTTCAATAACGGTTTGAGATTGCGGGTGAACTCGCTGCGCGTGGGGATATCTGCGCCAATGTTTGGCCCGAATTGGCTGAAGATGAGCGTGTTGTGATCGCGCAGTGAACCCACATGTATCTGCATAACTAGGCCGTCCTCGATGCTCATCCGCGCGCTTTCCATCAGCATGTGAGCGCTGAAGCGCCGTGCTTCGTTTTCGCCGGCTTCGCCTTTCAACGCTCGCTGGAAGATCTGATCCACTTCGGAAGTTTCCAGCTCTGCGCTGTACGCCGAATCAGCTGCCTGGTCGGTGGCGACGGCTCCGTTGGCTTTGAAGAAAACTCGTCGTTGTTCGATCGCCTGGATGTAAGAAGCGAACGACTGGATCGTTACCCCGCTCACCTGGCTCAACCGCTCGATTTCACCCCGCCAATCCGGCGCTGTGATCGCCAATAGGCTGTCAGCCCGGAAAGTCGGGAGCAGATTCCCGACCCACCCGGACTCACGCAGGGCGCGATGCGCTTCCAAGGGGCTCGTCGCCGCGTCCGTTGTGCATAAGACTTCGATGTTAAATCTCTCAAACAGTGCACGCGGGCTGAACGCCGGGGAGGCCAGCCGATCGGCAAGCTGGTCGTAGATCACCTGGGCATTCTCACCGTTCAGCTTCTCATCGACTCGGAACACTTCGACCAGCTCTTGAGTCAACCACATCCCGGTAGGAGTGCCCCGGAAGAGGTAGAAATTGTCGGCGAAACACTGCCAGATCGCCCGGTGGTCCGTTTCGACGGGGCCTACATCCCGTCGCGGGATGCCCAGCGCCGACAGAGAGATACCTTGCGAATACAGCATGCGGAATACATAATGGTCCGGGATGATCAGCAGATCCGCCGGCGAACCGAAGGTATTTCTACTCTCGAGGAATAATGCCGGGTCAACGTGACTGTGCGGGCTGATGATCGGCAGCTCTTTCACTGACTCGTACAGCTCACGCGCAGCCCGTCGCTGCGCTGGATTAGGATCGAAGTAGCGGTCTGGGTCGAGCCTAGTCGCCTTGGCGCTCATCCTCGATACCTCGCAGCCAGTCTGCGCGCTCAACGGACGGATGAATGCCCTCGTGCGCGTGAACGCCGGGCACATTCCCTTCTTTGGCCTCTGCAAGCTTTTGAGCTTGCAGAGCCAACTCGATCGCCTTGAAGGCATGCTCCTGAGTCATCGCGGTTTCCGTGCGGTTCAAACTGTCCAGGATCAGCTCCCCAAAAAACGGGTAACCGACCTTCCCGCCCACGGAGGTGTGCTGGATCCCATTGTGGTCGACCAGATAAACTTGATCGCCTTGTCGATCCCGCCCGATGTCGATATATTTCCGGATCTCGATGTAGCCGTCGCTGCCCAGGATAAACGTGCGTCCGTCGCCCCACACTCCCAGGCCTTCTGGGGTGAACCAATCCACGCGAAAATACATACTGGCGCCGTTATCCGCCAGCAAGCTGGCTTCTCCAAAGTCTTCGAACTCCGGGAACCCCGGGTTGTGGAGATTGGCGACACGGCTGTGCAAGATCCGCGCTTCCTTTGCGCCAGCGTAGAACAGGAACTGTTCGATCTGGTGGCTGCCGATATCGACCAGGATGCCTCCGTACCGCTCCTTTTGAAAGAACCATCTCGGCCGGCTGACGGGATTCAGCCGGTGCGGCGCCAGGTTAACAACCTGCAGCACCTTTCCAATCGCGCCTTCCTGGATCAAATTTCCCGCGTAGACCGCCCCTTCCACGTGCAGCCGCTCCGAATAGTAAACCGCGTACTTCCGCCCGCTGCTGCGCGCCATCTCCCTGGCTGCAGCTAGCTGGTCGAAAGTCGTCAGGGGAGGCTTGTCGGCGAAGTAATCCTTGCCGTGCTCCAGAACCTGCAACCCAAGCCCGCAGCGGTCCGCTGGGATAGCCGCGGATGCGACCATGTTGAGCGTAGCGTCCTCCAGGATTGCTTCCTTAGAAGATGCACCCATCGCTTGCGGGTAAGCCTGGCGAAATTCAGCCACTTTTACCGGGTCCGGGTCGAAAACGCTGACCAGTTCCCCACCGGCTTCTAGCAGCCCGTTGCACATGCCGTAGATATGCCCGTGATCGAGGCCGATCGCCGCGAAGCGAAACTCGCCCTGCGCGCACACTGGCCTGGGTTTGCCCTTAGGGGCATACCGCATTCCGTCAGCCTTATCGACCATCACTGCTCCTCTTCGCCTTCGTAATCTCGCCCCAGCGTGATCTGGTCCGTCTCGAAATTCTCCACACTGCGAGTTTTTTCATAGAAATGCGGCGCGTTTGCCAGCACCCCCGCCTGGGTGTAGAACGGGTCCGCGCTGGTCAAAGGCAGCGCTACTTTTTTCCCCGTCAAACCGGATTGGTAGATCGCCACCACCAGTTCCAGGGTTTTCCGGCCTTCCCTCCCGTCGATCAGCAGGGTCTGTTCCCCTTCGATAGCGCCCATCACATTATCGATCTGTCCGGTATGCCCGGTGTAGTCCACGGGCGGCAGGTTCTCAAATTGGGCGTTGATCTCCGCTTCCAGTTCCGGGTTGCTCTCCGGAAATCCGTTCTCCATCTGCCGGGAAGCCCGTACTTTCCAGGGGATCTTGACCATCGCCCGCTCACCCTGGAAAACGATCTGCTGCTCTTCTCCATGGTGCACCAGCGAGGCCGTGACCTGACCCAGCCTGCCATCCGCATAACGCAGCACAGTGGTTGAAAAATCCTCGACTTCCGAGTTGCGGTGCGCGAGGTTGGTGGTCACTGCTTGGACCTCCTCCGGCATACCCATCATCCATTGGAACAGGTCAATGTGGTGCACGGCATGGTTCATCGTGCAGCCGCCGCCTTCCTTCTCCCAGGTACCCCGCCACCAAAGGTCGTAGTAGTTATCGCCCCGCCACCAGAACGAATCGACTTGGCCGTGGATGATCTCGCCGATTACCCCGGAGTCCAGGATCTGCTTTAATTTGCGCATGGCTGTGGTAAAGCGGTTCTGCGCCACTATTGAAAGTAATCGGTTGTTTTTCTCCGCGGCTGCCAGCATCTGGTCGCATTCGTCCAAGGAAGTCGCCATCGGCTTCTCCAAGAGCACGTGCCGCCCGGCGTTGAGCGCATCGACCGCGGCGGCAGCGTGTCCGAAAGGCGGCACGCAGATGGATACCAGGTCGAACGACTCCGATTCCAGCATCTCCTGGTAGTCTGCAAAAATCGCCGCTTCTAAACCGAATTTATTCGCCTTTTCGGCGGCCTTTTCCGGGTAAATATCCGCCAGCGCGACGATCCTGCAGCGTTCTTGAAACCGTTGATAGGCTTCGATATGATTGTTGGCGATTGCCCCCGTGCCGATGATGGCTACCTTAATCATAATTCACTCCGGACTTCTTCATGAAACTATGTTATTTGTCTGCGAAGATCTGAGTGATATCCGCGTCCTGCGCGTTCCAATTCAATCAGAATCTTACCGGAAGGCTTATTTGGGCAGCTTCCACCAGGGCCTGGATATTCTCACCTGGTGTGCCCGGGGAAACGCCTCCACCGGCCGATAGGATCAGCCCGCTTTCGGATGGATACACTTGCAGGCATTTTTGCGCCGCCTTGGAGACATCCTCACGGCTACCCTGGGTCAACACCTCGAGCGGCGGGACGTTGCCCATCAGGCAGACCTGGGGCCCAACTTCCTGGCGGACTCGCCCGAGGTCGAATTTGTGTGTGAAATTGAAGATATCCACCGATAGGGATTCCAAGAACCGGAATGAAGCCATGTTCTCCATGTCATTGTGGAATAGCTTCAAGCATCCCGGAAAAGCCTTGTAAATATCGTCCAGATAAGGGTGGGCGAACTCCAGATAATCGTCGGGTGAAAGAAATCCGGCGATATCGTCCAGCAGCAGGACTCCCTCGACGCTCTCGATCGCATCTGCCTGTGCCCGCAGCCAGGCCTTGCTGAGGGCGGTGGTCAGCTTCAACAGCTGGTGAGCTTTCTCCGGCTCGATTTTGATCCCGATCAAGAACTCCGAGACGCCCATTAGGTGGGTGGCGATGGCTAAAGGCCCGCGCGCTGCGACCAGTTTGATCGAGTAGCCGGCCTCCTCCAGCCTGGGCTGCGCCCAGCGGTAGGTGTTGAGGATCATCGGCATAAACCCGTCCGTGAGCGGGTTCGGGATCTTAAGCTCCTGGACCGATTCCAGGGATGTAAACAGCGGGTGCACGAGCGGCGTCCGGTCGGGGTAGAAGCTGACCCGGCAGCCAAAGCCGCTCGGTTCCGCGGCCATTCCCAGCTCGACCCAAAAACCGGGCAGGAAGATCACCTCCGGAAAAGTTCGCGCGACCTGCAAATTTGCTGCCAACCATATTTCCGGGACGAAGAAATAATCCAGCGTGGAAATGCCGGCAAATCCCGGTATCCAAGGGCTGTCCACGATCAGCGCTACCGGAACAGGTTCTACCCTTTCCATGCGCGCGCACTTCTTCAAAGTCTCCCAATGTGACGGCTTCATCGGCTCGTTTGACCTCGATGAGGTAACCGGTAAATAAGCGCAGTAAACACTGCCGAGACGATCAGGCCGACCAGCGGCGCCAGAGGTTGTTTGTAAACCGTCAGGAGAATTGAGATCGCTGCGCCGGGCAGCCAGACCCAAAATGGAATCAGATAAGCAGCGCCGCCCTTACGGCGCCGGGTGGACTCCACCGCCAAGGGGATCAATAGCGGCGGCAGCATCGCGGCCAGTACGCCCAACCAGGGCAGCAGCCACAGATCGAACCGGGAGATGGCTAGAGCCAGGCCGATCGCCGTGATCCCCAGCATCCCAGATCGGGCTGGAATTCCCAATGAGGCCTTCAAGGCCGGCGCCCCGGAGTACAACGTCGTAAAGGTCGGCGCGATCACGGCGACCGTTATCAGCAGATTGCCGATCCACAGGCTACCGGAGCCGCCCAAGATGCCCACCAGATCAGATGAACCGGTCGCCATTTGTAATCCGGCCCCGGCCAGGGCGATGGCTACGATGGGTAAACATAACAAGGACCCCGAGATCGCCAGGTCGCGTCGTGAGCGCATTCCGGCTGTGAAATCGGGAGCCCGCACGCTGAACACCGAAATGTAGCCGATAAAAGTAGCCACGTCGGCGACCAACCATACGGCGCCGTCCGGCTGCAGGCGGAGCGGTATGATCGGCGCGGCAAAACGGACGAGAACCAGCCAAACCAGGATCAGCACGGCTACCGTCGTCAAGGTTGCCAGCATGTTCCAGCTTTTCATCCCGCCAAGGGAGAGCGCTAAAACCGGCAGCCCGATCAACAGGTCTCCGCCCCATGCGGGTATGTGCAGCAGTGAAGACAACGCCGCGCCCCCGAGGCCAACGTTAAATCCGAACCAGCCGATCATCCCCAGCGCGATAAGCCCGGCTACCACGCGCTGCATGAATGGGCCAAAATACAGTGGGGTGACCTCGGTCAGGTTGCCCCCATCGCCATGAGGCTGCGCCAGGCCTAAGGAGCCTTGGAACCAGACGATGGCGAACATCAAACTCAGTCCGAGCAGGATGGAAAGCAGCGGGACAGGTCCGGAGTGCCTTTCCGCCAGTCCTGCCCCGATCAGCAGCGCTCCCGGGGAGGTGCCGATCCCCAGCCACGCACCGGCGACGTCCGTCCATCGGCGTTCATGCTGGGCCGGACGGCTGAGTGACCGGCTGCCGGTCCTGGCGACCTCGGAATCACGCATCAAACCATTCATCATCAGGGTCGAAAGCTGGAATGGCGGTCAGCGCAACGCGTAATTGTCCCAGTGCCCGGTGGCGGCAGCCCGGCTTGATCAGGATCGAGCTCATCGGTTGCACGGGGATCAACTCGCCGTCCAGTTCCATGAAGCCCTCGCCCTCCAGGATCAGGTAGATCTCGGCGATTTTCTTGTGGTAATGCACCCGGGCGTCTTCCTGGACGTCCAGCAAGTGCAATGTGGCGATCTGATCCACGTCTTCCGTAAACGCCCGGCGCGTGAAGCCGCAGGGGCAGGCGATGGTCTCGATGGATTCCATCTGTGCAACCAGGTAGTTCGGCATAGCTCCTCTCGCTTCCTGAACGCTCTGCAGGCGCGCAGGGTAATCCGCCTCCATATACCCGATGTTCGACTGGGTGCAGGATTAATCCAGTGCGAGTACGCCGCTGGCCTGGAAGATCTTGCGGATCCTACCGGTATACTCGTTGAATTTTTCCGGCAAACGGTCTAATCGGCGTGGGCGGGGAAGATCGATATCGATAATTTCCACAATGCGTCCTGGGCGTGGGCTCATCACGATCACCCGGTCGGCTAATAAAACCGCTTCAGGGATGCTGTGGGTGATCAGCAAGGCAGTTTTGCGCTTCTCCATCCACAAATGCTGGATATCCATGGAGATCTGTTCGCGGGTCAAGGCATCCAGCGCCCCGAAGGGTTCATCCATCAACAACAGCGGTGGGTCATGGACCAGTGCCCGGCAGATCGAAACTCTCTGCCGCATACCGCCGGACAATTCATACGGTTTCTTCGTTTCAAATCCGTCCAGGCCCACATCGCGGAGCAGTTCCATCGCTTTTGGTCTGTATTCGCTCACGTCGAGGCCGCGGATGTCGATCTGCAGCATGACGTTGGAAAGCACGTTGCGCCAGTCCAACATCACGGCGTCTTGAAAGATGATGCCTAAATCGGTCTGCGGTCGGTCGACCGTTCGAGTCCCCACGGTGATCGTCCCCGAAGTAATCGATACCAATCCAGCGATCATCTTCAGGATCGTGGTCTTTCCGCAACCACTTGGGCCGACGATGGCGATGAATTCGGACTCGTGGAGGTCAAAACTGACCTCTTCCACAGCCGAAATCGCATCGTCCTTGGTCATGTAAATTTTCCCGACGCTGTTCAGTTTGATATAAGGTTCAGCCATAATTCCAACTCGATGGTGGGCCCATCCCGGGCGCCTTCCAGCACCCGGGATGAGCAGGGTGGGGAACAGGTATTACTCTCCCGGCATATACGGTGGTTCGGAGATGTAGTCGTTGGTAAAGAAGACGTTGATGTCTTCCTCAGGGGTAAAGCCAGCGTATTGGGTCAACACGTCCTGCGTCGCCAACCAGTCCTCTTCAGCAGACCAGCCGATCGGGTGCCCTTCGGAATTCGGGGTGTGCAGCAGGGTCAGGGATCCTTCGATCTCAGCCAGCGACAGGGGGACGTCGAAGGCGTCCGCGTGCTGGGCGAAAATCTCGGCAGCCTCATCCGGATTCTCCAACGTGTAAGCCCAGGCGCGCTGGGAAGCGCGTACGAACCGGGTGACGATGTCCGCGTTGTCCTCGAGCCAGAACTTATTGGCGATGATGGCGCTGCTCAGCGTATTGACGTCGCAAACGTCCACCAGTTTAGACCAACCCATATCCACACCGGTGACTTTTTCCATGCGCAGCGGTTGGTCGACGAAATAACCCAGGAAGGTGTCGGCGGTGCCTTCTAAAACCGCAGTTTCCTTGGCTGCCGGGTTGGATACCTGGATCATGTTGACGTCATCGAGGGACATGCCGTTCTTGCCCAGGCAGGATTCGAAGATTGCCAGGGAGGCATCGCCGGCGGTGATGGCAACTTTGGAGCCGGGCACTTCATCGATGGTGGTCGGCCGCGCTGCATCGGCCCGGTAGATGAAGGACATTGGGCTGGACTGGAAGGTGACGGCAACGGCCGTCACAGGAACGCCGGCCGCGACGCCGCGCATCATCGTCGCCGAGTCGGCGTAACCGATAACGTTGGTGCCGTTGCCGATCAACTTCACAACCGTCGAGGAACCACTGCCTTCCAGGATGTTAACATCCAGGCCTTCATCGAGATAGAAGCCCTTGTCAACGCCGAGGAAGAACGGAGCATGTTCCCCATATAACGTCCAGTTCAGGCGAAAATCGAGTTTGACCGGCTCGTTGGAAGCGACTTCCTCTGTAGTCGTCCCGGCTTGCGGTGCAGCGGGCTGGCAGGCGGCAAGTCCAATCACCACTACTAAGAGCAAAACGGTCAACCGAAGGACAAAACTGTTCTTCATTATTAAATCTCCTTGGGATAAGTATTGGATATATCGATGTTACTAGGACAGTTGCGATGTCTATACTTGTGGATTCTCCACCTCCTTTTTGTGGTATGTCGGGATATTTGGGTAGCCAAACCAAGCCCTACTATCCCAATCCGTCGTCTACAATGTGCCATGTTCCTGGCCGCTTCGAACGGTAATATGCCAGGGGATCAGGAAGTTTTCAAGTATCTGGATCGCATAGAAGAGGATCAAACCTTGGATGGTCAGAGCAGCGATGGTCCCGAACATCAGGGCGGTTTGCAGGTTGGAGTTCGTGACCAAAAGCAGGTAACCCAGGCCGCGATCCGCACCCACGAATTCACCGACCACTGCGCCGACCACAGCCAGGGTCGCGGCGACTTTCAAGCCGCTGAACAGGTAAGGAAGGCTGGTTGGCAGACGGAAGCGGGTGAAAATTTGTATTTCCGTCGCCCCCATCGATCGCGCCAGGTCGATCATCTCGGACGAAACCGACCTGAGCCCGACTGCTGTATCGATGATAATCGGGAAGAAAGAGATCAGAAAAGCAACCAGCACCTTTGGAAAGGTTCCTACACCGAACCAGATCAGGAACAGCGGCGCGATGGCGATCTTGGGAACGGTTTGGAAGAAAAGCAAGATCGGCATGATGAACTGGTCGAAGGTTTTGGAACTGGTGATGGCGATGGCCAGCGGGACGGCAACCACGATCGCCAGGATATAGCCCAAAATCATCTCGTACGCCGTGATCCAGCTGTGCTCAAGCAATAGATCCGCCCGATCGATGCTTGTCTGCACGATTTCCACCGGGGTCGGCAGCAGGTAGGAGGGCAGATCGAACACTTTCACGATGATCTGCCAGAGGGCCAGGAATGCCAGGATGCCGATTAACGGCATTACGCGCTTGCGAAGGCCTTCCATCCATTGCCCATTTTTTTGCTGGGTGACCATCTCTTGTTTAGTTTCGGTAACTTTTTCCATGATCAATTATCCTTTTCCACAGTTCGGGACATAGATTTACTGTGGCACCAATGATTCATACCGCCAGGCTTTTTCGGGGGTAAAACAACACAACAAATCCAGGTCCATATCCAGGCCGAAGGGAGCCCGGATCACACTCTCTAACCGGATCTGTCCCGCTTCAATTTGCAAAGTGGGGTAGCCAGTACCGCTTTTAGAGTACAGATCGGCATGGCATTCGCTCAAATGATCCTGGATCTCCTGGTCGAAAGAACTCATCCCTGTGAAGTAGTGGTGGCCGTTGCGTTCCACATGATCGATGCCGAGGCTTGCCATCACCGCCAGGTCTTGCAGCAAAGCCACCGGTCCGATGTTGACCAGGTCCTCACCGCTCAGTATGAAACATCCTTCCGGAGCGGCCGCACACCGATGCGCCAGCAAACATGCGTTCGCGATGCCTTTGATAACGCCCTTACAGTTCTTATGGCTGGTGCCGGCGTATCCGCAGTCCAACGCCGTCTCCAGGCTGTCGATCTGGCTGTCGGACTCATCGATGATGATCGCCGGGCGTTCTTCCCAGGCATTTAATTCCGCCTTCGTCCGTGCAGTCAATCCCAAATCACGTCGTACAGGCTGTTCGACGAACAGGAGCTTTTCCCTAAAACTAGCCAGTTCCGCATCGCCCTGAACCAAATCCCAGAAGCTTCGAAATTGGCTTACGGTGGAAAATTGCTCGTTGCCGTCCAGTGTGTAAGCGTAGCCAGATGGAACAGAACTCTCCAAAACAGCGGCGACGCGCTTTAACCTTTCTGTATCGGCGCTTGTCTCGCCGCTTATTTTGATCTTGAAGTGCGTCAACCCGTATTCATCGATGCTGGCTTCAAGGGACTCCGGCAATCCATCGGCGGCGCGCTCGCCTGGCTGGACCTCATCCTCCGTCAGCCAATCGGATAATCCGATAGTGTGGCGCACCGTCAATCGGCTTAACGGTTCGGCAGGGAGCAGTTCTCCAGGTACATACTCTCCGAGTTCCGGGTGCAGCTCATCCAGGCGGATTCCAAACGCGTTGCTGCGCAAAGCCTCCGAGAAGCTCGTTCCTCTTGCCCGGCAATAGGCGTCGATGACCGCTCGCTCTACCAGGCTGACCCCAAAGTTTCCTAACAGCGGGGGGAAACCCTGCTTTGCTGCCCAGCGATTCTGGTGCGCCCAGACAGTTTTCCACAAATCGTAGACCGTCTCTTGCTCTCGTGCCTCTCGGGCAAACAAGCCGGCGGATTCGATCACGGCGATCATCTCACGAATCTCCTGCCGGTAGGTTTTTTCTGGGTTCTTGGTAAACCACTTCGGGACCAGGCTGTCCGCTGCCACTCCTTC
>CAYNWK010000050.1:0-15508 GCA_964400875.1 uncultured Anaerolineaceae bacterium | reverse complement strand
TCGACTCCGAAGCCGGGCCCATCAGGTATTCGCATCTCGCCGCCCGAAGGCAGAAAATCACTCGCCACCAGTGTGTTTGCTAGGAATTGGGGGCCATTGAGAGCACAGGGGCGAGTGATTCCTGCCCAGGCGAAAAGGTGTAGGGCCGCGGCCAGGGAGATGTCAGGATCGGTGAGGCCCGAACCTAATATCGCAAGATGGTTATCTTTCAACATTCGGATGATTTGTTGGGAATAAAATATCCCCGCGCAGCGGGCGGGTTTCATCGTGATGCCGTCGAACATGCCTAATGCGATGAACTCGGCGACTTCCGCTGGTGAAATGATGCCTTCGTCCATGAAAATACGCACTGCACCCTGGCGCATGAGAGCCTGGTACCCACGGAATTGGTGCGGTGGCAAGGGCGATTCAAGCACCTGCAGCCCGGCGTCGGCCAGCCTGGGGATGGTCTCCAGGGCAGTGTCCAGGGAGTAGCCGGTGTTGGCGTCGGCCCACAGGAAGCTCTCGGAGGCGTACTCCCGGATTTTCTTGATCAATGCCAGATCGTACTCGGGCTTTTGTGGTGGTCCAACTTTTACCGTGTAATGGTGGTACCCGCGCGCTCGGCCTTGCTCCAGCTGCTCCTCGACGACAGCCATATCCATCGAATTGACCGTCCAATTGAGCTTTAAGGAGCGCATCTCGGCGCCACCTAGCAGTTCGTAAACCGGCTTCTCCTGTTGTACACCCGCAAGATCGTAGCAGGCCATGTCGATTGCCGCCTTGCATAGCGGCTGCCCAACGGTGAAGGCCGGCTTGATGGCGTGCTCCATGCGCTCGTGGATGTCCTCAAAATCGGCCGGATCCGCGCCGAGCACTGCCGGGGCCAGGTAGGTTTCCAGCGTGCTTTGAACGCTCTCGACCGTTTCGTAAGTCCAGGTGGGCACGGGCACTGCCTGTCCCCAACCCATTCGACCGTCTTCATCCGTTATTCGCACGAGGACCGAAGGGCGCCGGACCACCCCGTCGGGACCGGGTTTAAAGAACTTGAATTCCCCCACAAAATCGTAGTCAAACCGGCCGATCTCTATACGAACGATCGTACTCACATTCTCCTCACTCTCTATCTCGAACACTACCGGTAATTTTGTTTAGGCTGGGTCAGGTATCCAGGCGCGCACCGCCCGCGTCATCGCTTTGATGTTCTCCAGAGGGGTATAGGGCGGCAGCGCGCATCCGGGAGTCAGGATTTCGATCCCGTTTTGTAAACATTCCATGGAAGCCAGATAAACATCTTCAGGTGTGCCGTTCAGCAGCATGCTGACCGTCGGAACGTTCCCGCTCAGAGCCATCTTTCCCTGCAGATAACCGCGGGCGATTGATACATCGACCCCCTCATCGAAGTTATAAGCGTTCGCGCCGACCTCAGCGATGTATTTAGTGTGATTGGTGGATTTTCCACAAATGTGCAGGACGTTGGGCGCTTGAATGCTGGGGCACATTTGGCTGTGATAAGGGGCGATGAAATCCCGGTAAGTATCCGGTGATATCAGGTCTCCAGTACAGGTGGCTTCGCCAATCAGGATGACATCCGCGCCGGCCTCGACTTGCTTGTTGGCGTAGCGGATCGCCAACCCAGTCAGGCGCTCCATGATGCGGTGTACGTAATCCGGGTCCGTGAGCAGCCAGATCAGGAAGTTATCGAAGCCAAAAAGTTTCGCTCCCAATGAGAATGGCCCTACGATGGAGCTTACAATGGCGACCTCTTGATCGTATTTGCGGCGCAATTGGGAGATCGCCTCGAGCACCGTTGGTACCCTACCCCGGTCAAGGAAGTCTTCCGGGATAGAAAGTTCGTCTGGGTGATCCCAAAGGTGACTTTTTTCCGTCGGCAGGGTATCTATTGTGCGGTAATCGATCTCTGCGCCGAGCGCTTCGACCTCGATCGTCATGCAGAAGGGCAGCTTGATGCTCTCGATGCCGGTGTAAAGCCAGATCGTCTCCGCCAACCCGGCCAGCTTGCCCGCGTCTGTGTGCGCTTCGGGCCAGCAAATCCCGGATTTGTCCATCATTTCCACCGTGATTCCGGTCGCCAATGCGGCGGCAGGCGGCCGGTCGACCGGCTGGCGTCGCAACGCGCGCAAGAGCCGTTCTTTCGCGTTCATGAACCGTCCCCGGAAAAGAAGGAGGATGTGCTGGCCCGTACGATCAATTCTGGCTCTAAGACGAGTTTTTCATAGCTATCGGGGCTTACTGTAATTTGGTCGAGCAGCATGCGCATCGCCTTTGCTCCCAGCTCGTGCCTGTCCACCCGGCAGGTGGTCAGTGGAGGGTTAACCAGTGAGGCTAGAGGGATATCGTCGAAACCGACGATGGCGATATCCTCGGGCGGGCGCAGTCCAAGTTCCCTGCAAACGTGCAGCGCGCCGACCGCCAGCAGGTCATTGTGACAGATCAACGCGGTCAATTCCGGGTGAGAGGTGAGCAGTTCCCTGGCGGTCTGGCTGCCCTGCTCGACCAACGGCTGGCAGTGCCGGATCCAATTCGGATTGAAGGGAAGCCCGGCGGCTTCCAGCGTCTCCCGGAAACCGGCTACCCGCCAGTGGGCGCTGTGCGAGACTGGTGGACCCGAGATATAACCGATCACCCGGTGCCCATTGTGGATCAGGTGTTCTGCCGCCAGCCGTCCCCCCAGCCGATCATCGATCAACACCGTGCCGGCGCAGTCCTCTTCGAGCTCTCGCGAGAGCAGTACGACCGAAGGAAAGCGGTCGACAACCTGGCGCAGCTGCTCCGTCTCCAGGCGTGAACTGCACAGGATCAAACCATCGACGAGCTTCTCCTCCAGGGAATCGAG
Organism: uncultured Anaerolineaceae bacterium; assembly: GCA_964400875.1. Classification (GTDB taxonomy): domain Bacteria; phylum Chloroflexota; class Anaerolineae; order Anaerolineales; family UBA4823; genus CAYNWK01. The sequence continues at coordinate 12,672 of CAYNWK010000050.1, read as the reverse complement.
CACGGCCAGCTCCCTGTCCGGATCTTCGTTGGTGTTGCCGAGAAAGACACTGTAATCGTCAGCATAAGCCTGGTTCTCCGCGCCGCGCACCACGCCGGAGAAAAAAGCGTTATCGATGTCGGGGACGACCACCCCCAAGGTCCCGGTCCGCCGGGTGACCAATCCGCGTGCGATACTGCTGGGCCGGTACCCCAGCTCCTGGATAACGTCCAGCACCCGCTGCCGCGTCTCCTGGCTGACGTCCTCTTTGTTATTGACCACCCGGGAGACGGTCATCAAAGATACGCCGGCCGATTCGGCAACGTCGGTCATGGTGATGCGATGGGCCATCCGGTCGAGTCCTCTGTTAGCGTTACCGTTAGCGCTCACGGGAGCGCTAACAACAGTATAGAGGCAAAAAATACTCGTGTCAAGCATTTCTAATCTTCCACATGAACGAGGACCTTGATCGCTTCTTGCCCTGGGTCCATCATCGTATCAAAGGCCTGCTGTACTTCACCGTATGGGAATTCGTGGGTGATCAACCTTTTCAAATCTACTTTTTCATCGATCAAGAGCTGGGTTGCCTCCTGAAAATCCCAGTTATATCCCTGCGACCCGGCCAGTGTAATCTCCCGCTGAACGAAGATGTTGGCGGGGATGCTGATCTCCTCCAGCTCGAACAACCCCACCAGGACAACCCGGCCTCCTTTTCTCACGGACCTCAAGGCCTGCGCCAGCGTAACCGGCAGCCCAACCGCTTCAAACGCACAATCCGCACCTAATCCGCCTGTCTCGGCTTTAATCGCCTCCTCCACCTCCGTTGAACGGTTGTCCAGGGCATTAATGGCGCCCAATTCAATGGCTACACGCAAACGGCTTGAATTTATGTCCACCACGAACGTCTTACCCCCACCCCCCAGACGCACTAACTGCAATAGCATAAGCCCTATCGCGCCTGCGCCGAAGATCGCGCTGCTCTGGCCCACGCTGATCCCGCTTTTCTTGACAGCATGCAGCGCCACCGAGAGCGGTTCGAGCAACGCGCCTTCCGCGTACGTGATCGCCGGCGGAAAGGGATGCGCCCATTGCTCACCCACGACGAAATAAGGAGTCAAGCCTCCCTGGCCTTGCCGGTATTGAAAGCTGATCTCGGTGCAAAGGTGGTATTGCCCGCGTCGGCAAAAATAGCACCTCCCGCAAGCGATCACCGGCTCCACCGCAACCCGATCGCCGGGATGCACCCGGGTGACCTGCGGACCAATCTCCACTACTTCCCCGGCGATCTCGTGGCCCACTGCGACGGGCAAGGGCGCGGCCGGGTGCTTCCCCTTGAAGATATGGGCGTCGCTGCCGCACAATGTTACGGCACGTACCTTCACCTTGACGTCGTTTGCTCCGAGCTCTGGGACCGCATGCTCCCGATATTCGATCTTTCCGGGCGCAGCGACGATTGCCATGGGATAACTGCTCGACATTCAGACCTCCTCCCGGACGACCGGGTTGCACAGGCTGTCCAGGTTTTCGATGGTCACCGTGATCTCATCCCCCGGCTGGAGTAGCGTGCGCGGGTCGAGCTTGGGTCCTACCCGCTTCGGCGACCCTGTAAGGATCAGATCGCCGGGCTCGAGCGTGGTCAGCGAGGAAATATAGCTCACCAGGTGTGGAACATGGAAGATCATCTCTGCGGTGCTGGCGGACTGCACCAGTGTTCCATTAAGCCTTGTCTCGATTTTCAACTGGTTGGGTTCGGGCGCTTCGATTTTAGTGGCCAACACAGGCCCTAGCGGGCAAAAGGTATCGAACATCTTGCCGGAGGTCCACTGCGAGCTGCGCCGTTGCAAGTCGCGGGCGCCGATGTCGTTTGCGATGGTGTATCCTGCAACGTATTCCAACGCCTCTTTTTCCCGGATGTTCTTCGCCCGCCATCCGATCACCACCGCCAGCTCCCCTTCGTATTCCACCTCCTGGCTGATGGCGGGCATGACGATCGGTGTGCGGTGTCCGGACAACGCGGTCGAGACCTTGTGGAATAAGACCGGATACTCGGGGCGTTCCCCCGCCTCATTTCCTGGGATGGCGGGGTAGTTAAGCCCCACACAGATGATCTTTCCTGGCCGGAGTATGGGCGGCAGCCAGCGTACTTGGTCCGAGGGATAGATCCACTCCCCTGCCATAACCCCTGCATCGCGGCTTGAATACTCGCAGAGGTATTGGTAGACCGCCTCCAACTGTTCGAATCTATGGAGTCCCTGACGCAGCAGTGCGTCGATGCTCCCTGGGAGTTCCTCGGAGGATTTGTTCCCAGCAAGTGTCTCCCCCTCCTCCCACAGTTCGACGCCGGTCTGCAGATCGAAGACACTACCTTCGATGCAAAAACCCGTCCTTCGTTCGATCCCAGCCTGGTAGTGGACCAAATACATCGTTCTGAACGCTGCTCTCAATCAAACCTGGCGGGGCGCTTTTCGATGAAGGCCACCCGGCCTTCGATGGCTTCCGGGCCTGGTCCGGTTTCGACCCGCAGGCGGCGTTCTTCGTCCAGCCCGGCGGCAAATCCATCCCGCAAACCGGTGACCACGCAGCGTTTCGACGCCGCAACCGCCACAGGAGAATTGGCTGCGATCCGGGCAGCGAGATCCAGCGCCTGTACCATTAACTGCTCGTCGGGCGCAACGTCCTCCACCAGGCCGAATCGCAGCGCTTCCTCGGCGTCGATGGTGCGCCCGGTCAACAGCAGTTCCAGCGCCCTCCCCCGCCCCACCTGGCGGGGAAGTCGCTGCGTGCCGCTCCCCGATGCGAACGCGCCTACTTTGACCTCGGGAAACCCGATCTGGGCCGATTGAGCCGCGATGCGGATATCGCAGGCCAGGGCTAAAACTGCGCCCCCTCCGAGGGTAAACCCGTTCAAGGCGGCGATCACCGGCAATCGTGAATCTTCGATGGCCGCGTTCAACCCGGCTTCCACGTACTCATTTTCCAGCAGCCAGCCGACTTCGGCACTGAAATCGCGGATGTCCGAGCCCACTGAAAAAGCCCTGTCCATGCCGGTTAGCACCAGGCAGCGGATTTTTTTATTGCCTTCCAGTTCAGCCAGCTGTTTTTTTATGGCCCGCTTCACCCCAAACCGCAAGACTCCCAGCGGCTGCGAGGCGATCGTGACCCGTGCGACCCCTTCCACGGGGTAATCAACCTGGATCGCCTGGGTCTCCATCTCCCCTTCACTTTTGGCGTTCGTAATCTTTTTTTCATCCATAGGCGCAGCTCACCATTAATTATCCCTTCAAATTAATCTCGCAGGGATGTTGAGGCGTGGTTTCTGGGTCAAGTCCTCTGCATAGCCCATCGGGTCGAGGCTGAACAAGCGTGCGTCCATCGCCCTCAGATCCGGGGACACCTGGATCTCGAAATCGGTTTGGGCCAGGATGTCGCGCTCAACGTCGATCCCGGGCGCGTATTCTTCCAGCATCAAGCCGCTTTCCCCACAGCGGAAGACCGCCCGTTCGGTGGCGAATAAGGTCTCCTGGCCTTGCCGGCCAGCCCAGGTTCCGTTGTAGGATATCTGCTCCAGCGTTTCTACGAATTTTTTATGGCGTCCTTCACGAAGGATGCGTGTTTCCCCGCCCTCCCAGGCGATCTCCAGACCGCCAGCGGTAAAAGTCCCCGAGAAGACCACTTTTTTGGCATTTTGGGCGATGTTTTGAAAACCTCCGATGCCAATGATCTGGCCTCCGAAGCGACTTACGTTTACGCTGCCTTCCCGGTCAACCTGTGCGAAGGACAGGAATGCCAGGTCGAGCCCGCCGCCGTCGTAGAAATCGAATTGGTAGGGCTGATCGATCATCGCGCTGTAGTTCACGCCCGCGCCAGCGTCCACGCCGGAGGCCGGCGCGCCGCCGATCAAGCCCTGCTCGTTGGTCAGCACGATTTGGTCCAGGAATCCTTCTTCCGCAGCGATGTTGGCGATGCCGGTCGAGATGCCCGCGCCCAGGTTGCAGACCGCTCCGGGGAACAGCTCCATGGCTGCCCGCCGGGCGATCACTTTGCGCGCGTCGAACGGTAGAGCAGGAATCGCCTCCAGCGGGATGCGCAATTCCCCTGCGTAAGCCGGGCTGTACTTCGTTAAATAAGTCTGCCGTTGCTCCGGGTCCACTACCACCAAATCGACCAGCATGCCCGGTATCTTCACCTGCTTGGGGGGCAGTGTGCCGCCTTTCGCCAGCCGGGCAACCTGTACGATCACGATCCCGCCTGACCGCCGGGTGGCCATCGCCATGGGCAGCATTTCCCCGAATACCGCTTCTTGCTCCATGGTCACGTTGCCGTCTTCGTCCGCGGTCGTGCCGCGCAAGAAGGCCACATCGACCCGGTACGGCTTATACAGCAGCCACTCTTGACCTTCAATCTCGATCAGCTCGACCAGTTGGTCAACCGCCGAAGGGCTCTGGCTGCCCCCACCATAGCGCGGGTCCACGAAGGTGTGCAAGCCTACCGGTGAAACCAGTCCCGGCCTCCCTGCGGCCATTTCTCGCATCAGCTGCGAAAGAGAACCTTGCGGCAGAGTGTAAGCTTCGATCTCGTCGCGCTTCGCCATTTCCTGGATCTTGGGCGTGTTGACCAGCGCGCCGGTGACGATGCGCTTTAATAAATCCGGGTAACCCAGCCGGCCTACTCCTTGTTCCCTCATATCTCCAATCCCGACCGGGTGTAGCAAGGTCAGCCCCCGCGGCGACCCGCTCGCCAAAAAGCGCTGCTCCAAGGCGGCGATCAATCCTTCAGGTACGGCGTGCCCCCCGCCCGAACCCCCGATCACCACGGTGTCCCCGTCGTTAACGTATTCGACCGCAGTATCAAAATCTACGACTTTCAATGCATCAACCTGCCTTAGCTTCTTTCAAAATATCCGCCTGGGGAAGTTCTTTGTAAAAATCGTCCAGCGGGTAGCAGCCCGAGATCAGGCCGTTGCGCGGCGCGGTGGTGCAGTCGCTGAAAGTCCGGCAGATGCGCTTGCGCGCCAGCGGTCTACCCGCCAAGACGTCCGCCGGCAGCTCCGGGTAGGTCAGAACCATCCTGCCCAATCCGACGAAATCAACCATCCCGGTGCGCACCACGTGTTGGGCAACGTAGGGCAGCCAATCTTGCAAGTAGCTGTACCCGGTTCCCACGATCGCCAGGTCCGGGAAGCGCGCCTTAATCCGGGCTACGATGCCGATCTGCCTGGCTACCCCGACCAGCGGATCTTCGGGAGGCTCGTAACCGTCCGAGGGCGGGAAATACGCCGGGCGCATGATGTGCGGGTTGTAATACGGGCTGCCCGCCGATAAATTGACCAGCTCGATATCCAGCGTGCGCAGCAACTCCAGGAAATCGTAGGTTTCGTCGAGCTTCACCGCCAGTGGGTTGGCCGGATCGCCCCCAAAGCTGTAGGGGTAATAACCGTTTTCACCCATTAATCTCAACGGCTCACCGACGCCATCCGGTCCCGGTTGGAAAGGAGGGAAATCGAACGCGCTCACCCGCACGCCGATCTTCAGATCGGGGCTGGAGGCGCGTATCCCGGCGACGATCTCACGCAAAAAGCGTGTGCGGTTCTCGAAGCTGCCCCCAAACGGGCCGGGCCGGGTGTGGGCGCTCAGGAATTCGTGCCCCAAATAGCCGTGGCAGTGCTTGATATCCACAAATTCGAAACCGGCGTTATAGGCTTGCTTCGCGGCGCGCACGAAATCCCCGATCAGGCCTTCGATCTCCCCATCTGTCATGACCGGGTACTGCGGATCGATCGGGTAAACCCTCTCAATCAAGGGATGGTGGTAGAGGATCTTCGGTTCAAGCACCTTTTTTTCATTGGGCCTGGCGAAGCGGCCGGAATGGGTCAGCTGCAGACCGACCAGCAGATCATCGGTCGTGCCGAATTGCTCCTGGTGGGCAGCCAGCAAAGCCTCGCGCAGCTGCTCTAATCCCTTCAGTGTGTAATCCTGGATCATCAGCTGGTTAGGGTTGGCCCTGCCGTCGTGCCGGACCGCCACAGCCTCACCGCCCCAGATCAATTTCGCCCCGCTCCGCCCGAAATTTGACCAGCGTCGCCGGGTGAACTCCGTAGGCAGCCCCTCGCGGGTCCCATCCCAACCTTCCATCGGCAGGATGCAGAAACGGTTGCCGATTTCTTTGCCGTTGCTCAGTTTGAGCGGCTGTGCTAAAGGACTATGCGCACCGGCTAAGATTTCTTCATCAAATGGCAGTTCGATGCCCAACCCCTGAGTGTGTTCCCGGAAATCCTGGGGTGTGCGCAATCGTGCGACGCGGGTGAACGGGTTTGCCATGCTGCCTCCAGGGAAATAATTTAATTGAGCGGGTGTTCTTCCCGAATGCCGCGGATCCACGCCAAGGCCTGGGTGGTCATGCGGGTGATCTCGTCGAAATTACCGGCCTCCACCAGGTCTTTGCGGATCAATTTGCTGCCCATCCCAACGCAAGCCACGCCTGCCTCGAACCATGCCCGTAAGTTTTCTTCGGTTGGGGAGACGCCCCCGGTCGGCATGAGATAGGTCCAGGGCATCGGCGCCCGGATCGCCTTGACGAACGCCGGCCCGCCGACCTGGGTGCCCGGGAAAATCTTGACGATCTCGACGCCCAGCTCCTCCGCTGCGGAGATTTCGCTGGTCGTCGCGCAGCCAGGCGAAAAAGGTATTTTCCTGCGGTTGCAAACACGGGCCATCTCCGGGTTCAAAACCGGGCTGACCACGAAATCCGCCCCCAGTTGGATGTAGAGGGCGGCCGTTGGCGCATCCATCACTGAACCAACGCCTAAGATCAGGCGGTCGTCGCCTTCAAAACGTTCGATCAGCGCTTGAAATACCAGGTTAGCCCGGTCGCCACGGTTGGTGAACTCGATGCAGCGCACGCCCCCTTCCAGGCACGCCTCGACGATCCGGGCAGCCACCTCAACGTCTTTGTGGTAGAACAGCGGTATCAGGCCCGTGCCGATCATTTCGGTCAGAACTTTCAAACGGGAAGTTTTAGCCATTTTGACTTGCTCCTCAGCGGCTCACTCGGCCGGAGGCGTCGCCGCGCATCAATTTTTCCACTTCTGGAACCGTAACCAGGTTGAAATCTCCGCTGATAGTGTGCTTGAGCGCAGAAGCGGCTACGGCGTAATCCAAACATCTCTGGTAATCCTCCCCATTGATCAGCAAACCATAGATCAGTCCGGCGACGAAGCTGTCGCCGCCGCCGACCCGGTCGACGATCGGGGTGATATCGTATTCCGGCCCAAAATAAAGCCGGTCCTGATGCCACAGCACCGCGCTCCAGGTATTGTGGCTGGCGGAGAGCGAGCCCCGCAGTGTGATGCCGATAACCCTTAGATTGGGGAAGCGCTCAGCCAGCTGCTCGCAAACCACCCGGTACTTCTCAGCCTCCAATGCCCCTGAAGTGACGTCCGTATCCGGCGCGTGGATGCCGAACACCTTGGCGGCGTCCTCCTCATTGCCGATCGCGACGTCGCAGTAGGCGACCAGCTCCTGCATCACTTCGCCCGGCCCCTTGCCCCATTTCCACAACTTGGCGCGATAGTTAAGGTCCGTGGAGATGGTCACGCCCATCTTTTTGGCGCATTGGACCGCTTCCAGGCACACTTCCGCCGCGCCCTTCGAGATCGCCGGGGTTATCCCGGTCCAGTGAAACCAGTCGGCGTTCTCAAAAACCGCCTCCCAATCGACCATTCCCGGCTCGATCGTCGCCAGCGCGGATCCGGCCCGGTCGTAGATCACTTTGCTGCCTCGGTGCACCGCCCCATTTTCGAGGAAATAAATCCCCAGCCGCTCCCCCTGGCGGAGGATGTGCCGGGTCCCGACGCCGTACTGCCGCAGGAATTGCAGGCAGGCCTCGCCCAGGTCGTTTTGAGGCAGACGCGTGACATACTCAGTTTCCAAACCGAAATTCGCCAGGGAGACGGCCACGTTAGACTCTCCCCCACCGTAGATCACATCGAAGCTGCGCGTCTGTGTAAAGCGCAGCTTTCCGGGCGGAGCCAGGCGCATCATGATTTCGCCGAACGTAACCACGCGTTTCACAATCAGCCCTCCATTCGTGTTAATTTTCATCCAACCTCGTGTTGGCTTCGATAAATTCGACTTAAAAACTAAAGCCGGCGTAGATGGAAGCCGCCGTCCACGTTGATCACTTCCCCGGTCGAATAGGGCAGCGCGCCTTGTGCGATCGCCGCGACGGCCTTACCCACGTCCTCCGGTTGTCCCCACCGGCGGATGGGCGTTAACCCCTCTTCGAAGATCATGCGGTCATACTTATCCTGGACCACCGCGGTCAGGTCGGTCTGCACGATGCCCGGTCGGATCTCGTACACGTTGATGCCGTATACGGCCAGCCGGTCAGCCCACAAGGTGGTGGTCATGCTCATCCCCGCTTTGCTGATGCAGTATTCAGCCCTCGGCGGGCTGCTCGTATAGGCGCTGATCGAGCTGATGTTGATGATTTTGGGATCGTGTATCTCTTCGGCTTCAATCAGGCGGATCATCTCGTTCGCCACCCGCTGGGTCAGAAAGAACGGGCCTTTTAGGTTGATCGCCATCACCTCGTCGTAGCTCGCCTCGCCGACCTTAAGCATGTCTACCCGTTGGCGCGGGCCGACCCCGGCGTTATTAACCAGCAGATCGATGCGGCCAAAATGTTCTACGGTTGCGTACACCAGCTGCTCCAGGTCGGATAGTTTGGCCATATCGGCCTGAACGAGCAAGCTCCGCGCGCCTTCCGCCTCGATGGCCTGCTGAGCCTCTACCGCTGCGGTCCGGTTGGTGTGATAGTTGACCACGATTCCCCAACCGAGGTTAGCCAGAGCCAGGGCTATGCCCCGGCCGATCCCGCGGCTGCTGCCGGTGACGATGGCGACTTTTTCCGCTTTCATTGAATTTCGCCCTCCAGGATCTTCATGCCCTTGTCCAGCGCTTCTACGAAGAAGTACTCGCCCCACATCACGCTCTCGTCCACGCCCAGCCCTTTGTTCACGTGGTAGCACCCGTGCAGCAAGGTACCCTCCCACTCCGGGGTCCCTTTCGCCAGATAATCCGGCCCGGTCAGCGTGTCAAGGATGATCAGAGCGGCCTGCCGGTAGCGCCGTGCATAGAGCGGATCTTGGACCATCTCGCTGAGGTTGAGCAATCCGCTGGCGGCGATCGCCGCAGCGGAGCTTTCCGCCTGTCCAACCGGAGCGTCCCAATCGTTCGGCGGGATGCCCGCTCCATACGGCGCGTCGGCGTCAAATGCAGTCTGCTCGATGTAGAAATCCGCGCACTGGCGGGCTGTCTGAAGGTATTTCCGCTCTCCACTGAGCCGGTATGCTGTGCCGAAGCCGTAAAGCGCCCAGGCCTGCCCGCGCGCCCAGGCTGAATCGGACCGCCAACCCTGGTGGGTGGATTGCCGCAGGAATTCACCGCTGTCCAGGTCGAAGATGCCTTCGTGGGCGGTGCTGCCGTCCCCACGCACTAAATACCGCCGGGTCGTCAGGCAGTGCTCGTGAGCGATCTGCAGCAGCGCCTGGTTCCCAGTTTGCTGCGCAGCGTAGAACACGATGCCCACGTTCATCATGATGTCGATGAACAAAGAATCTTCCGCCACGAATGAACGCAAATAGCCGCCTCTTTCTTTAAAGCGCTTCCCCATGGTCTCGCCTGCCGTGATCACCACCTGGTTGAGCTCGGCTTCACCGGTCAGGTCGTACCATCGTTTCCAGGTTGACCAGAACAGGAAACCGAGATCGTGCACACTGCGGTCGTGCTGGCGCGCTTCGATCAGCCGTGAATAATGCGCTGCGTGCGCTCGCCATTCCGGGTCGCCCGTACGCCGGTGGAAGATCCACATCATCCCGCCCAGGAAACCCTCGCACCAGTTCGTCCAAGCTTCCCCCTCGTGCCGCCACTTCCCAGCCTGGGTGTACACTGGGAAGTAATCCGGGTTGGCGCTGATTAACTTCCCAACTTGTATTTGGGCGAAAGCAAACGCGTTTTCCAGCTTGGGGTACAGCGCCGCCGATTTGGGTTCCGGAATCATTTTCCCATCCTTCGATGGCTGTTAGAGGGAGCGCTGCACTTCGCATGGGCGCGTATCATATCCCGCCCCCGTTCTTTTGGGCCAGGATCTCCCCGGCTATTCGACCGCTAGTGATGGCCCAGCTGATATGCAGCCCGTGGCTCCACAAGATCTGCCCGCCGAGGCCGTTTTGACCTACCGCGTACAGGCCGGGAATCGGGTCATCATCAACGTCCAAAACTTGCAGTTGCTGGTTGATCGCAGCCCCGCCTTCCGTCGTGGTGACATAGGCTTTGGCGGGCCCGAGCAGCACCCAGGGGCTTTCGGTCAGTGCTGGGCTCGCTTCGCGCGCGCTACGGTTGTACTCCGCTACGGACTTGATCAACGCCTCGGCAGATAATTTGCGCTCCTCGGCAATCAAACGCAAAGTCGATGCCTGGCTGGCGATATCAGGACGGAGTTTGAGGTAGTCTGCAACGTACGCGTAGCCGATCTTGGGCGCCGTAGAGATGAAGTGCGGCCAGGCGCTGTAGCGTTCGACCAGGCGCGCGTCCAGCAGGATAAACGCAACTTTTCCGGGCTGCCGGGCGATGGCGATCTCGCGATCCGGCCAGCACCGCTCGTCGCAAAATCGCTCGCCGTTGGCGTTCACCAGGATGGCGCCATCCTCGAATAGGCTGTTCTCGGGATGCTGCCAGGTCACCAGCAGACGTTTGATCAGCAGGCTCATTAAAAATTGCGGTACGTATGGGACCATGGCGCCCATCAACCTGCTTAACAACCCTTGGACAGGGAGCAGCTGTTGGAAGGTTTTCTTCGTCGGGGCGATAAAGCGGATCTCCGGACCGTAAGTGACGTCCATATTGACCAACCGGGCGCCGGCTTTCTCCGCCAGGATATGCCCGTCTCCGCGTGAATGCGGGTTGATCCCTTCGATCTCAGCGTACTGGCCGCCTTTGAAGCGGGAGATAATCGATGCTGAATTGGCGTAATCCCCGGCCGCCAGCACCACACCCCGAGTTGCGTGCAATTGTCTCCGCTCACCATCGATTAAGGCGACGACCCCCTCAACTCGCTCTCCCGGCCGGATCAGTTCGACGACCGGCGCAGAAGTCAGCACTTCTCCTCCCAATCGGACCAACCGGGCGTGTAAAGCGGCGATCAGCGCCTTGGCTCCGGGTACGACGTTGTGCATGCGCGGCGCACGGTTTGGCGGTTCGGGGTTTGGGCCGTAAAAGTTCACCCCCATGCCCATCAGCCAGTGCAGCGAGGCCGCGCTCTGGCTCAGGAACCAGCGCCGCAGCGCCTCGTTGTTGCGAGCTTCGATTGCAGGCGGGGCGAAGAGACCTGCGTCTGCAGCGTGGTCCTCCAGTGAATCTAAAATTCCGGCTTTGCGCTGGATTGAAGTCCGGTTGGCGGTGATCGAGCCGACCGCGATCCCGGTCGATCCACCCAGCTCGGGCTGCTTTTCGAGCAGCAAGACGGATGCGCCGTGCTCAGCTGCGCTCACCGCGGCAGCCAGCCCACTCCCCCCGCCTCCGACAACGATGACGTCGTATCGCGATTGGATCAAGCTTTCACCTTGCCGTCATTTTGTCTCGCCGCGCCGAGCTTGCGCGAGATCTTCTGAGCGGCCTCTTGGATCAACCTGCCGAAAGTACCCAGTTGCTCTTCCGGCAGGCGTTGGATGGGTACCGAAATGCTGACTGCTCCCACCGGTTTGGCGTGTAGATCGAAGATCGCCGCTGCTACGCACCGGCCTCCCAGCTCATTCTCTTGATCGTCGATGGCGTAGCCGCGTTGCTTGATTTGAAGCAACGCTTCCAGGAAAGCATCCGGGCTGGTGATTGTTCGCGGGGTGACCGGGTAAAAATCGTGCTGTTTAACGAACGCGCGCAGCTCTTCTTTCGACAGCGATGCCAGGATCGCTTTGCCCAGCGCGGTGCTGTGGATGGCCTCACGCTTGCCGATCTCGGAGCGCATGCCCAGCATGTTCATGCCGTGCATGCGCTCGATATAAACCACGTAATCCCCATCACGGATGGCTAAATTTACGCTTTCGTTGCACCGATCGCGCAGCTCCTCCAGGATCGGCGCAGCAATCTGCCTCAGGTCGAACTGCTCGAGCAGCACCCCGGCGCGCTCAGCCAGCTTGAATCCCAGGCGGTACTTGCGGGTATCCGGGTTTTGGTCCAGGTAGCCGTTGTGTTCGAGCGTCGAAATTAATCCAGCAGCGGTGCTCTTGGGGATCTCCAGCGCCCTGGCGATATCGGAGTTGCCCAATTCAGGCACGTGAGGTTCGAAAAGCTCCAGGATGTCTATTGCTCTTTGGACCGATCCGATCAGTTTCCGGGCTTTAGCCATCGACTGGCTCCTTACTCGACATGCGTGGCCTTAATAAAATTCGAATTTACGGTACTTGTTTGTGGATCGGATTCAGTATTGTTCGGCATTATCGAACAACGTTTGTGATTGTCGTCCAACTCATGGTATCATAAGCTCAATCGCCCTGTCAAGAATTAATTCCCCCGCTCACTGCATTCTCACCGCAGGCGGCGTAAATAAACCCAAACCTTATGCCTTTCGAAGACACAGCTCGTTTGTGCGTACATACCATCACCACTCGGCCTCTGCCCATTGAAAAGGCTATACCGG
>CAYNWK010000049.1:0-28009 GCA_964400875.1 uncultured Anaerolineaceae bacterium | reverse complement strand
CGCCCACACCTCGCTGGTCGCGACCGAATCAGCCCCGGCTTCCAGCGCCGCTTCCCTCACGGCGTTCACCTCGCTATCCGCGTCGGTCGTGAACTTGTTAACGGCCACAACGAGAGGTATGCCGAAAAGCCGGACGTTCTCGATGTGCTTGACGAGGTTGCAGCACCCCCGCTTGACGGCGTCCACGTTCTCTTGCAGCAGCTTTGGATCGAGCGGCTTCCCGGCTGCAACCTTGAAGTCGCCGCTGTGCATCTTCAAAGCTCTTATCGTCGCCACCAGCACTACCGCATTAGGAACCAGTCCGCTGACCCGGCACTTTATGTTGAAGAACTTCTCCATCCCCATGTCCGCGCCGAAGCCGCTCTCGGTCACCACGTAATCCCCGCACTTCAGTGCGATCATGTCCGCGACGATGGAGCTATTGCCGTGAGCGATGTTCGCGAATGGCCCAGTGTGCACGAAGACCGGCGTGCCTTCCAGGGTTTGCATCAGGGTGGGCTTGATGGCATCTTTCATCAGGACCGTCATAGCACCTGCGGCGCCAAGGTCTTCGGCTGTGATCGCTTCGCCGGCTTTGCTCGTACCGATGACGATCTTGCCGAAACGCTCACGCATATCCGCCAAGTCGGTCGTCAAAGCCAGGATCGCCATGATCTCGCTGGCCACGGTGATGTCGAACCCGGTCACGCGGGTGTGGCCGTGTTCATCAGGACCCTGACCAATGGTGATGGTGCGTAGGTGGCGGTCGTTGGTATCCACCACCCTTCTCCAGGTGATGCTGTCCGGGTCGATGTCCAGCCGGACAAACCGGTTGCGTTCCTCGGGTGTCAGCTCGTTGGGATCGGTCTTATTAATGCCCAACTTCTTCAACCGGCGCAGCATGGACGGCGAGAAGGAGCGCTGTCCATCTTTGTCGGGTGGGCACAGGCGTTCAAAAAGACCTTCGTCGGATTGACGCGATTCGTGGTACATGCGAGTATCGATCGCAGCTGCGAGCAGGTTATTTGCCGCTGTGATGGCGTGAATGTCGCCGGTCAGGTGCAGGTTGAAATCTTCCATCGGCACCACCTGGCTGTAGCCACCCCCGGCTGCGCCGCCTTTGATGCCAAAGGTTGGGCCCTGGCTGGGCTGTCGAATGCAGGTGAAGACGCGCTTACCCAGGTGCGCGCCAAGTGCTTGGCTCAACCCCACCATGGTCGTGCTTTTGCCCTCCCCCAATGGCGTCGGCGTGATCGCAGTCACATCAATATAATTGCCATCTGGCACGTCCATGAGCCGGTCCAAAACCGAGAGCTTCACTTTGGCTTTGTAATCGCCATACAACTCCAATTCCTCAGGCATCAAGCCGATCTCTTCCGCTAGCGTAGTGATCTTCTTCAATTCGGCTGCCTGGGCAATCTCGATATCCGAAGGGACCGGATAAACTCGCCGCAACGGGGTAGGACGAAAAGGCCGCAAACCGGGAAATTCTCGTACTGCGCTCATAAGTGCTCCTTTATATCTACAAGATTTGGGGGTTAATTGAAACGATCGATCTCACCACAGCGTAATTGTGCCAGATTTCACCATACGCTACAATTGACGCATATCATCTACAATCCCGCCAGGTGTCACATTAAATGGACTTGGACTTAGGTATTTAGGTGAGTGAAGGGGGTGTTTGGGCTGGCAGAACCCGCCCAAACACCCCACTTTCCTTGGTAACTTCGTTCCTCCCATGGAATAGTTACCTTTGTCACGCATAAAAACCAACAACCCTTAGTTGCGGCGGGCTGCCAATTTCCTTACAATGATTATGCTCGTTTCAAAGAAAGCTTGCCACGATCTTTTTTATTCTGCCCAACGGAGGATCAATGTCTGAGCGAAAAAGAGTTACCTTGCCTACCCTCTTCGAGAAGGCTGCAGGCGGTGAACCGATCACATTCCTGACCTGCTACGATTACCCGACGGGCTATTTTCAGGAACAAGCCGGGGTTGATATGATCCTGGTCGGGGACAGCCTGGGGATGACCATGCTTGGCTACGACAGCACGTTACCGGTAACCATGGACGACATGATCCGGCATTCTCAAGCCGTCCGCCGCGGCTCACCGAACGCCTTTCTTGTCGGGGACATGCCCTATATGAGCTACCAGCCCAGCGTCGAATCGGCTATCCGCAACGCGGGGCGATTTATGGCCGAAGCCGGCTGCGACGGCATCAAACTGGAAGGCGGTGTGGAGATGGCCGACCGCATCGCCGGAATTGTCAAGGCCGGAATCCCGGCAATGGGCCATCTCGGATTGACCCCACAAAGCGTGAGTGCCCTGGGCGGCTACCGCCTGCAGGGCAAAGGCGCGCTGCAGGCAAAGAAGATCGTGGACGACGCCAAAGCCTTGGAAGAAGCCGGCGCCTTCGGCATCTTGCTGGAGATGGTTCCTGACCGGGTTGCCCAGATCATTACCGAACGCGCCCAGGGATGTTTCATTATGAGCCTGGGCTCAGGCCCCCACGTTCATGGCCAGCTGCTGATCTACCACGATATGTTCGGCCTGTATCCGAAATTCAAGCCGCGCATGGCCAAGGTCTTTGGCAATGCCGGGGAAGTGATTCTGCAAGGCCTCCAACAATACGTGAAAGAAGTAGGCGATAAAACATTCCCCGCAAGGGAACATTATTTCGGCATCAAGGACGAAGAATACGAGGAGTTACTCGAGCTGCTCGATTAAGGAGAAAAAATGAACGCAGATCTTCGCCAACGTTTGCAAATACCCGCGGATCGCATCGAGGCGATCAACGAGGTCTTGTTGGGCAGCCAGATGCGCGTCGTGGACGATTTCCTGGCGGTGGTTGCCAAATACGGCTCCCCAGAAGAGATCAACCGGAAGGCAGCACAAGCCCGCCAGCTGCCCGCGCTGCTCCGTAAAGTGGAGGAGAGCCAACCGGATTACCTGAGAGATCTGGAATGGCTCACCGCTCAACGGGACAAAAGCGCTTTCATCAGCGTAGATGAATACCGTCGTCAGGTGCTCGGAGCGAAAGCCGCCGCGATGAACTTTAAAGACAATTACGCCGTCACCCTGGAAATCAGCGCGGCGCAGTACTTCCCTTGGGTTCGCCTGGCCGCGGAACGCGCCCTGGCAACCAACCAGCTCATGCCCGGACGCTTTATCCGGGTGCGCAAGATGAAAGAACAGGAAGATGACGGCGATCTACCCGCTTTTGCAGCGGCGATGCAGATCATTGGGGCAAGCTACGTCGAAACCTTGGATACCAAGGGCACAGACGGCTCCAACATCCATCTTAACGGGCCGGAAACGATCACGGGTTATTTCGGCGGCGTTGGACAGCCGAACGAATACGCCTTGAAGTGGCTGGATGAATACTTGTATTACTACACCAACTACGGCTTGCGCCAAGTGCTGAACATCAACCCCGGCACCGTCATGCTTGGGTATATGCTCTACCGTCTCGGAGTTGACATCGAATTTAAAATCTCGGTCTTTATGGGCAATGACAACCCTTACGCGGCGTTGTGGACACTGCTTGGGGCCAAGCTGTTCGCCCGGGAGGACGGCAGCTCTCCACTCATCGGCTTTAATTGGAGCAACTCGGTGAATAACCAGACAATGGAAATCACCGCTCAATTCCGCAAAGTATTGGGGTTCGAGGAGGTGGTGCGTTTCGAGCACCATATTACCGAGACCTGGAAGAGCATCGTCCGCCAACCGTACAACCGTCGAGATGAATTGGTGGAATTGGCTGACCACGTTGCCAATATCTCCGCCAAGCATGAGGGCGGTGAACCTCGGGTTGAGCTGAACCGCAGCCACCCATCCGACATCCTGGATTACTTCCGGGACAAGGAGGAGGTCATCACCAGTGGAGATTGGGACTGCCTGACGGAAAATTTCCTCGACAAATTCGACTCGACGAACCTGACAGCCCGTGCGCTCACTGAAAACGGCCTGTCTTTCATCGCCGCGCGGAAGCTGCATCACTAGTCGGATGCCGCACCCCGACGCCGAGCGCTGGAACGCACGCTATGCAGCCGATCTCGAGAACTGGCTTGCGCAAACTCCCCGCCAGCTGCTTCGCGAGCACGCGCAATTGCTACCCAAGCGCGGCATTGCTCTAGACGCGGCGGCCGGCGTGGCAACCAACGGCCTGTACCTGGCAGGGCGCGGTTATCGCGTTATCGCCCTGGATATTTCCGAGTACGGCTTGAAGCTGGCCAGACAGCGGGCGCGCAAACGATCGCTGCAGCTCGATGCGGCGGTCTGCGACCTGAAGAAGCTCTGGCTGCCCAAGGAGTACTTCGACGTAATCCTGAATTTCCATTTCCTGGAACGGGCCGCCTTTGAATCCTACCGCCGGGCCTTGAAACCCGGAGGATGGCTGATCTTCGAGACGTTTTTACAGCGCGGGGAGGCCGCCGAAAACCTCGATTATTATTTAGAACCCGGGGAACTTCGCCAGGCCTTCGAGGATTTCGAGATCTTTTACTGGCACGAGCAGGATTTGAGTGAGCGGAAGCGGGTCACCGCCCAACTGGTCGCGCGAAAGCCCGGATAACGAACTACAGACAGGGAGCTGGCGCTCCCTGTCTGTAGTATTCTTGGAAGAAAAACGACTATACGAAATCGTCGGTGATCTCGCGCGCGCAACGCACAAAATCCAACACCGTCGGTACACTACGCATCAGTGTCGCCATATTGCCCTGTACGGATAACTTGCGGGTCATCAATGCCTGCATCGGGTGCAATTCACCCGTCAAAATGCGTTTGAAATTTTCATACGGCGCTTGAAGGACGAAAGCCGGCTTTTGAACGTCTTCCTCGGAGACGAGGTAAGCTTCACGACATTTCCCATGCCAGAGATCGAAGTACAAACGCACCTGGTCTTCCAATACACCTTCCGGCTGGATGATGAAAAGAATATCCCCCTCCCACTTATGGGCGATCTGCCCGTACTGCTCATCCCGATTGAGCTTCTCCATAAAGGTTTGCGTCCACTCTGAAGTCGGAAATTTCGCCACGTTAATTCCCTCCGTTTATCCCGGAACGCGGCTGAGTTTACTACGATTCCGCGCGCCTGTCTATAAGCGTTTCAGAAGGGTAAAATAGGGAAGAAATTCGTCGCCCGGAGGGAACTGCCTGGCTCTTTGAACAAAAAAACCGCCTTACGGCGGCTTTTAAGTGCGCTGGGTGGGAGTTGAACCCACACGCCTTGCGGCACATGGCCCTCAACCATGCCTGTCTGCCAATTCCAGCACCAGCGCAAAAGCACTGGTATTATAATCGGCTGTAATCTCCTGTCAAGTCGGGGGGATTCGGCCGGGTACATGACAGGTCACCTGGTCAATGCCCAGTCTGACCCACGGGCGCATAAGCCCCGGAATAAATTATCCAGCAACCAAACGGAGGAGTTACCTATGCGAATTGTCCTCGACGCCATGGGGAGCGACGACTGTCCGGAACCCGAAATCCAGGCCGCCTTTCAGGCTGTGCAGCAGTTCGGTGACGAGATTTACCTCGTCGGAGATGAAAACCAGATTCGCCCCCAGCTGCAGGCAGCCGGGAACGCCGCAGAAAAAATCATCCTGGTGCATGCTCCGGAAGTCATCACCATGGAAGATAAAGGCTTAAAACTAGCCCTTAAGGCAAAACGACCTTCCGCTAAGAATTCGATAGCAGTCGGCATCGATCTGGTCAAAAATGGGTCCGCCGATGCCTTCGTCACCGCCGGCAATACCGGCGGCGCGCTGGCAACCGCTTACTACCGCTTAGGGAACATCCCAGGCGTCGAACGCCCGGCGCTCACCGGATTATTCCCGGTTAAAGGCGGACTTTGTGTCGTCCTGGATATTGGCGCTAACCCGGATTGCAAACCAGAACACCTCTACCAGTTCGCCATCATGGGCGCGACGTACGCCGAAAAAGTGCGCCAGATCGCCAACCCCCGGGTTGGACTGCTCTCCAACGGCGAGGAAGCAGGCAAGGGCAACCAGCTGATCAAAGAAACATACCCCATGCTGGAAAGCAGCGGGCTCAATTTCATCGGCAATCTGGAAGGTAAAGAGCTCTTCGGAGGCCAAGCAGACGTCGCCGTTATGGACGGATTTACCGGCAACGTTCTGCTCAAGTCCAGTGAAGCGGTCGCCAAGCTGATCACCGAAATGCTGCGCCAGGAGCTGACCGCCAGCTGGCGCACGAAAATCGGCGCTTTGCTGGCCAGACCAGCTTTTGGAAGCATCCGCAAGCTGCTCGACCCCGGAGAAGTTGGTGCCGCGCCTCTCTTGGGGATCGACGGTCTGGTCTTCGTTGGACACGGGCGGTCGGATGCTCGCGCGCTGTTCAACGGCATTCGGGTTGCCCGGCAAGCGGTCTCAACCGATCTAATTGGCGCGCTGCGCCAAGCTATCCAGGAGCGTCTGTCCGTCGAACCTGTGATGGAGCTCGCATGAGGCAACCACGCGTCGTCATCACCGGCTTAGGGGTAATATCAGTCTTAGGCTTTTCAGCCAAAGCGTTATGGGAAAACCTGCTCGAAGGACGGTCCGGGATAAGCCGGATAACCAGCTTTGACGCCAGCGAGCTGCCTTGCCAGATCGCCGGGGAGATTCCGGATTTTAATCCGGAAAACTACATGCCGCGCAAAGAAGCCCGGCGGCTGCCGCGTTCCTCGCAAATGGCGCTGGCGTCAGCAATGGGCGCCGTCGCCGACGCCGGCCTCCCGGAGGTGCTGCCCGAACCGGAACGCTCGGGCGTTGCCTTCGGCACCGCAATCGGCGGCATTGATACAGTCTATGACAACATCGAAATATTGCGCGAGGAAGGCTACAATCGTGTCAGCCCATTTGCGCTTCCGGCTGCCATCCCCAATTATTCCGCCTTTGTCCTGGCTCGCCAGTTCCAATGCCTGGGCCCAAACAGCACCATCTGCACGGCTTGCGCAACCAGCACGCAAGCTATCGGCGAAGCGACCGAGTTTATCCGCCGCGGCGCGGCTGACGTTGTCCTGACCGGCGGAACCGAGGCAACCATCCAGGATTTCACCATCGGCGGCTTTGCTGCCATGCGCGCCCTGCCGGTCAACTACAACGACCACCCCGAGTGCGCTTCCCGGCCCTTCGACTCAGATCGGGAAGGTTTTATCTTCTCTGAAGGCGCCGCCTGCCTGGTGCTAGAAAACTTGGACCACGCGCGCCAGCGCGGCGCGAAGATTTACGCCGAAGTCGCCGGGCACGCCTCCGCTGCCGACGGCTACCATATCGCCGCACCTGATCCTGAAGCTGCCGGTCCGATCCGTACAATGCGCTGGGCTCTGCGAGACGCCGGGCTGGGTCCAGAGCAAGTTGACTATATCAACGCGCATGGCAGCAGCACCCCACTAAACGACCTGACCGAAACCAGGGCGATCAAGGAAGTATTCCGGGAGCATGCTTACCGGGTGCCGATCAGCTCCACAAAATCGATGCTGGGACACGCCATGGGAGCTTCGGGCGGGCTGGAAGCGGTAGCCTGTGCGATGAGCATCTCGACCGGCTGGATACATCCCACCATCAACTATAAGACGCCCGACCCACAATGCGACCTTGATTATGTCCCCAACGAAGCCAGGAAGACTAACGTGGATGTGGCCTTATCCAATTCCTTTGGACTGGGGGGGCAGAACGCCTGCCTGGTGCTAAAACGCTTTACGGAGAACGAAACTCTAGAGGAGAGAGACCGTCATAATGGAAATTGAAACTAACGAAAGCCTGATTCGGCGCAACGCGCGCATCGGCCAGTTCACCAGCCTAGCAGGTTTGCTGGTCCTGGGTCTGGGCATGTATATCTCATTCGCCCGCCCAGATCTATTCGGCTACTCCGTAGCGTCCTTAGTGGTCGGCTTTGCCCTCTCCCAGATCGGAATTTATTTCGGCAATCGTTGGAGCCGGAGTCCCCGCCCGGATGAGCTGATCGACCAGGGGCTGAAGGGTCTGGACGGTCGCTATACTCTGTATCATTTCATTACGCCAGTCGCCCATCTACTGGTCGGCCCCGCCGGAGTATTCTCGATCATGCCCCGACACCAGCGCGGCACGATCACGTACGATGAAGCCAAGAAACGCTGGAGGCAGAAGGGGGGCAACTGGTATCTCAAGATCTTCGCCCAGGAAGGCCTGGGACGACCGGACCTGGAGATCGGTGGAGAGATTGGTACCGCTGAACGCTATTTGAAGAAACTGCTGCCTGATAGTATAGGAATCCCCCCTGTTGATGTGATCCTGTTGTTCACTCACGAAGAAACTGAAGTTGACGCCGATAACGCTCCAACACCCACCCTGCACGTGAAAAAGATTAAAGAATTCATCCGAAAAACCGCCAAAAACAAACCCATTTCGATGGATCAGGTCAAACTGATCCAGGAGCGGATCGAGGAAAAAGAGCTGCAGTGAGCGTCGCGCTTAATAAGTTTGGTCGCCGGAAGCCATTGCCTCAATCAGCTCAGTACACGCTGGAAAAGCAGCCGGATTGAGATTCGTACCTGGAACTTGCTCAATGCGAAAGTCGGAGGTAGAGTAGGTAAACTCCCCGCTGATGTACCCCAGTGCGTAATTTTCCCCGCTGGACTGGTAGCACCAGTCGCCCTGTCGCACGACCACCGGCGGGGGCAAGAGCAACAAATAACGCGGGGTCAGTTCATCCAATTGGTCCGGGTATCTTTGATGATCCTCGAAGTAGCGCCCCAATGCTTCAGTCACACGCGACGCCCGGCTGTTGGTCAGTTTAAAAGCGGATACGCTCCAACCCCAGGATAAAGCGAAAACTGCGACCGCGGTGAGCGCCAACGTGAACGCAGGCCCGGCCCAACGGCGGCGACCTTTCAAAACAATCGCCAGGAATACTCCAGCAGCCAAACCAAACAGAAGATGGCCGAATGGCAGGTGGTCTTCGAAAGCCCTGGCATGTGCTGCGGACCAAATTCCATCCCAGAAGACGTAGTAAGCGGTTGCGACGATCAGGATTACCGCGAGAAACAACCGCCAAACCAGCTGAGAAACCATTCGAGGAGATTCCTTATCTCCGTCAGAGCGCAGTCCAGTGTAGACCATGGCCGCAGACAGCAATATGGACAGCACTATCGATAATCCACCGCCAATGCGCAATATGGAAGCTACCAGAGTAGGTGTAGCCTCTCCTGGCGTGTAGAAGGTTCCACTGCTTCCGAGGATAATTAAAGCACTGAGTATCAAAGTGAACCCTGCCAAGATCATCATGCTCAGACGTCGAGCTGCCCATCCGGCTATGGAAAAAACAACCGGCAGGCCGGCAACGATGAGCAGCGTCCACCCTTCGGCAATTCCTAACAAGATGAAAAAGCCCAGGGAAAAGAGGGAGAGCACCGCTGATAGATAAGGGTATATGCGCCACAGCTTGATGACGTCCGGAAACCGCCATAGAATGAGCGTCCACAAGACAATAACGACAGGAAACATGCCAAATCCAGGTAACGTGCTGGACAGGCTGCGCCCGTATGGGTTGGTCCAGATGAAAAAGTTGAGCAAACCAAGGGCGAGCACGCCACCGCCGAAAAGGTACAACAACACGCGTTTTTCAGGCTGTACCAACAGGCGATGCCCGGCAAGCAGCGCGCCGCCGAAAAGCAGCATTGAGGGGATGATTACGGATATGAAGCTAACAAGCGCGATCAGCTGGTTGAGTGACGACAAAAGCGACCTCCCCGATATGTCGTATATCGATATATGAGTATCGTACATTTTTGAATATTTGTCAAGAGCATTTCTACCCATCTGTAGAGCAATCGCATTCAAGAGATTCGGCCCTCTTGTTGAAGGTACAGCGCCATTTTATAGGACAGCGGCTGCGATCATAGGGTAAAGGCTATCGCATTAAACCCAGCTACCTCATCCAAAGAAAGAAAAAACCGCCCGGCAAACAAATCCGGGCGGCTGATTGTTGTTGACTTGATCAGGTCTCAGATTTACCCTTTGAGGAATTCTTCCAGAGCTTCCTTGCTGATGCGGTACGCGTTGCCGAGCTTGCGAGCCTTGAGATCGCCAGCTTCGATGGCAGCGACCACGTCCTCTTCCGAAACACGCAGCACGTTGGCAGCTTCACCGGGAGTCATCACGTCCGGGACGCCGCCTGGAGCACCACCGGAAGGTTCCGAGCCGCCGCCCGAGCCAGCAGCCGCGCCTCCGCCGGTCATCCCTTTCAACGACTCGCTCAACACGTTCCCCACACCCAAACCAGCGCCGATACCTGCCGTCAGCCCGGCGCCGCCGCTCGGATTCTGGGCAGCATCACGCAGGGCGTCAGCTGCCTGCAGCTGAGTGTAAGTCTGCATGTCGAGCATACCCATCGCCCGGAGCTCCTCAGCGGATTTGCTGGAAGGCTTCAAGTTTTCGATATAGAAGGTCTTCAAGGTTATGCCCAAGGCGTTGAAATCATCCACCGTCCTGGCGCGCACACCCGCGCCTAATTCGTCGGTGAGGCCGATCAGCTCGGGGACGCTGTTGGCCGCCGCCGTTTCGCCGAGCAAATCCTGCAGGCGGGAGAGCAGCATCGAGCGCAACCGGCTCTCGATATCACTGGTGCGAAAGATGCCCTGCGCCCCGACGATCTGGGTAACAAACTGCTGGGGGTCCTTGACCTGGAAGCTGTAGGTTCCAAATCCCTGGAGCAAAGCGACACCCAAGCCCATATTGGGGTTGCGGACGATAATCGGCTGAGGCGTGCCCCATTTCCGGTCGGTGAACTCGCGCATTGAGACGAAAAAGACCTCCGCCGGAAAGGGAGTGCGCTCGTTAAACAACGCGCTGCCGATCTTCTCGATCAGCAAGGGGATATTGTACGTCACGATGGTATGCCTGCCCGGGCCAAAGACATCCAGGGCGTTACCATCACGGAAGAAAACTGCATTCTGAGATTCGCGCACGATCACCTGAGAACCGATGCGGAAATTACCCGGCCCGCTCTCAGGGAAGCGGTGCACGATCTCGTCGCGCATTTCATTGGGATATTCGATTACGTCAAAAATTCTGGCCATCATTGCTCACTCCTGCTACGATTACTCTTGATTTTTCTGGTCAGTTAGTAAATTAGTTTCCCGGACCTTGTCTGCATCAACCCGTGGTCGAGGCTTCGCCGCCTAGGATGACCTCTTCTCGCCGGTTGAAAGTTTCCAGGCACAACTTCGCCGTTGTCTCCAGGTGGCGGATCGCAGCCGGCAAGCCATCCGTACCGACGGAAGCTTCAACGTTGTCGATCGCGCGGCCGACTTCATCGGCTAACTCCAGCATAGCAGCATCGTATTCGTACAGACGCGCCAGCTCAGCTTCGTTGATCTTGACGGCGTCGAACAGCCCGGAATATCCCCGAGCCGCTGTGCGCACTTTATCCGCAAAGGTGCGCAGTTTAATCGCCGCTGCTTCTAAATCGTCCACGTATTCAATCTGACCCTGTTTAAGAAAGTCTTTCTGCACGGCAGAAACGCGTTCTTCCAATTCCCTGAATCGACTGAAGATCGTTTCGCGGACCAGCTTATCGGCATCCCGCCGGCTCTGCCGTTCCATATAACCACTGAAGCCAGGAACCTTGCTCGCGATCTTCTTGAAAGGGTCCATATCTCCAGTTACTTTGCCGAAGATTTGGTTCTTAAGCTCTTCCATTATTGATTGTCTCCTTGAGAATGCTGTCCAATGAGCTCTGGATATTCCACCGCTCGATCATCACCAACAAGATTATAGCCTCTCTTCCCCTTGCAGGCAACGTGTTCTTCGGCAATTGCCCTAGAGGAGCTAGATGTGGGTGAAAAGAGAAGTGTGATCCATTATAATAAATACGAGCCAGTTGGCCGGTTGGTTGCAGATTCGCGGCAAATTTACCCACCCAATCTAGCGATTTCAGAGAAATTAAACTGCGTCGACAACTTGTGTTATCCCTCCATGGTGGTTCATCCATAATCTAAACTTGAATTGAGGAGCGATCGAATGAACGGGACGATGAAAAGTTTGTTAAAGCTTCTGGACGGCGGTTTATCCGTTGAGGACGGCAAAGCCAAAGTTGAAGATGTGAACAAGTTGAGTAAGAATATCTCCAGCCTGGCCGAGGTCTCTGCCCTGGAGCGCGGCGAACGCCAGAACACGGCGCGCTACTTGACCCGCCTAGCCGCGCTGGCTTACGGAGCAATACCCGCTTCAATCAACGATCTTTACCTGGCGCGCGGGCGCGGCGAAGTGCCAAATAACTTTACCGTACCGGCAATTAACCTGCGTGCCCTATCCTTCGATGCCGCTCGAGCGGTCTTTCGCGTGGCAAACAGTATTGCGGCAGGCGCTTTCATATTCGAGATAGCCCGCTCAGAGATGGGATATACCGACCAGCGTCCCAGCGAATACGCGACCAACATCCTGGCCGCAGCTATCGCCGAAGGGTTCAGGGGACCGATTTTCATACAGGGCGATCACTTCCAGGTATCCGCAAAACGATATGCCACCGACCGAGAAACCGAAATCCAAACGTTGAAAGACTTGACCGCCGAGGCCATGCAAGCTGGCTTCTTCAACATCGACGTGGATACCTCGACGCTGGTCGATTTGAGCAAAGATACGATCCCAGAACAGCAGAAACTCAACAGCCAGCTATCCGCTATGTTTACCGGCTACATCCGTGCACTTGAACCGGAAGGCGTGACCGTATCCGTCGGCGGAGAGATCGGGGAGGTGGGCGGACAAAATTCCACCGAACCTGAACTGCGAGCTTATATGGATGGATATACCGAGGAATTGGAGAAGCAGGCTCCCGGCGCAAGCGGGTTGAGCAAGATCAGCATCCAGACCGGCACTTCCCACGGCGGCGTCGTTCTTCCAGACGGTTCGATCAAAGAGGTCAGCGTCGATTTCGATACCTTGAAAAAGCTCAGCCGAATCGCCCGGAATGAATACGGCATGGCAGGCGCAGTCCAGCATGGCGCTTCCACACTGCCCGAAGAAGCATTCGGAAAGTTCCCTGAATACGAAGCCTGCGAGGTCCACCTGGCGACCAATTTCCAGAACATCATGTTCAACCATCTGCCAGAGGGTATTCGAGACAAGATGTATGCCTACCTGGGCGAAAACCACGCCGACGAGCGCAAGGCCGGGCAGACCGACGAACAGTTCTATTACAAGACCCGTAAAAGGGCGATCGGGCCATTCAAGCCGCAGGTCTGGCGTTTGGACGCCTCGATCAAAAACGAGATCGGCAAGGCCTGGGAAGATCAATTCCGTATGCTCTTCGAACTTCTCAACATTAAAGGCACTCGAGAATACGTCAACCAGGCAGTCGAGCCGGTGGTCGTTCACCCCGGCGTGAAAGAGTATCTCGGCGCAGAAGCGGTCGAAGAAGATGTTAGCGATCTGGCCGATTAAGCCGCTCCTAAATACTGCGGCGCAAGCCTGACCACTTCACCAGGGACCCGGTACTCCGCCGGGTCCCCGTCGGTACCGCAGAGCTAATCCACCAATGCCACCCGCAGAACAGGGAATTGACCGCCAGCGATATGCGCTCATCCCGCGAACACTGATCTTCCTGACTCGAGCGGATGAAGTGCTGTTAATCAAGGGGGCGCCGGACAAACGCTTGTGGGCGGGCATGTATAACGGCGTCGGCGGGCACGTAGAGCGGGGCGAAGACGTTCTCAGCGCGGCTTTCCGAGAGTTAAAAGAAGAAACCGGCTACTCCGGCATTGAGCTGTGGTTGTGCGGTACAGTAATCGTCGATGTCGAGAACAACCTGGGGGTAGGCATCTACATTTTTCGCGGAGAGGCAGCCGGGGAGCAACCGATCAATTCGGCAGAAGGCGACCTGGTTTGGGTCCCGAGAACGGCGGTATTCGACCTTCCCCTGGTCGAAGATCTGCACGTATTGCTACCCCGCGTTCTCGCTGCCCGGCGCGGGGAACCGTCCTTTGCGGCGCATATCGCTTACGATTCTACAGGAAAACTCACCATCGAATTCGGAGGTTGATCCATGAGCCTCGCGCTGGCCGCAACCTGGCAGCCTCGCGGCGAAGGGCCGCGCCTAGCCGGTCTCTACGAGCAGCTTGATGAAGTCTACCAGGCTATGGTGATCACTTTGCCCCCTGGGGCGGACCTATCCCAGGTCGAACTCCTGCGCCAGCTGCCCAAGGTAACTTTCATCCAGACAGCAGATTGGACGCTCGGGCGGCATCTCGCCCTGCGAGGCGCATTGGATCACCCATGCAGCCACCTGCAGTACGCCGACCTCGACCGGTTGATCCGTTGGGTAGAGACACGACCCGAAGAATGGCGCCAGACGATCGAACACATCCGGGGGGCTGACTGCGCCGTGATCGGCCGTACGGAACAAGCCTGGAGCACCCACCCTCAAGCCATGCGGGAAACCGAGAGGATCTTCAACCTGGTCTTCTCGCATATCCTGGGGCAGACGGTGGACATCGGGGCCGGTTCGAAGGGCTTCAGCCGGACGGCGGCCGAATACCTGGTCGCCAACAGCCGATTAAATCGCGCCATCGGCTCCGATGCTGAGTGGCCGGTGCTGCTGCACCGCGCGGGCTTCTCGCTGGAGGCGGTTTTCGTCGACGGGTTGGATTGGGAAGCCGCCGACCACCAACAAGATCAGGCAGCCGGCCTGGAGGCTCAGCGGAAGCTGGCCGAAAAATACGACCGTTCGGCCGGCAACTGGGAACAGCGGGTGCAGGTCGCGCTGGAGATCATTGAAACCGGATTGGCTGCGCTGAATCAACCGCTTGACAAATAAATCTAAGCCATCTAAAAAATGACGTGGGGCTTTTGCAAGAAATAAATCCGCGACGAAATACACACTTTACCGTAAATAAAGGTAGAAGATTTTCCTATTGCTGCTCGATCACTGCCCGGACAACTGTTTTATAGGCGAGCAGACTATTCAGAGAGGTTAATGATGAGCACAGAAACAATGTCGAATAAACGACGCGTTCCGTGGTTCTTGTGGCCCTTTTGGGCTATCTGGCGGCTGGTTGTCGGGATCGTCGAGTTTACCGGCAGGCTGGTTGCCGTAATCCTGGGCTTAGTGCTGATGATCGCCGGGTTGATCGTCAGCATCACCATCGTAGGCCTGCCGATCGGAATCCCCCTGCTTATCTTCGGCTTTTTGCTGCTGATCCGAGGCTTGTTCTAAAAAGCGGTAGAAAACCAGCAAGATGCTGCCATATTTGCGCTGGTCAAACTCTACCAGGCGATCCAGCGCCACCTCTTCGTATTCACGGGGGTGAATCTGGACGATGGTCCAGGCGAATGGGGCAAGCCACCCGGCGCGCTGATCCAAGGTTAATAAAGCCTGCTTCCACAAGCCATGATACTGGGGCGGGGCGATAAAGACGTAATCAAAATTACGGTCGATGGGTCCGGCTAATAAATTAAAAGCGTCAAGGCGCAGTACTTCAGCGCCTGATTCCAGGCGGGTATGTTTGAGGTTCGAGTAGATGGTGGCGACCGCCCGCCGGTCGACCTCTACAAAACGGACGAAACTTGCGCCTCGGCTCAACGCTTCAATGCCCACGCTGCCGGTCCCGCCAAAGAGGTCCAACAGCGTAGCGCCTTCAATATCGACCCCGATGATATTGAACAGCGATTCTTTAGCCCGGTCAGTGATAGGCCGCGTCGAGCTTCCGGGCACGGAGCGCAGGCGATGCCCCTTCGCGCTTCCAGAGATGACCCGCAATCCACTCATATAGTCTCGAAGGCTGCGCTATCCCCCGTATTCTTCCACAGCCCGGCGCGCCGCCAGGATATTTCCATGAGGCGCGATGATCGGCACCACACAACCCGTCCCCAGGACAAAGCGCCGCCCGGATGTGGATTGAATCGCATCACGCGCCTCGGAAATTACCTCCTCCGGGGCGCCTAACGCCAAAGTTTCGTGGCGCCTTATCCCACCACATACCGCCCCAGCGAAGAGTCTTTTGCCTTCCGGCAAAGTAGGCGGGGTCTCCCGATCGTGCCAGTTGACCACCTGCACAGGATAATTGCTCAGCTGCTCGAACATGATCGCATCCCCGTGAATGTGCAACACGTTGAGCCACAAGTCGCTCGCCGCCTCAAGCACCTGGAGATCGTATTTGCGACCGAAAGTTTCGTATTCTTCCGGCGCGAGAAGCCCATATTGGGCATGCTGTACGGCGTAAAAAACCCCCGCAATCCCGGTTTCCTTGGCTGCGTGGATAAAATCACGGGTGCTGCGAGTAATCGTCTCTAAACCAGCGTGTACGGCTTGCGAAGCCTGCCGCAATTGTGCTTCCAAATTACCCTTTCCGACCAGGTTCTTCGCCTGGGAAAGGGGGTTGAAGATCGTTTGAATGACCGGCGTATCAGGACCGAGCTCTTGAACGATCAGGCGCAGGCATTCCAATTGTGCGCCCAGATGACCTGCGCGAGGATCGAGCACCGTCAACTTACCCCAATCTTCAGGGTCTTCAATCACTGCCTGGGTGTAATCGCGGGTGCCCTCCGTTGCCCCAAGCCACTCATCCTTGGCTCCCCAATCTTTCAAACAAAAAGATGATGCTGATGTGACTTTTACGAAATCGAAATCGTAAGTGCGTTGGAAATTAACTACGGCCTGGGCAAGATTTGCCGGAACTTGATCATCTACCGGGAAATGCCGCCATAAGGCAACCGGCACGCGATCAGGCGCTTCTCCAGCCAGGCAAGCTTCCATTCTTTCCCGATGGCTCAGCGTTCCCTTCGCCAAAATTCCTCCTCGAGCTTCCAGTCGCCTTCTTTAATTTCATTGACATGCCCTAAAGCCAACCTGCGCAGCATCTCGGCCCGGTTCATATTCTCAACCTTGCCGTTGTTGATCAGGTTAATCGCAACTTTAAAAGCCTCAATAGCTTCTTCGTCTTTCTCTTTGGCCTTGAGCACCAATCCCAGGACGTAGTTCGCATCCACAGAGTCTGGGTCCAGTTCGAGCGCCTTCCGGAAGTCGGCCTCCGCTTGATCGTTCTTATCGCGAGAATGATAAGCCCAGCCTCTGCGCATATAGTCATCCACGCTGTTAGGTTCCGGCATTTCCTCCGGTTCGGGAGACAGGCTTTTCTCTTCGACCGGGGGCTTCTTCCGAAAGAAATTCTTGATAGTCATGGGTACATTCTCCAGTGGGTTAGGAATTGGTCAGGACCGCGTCCATTAAAGCGATAATTTCGCTTTCTTCCGTTTTCTGATTAGCCAGGTAATCGTTCATGAACTCAGACCGACGCAGCCGCAGCGCCATCTGGCTCACCTGGCGCAGGTCATCCACCTCAACCTGGGTCTTTCCTTCCGCCGCCGCGTAGGCCCGCGCGCTCTCAAACAGGCTGATTTCCGCGCGCAGGGAGTCGATCTCCAGTTTCCGTATGAACTCGAGCCCCTGCTGCGCCACCTCGTCTGAGATATCAACCTCTGGCAACAAATCCCGGGCAGCCTGGATCTCTTCCTGGGCGATCTCCGTTTCCATTGCGTACTGAGAGACCATGCGGTGCGGATTACTCTGGAAGGCGCGCACCCGGCGGTAAGCATCCAGCCGCTCTGTGGGATCATCCAGCCCACCAACCAGCACGCGCAACCCAAATCGATCCAGGATCTGCGGGCGCAAGCGGCCTTCCTCGGGGTTCATTGAACCGATCAGCCCAAACCGGGAGCGGTAGGTGGCTGAAACCGGGCCGCGCCGCACTGTGTAATTTCCCTGTGCGGCAGCATCCAGGATTACGTCGACGATCGCATCGGCTAGGAGATTGATCTCATCTACATACAATAAGTTCAAATCCGCCTGAGCCAGGATCCCCCGGCGTATGCGCAAACGTTCGTGCATGGCAGCGCGTTCGTCCACGCCCCCGACGACATCTTCCAGCTCGGCATTCAAAGGCAATTCCACCAGCCTGACCCGATCCATGCGCGCCAGCGGCTGACCTTCGGCGTATTTACGGGCGCAATCCGGGCACACCGCGTCCATCCCGCCCGATTCTATATCCTCAGGCATACAGCCGTAATAACACATGCTGCGCGGTACTTCCGGCAACAGTTCTACCAGACCGCGCACGGCAGTGGTTTTGCCGGTGCCTCTTGGCCCGAGCAGCAGGACGCCGCCGACAGCCGGGTTGATCAGGGCCAAGATCAGCGCCAGCTTCATCTCTTTTTGCCCAACCAGCGCAAGGAACGGAAAAGGAAGTACTTCAGCGAGGCTGGAATCGCCTTCAACCGGCTCCATGCGGACATCCCTACCGGAGACACGGTCGATCAATTCCCGCAGTGAGCGCACTCCAGGAGGCGTTTCTTGCTGGTCGGCTAAATCAGCTTGTGTTAAAGGTTCTTCTTCGGACATGAGTTCAATGCTTACTTTGGGACAAGCGGTAGGCCTGGCGCGCTTTTCCGGCTTCCATACGCTTGCGCTGGGCTTCGTTCTCAGGTATCAATGGCGGCACTTGGACAGGTTCGCCGTTTTCATCCAAAGCGACGTAAACCAGGTAAGCCTTGTTGGTGTGCGTGCTTTCCCCGGTTATGGGGTTCTCGGCTTCGACGTTGACTTCCGCTTCAAGCGAGGTACGGCCCACGTAGCTCACTTCCGCCGATAAGGTCACCAGGTCACCAATGCGGATCGGCTGGCGAAAAGTCATTTGATCGACCGCCACGGTGACGACCCGATGCTGGGCATGGCGCATGCAGGCCAGCGCGCCGGCTTCGTCCACCAGTTTCATGATCCAGCCACCATGTACGTTGCCGAGGTTATTGGCATGGTCCGGCTGCATTAATTGGGCGATCGTAATGCACGATGCGCTGACCAGCTTGCCTTCCAGCGAAACGTTCATGTTGGCTTCACGCTTCGTCTTCGAACGCAAAACTGTCGGTGGTCGGTAATAGTTCTGGCCTCTCTTCTAAGACGTCAACCGTGCTGAAGCTCAGTTCGGGCATCAGCGGCGGTAACGGAACCGTAACAGGAATGAGAAATCGGGGCGGACCGGGCGGCGGAGCCAGGTCCGGGTGGCGATAATCCTGGGTACGTTTACGCAGAATCCGCGGATCGTCACTGAGCCAACCCACATATTTTCCGTAGACAGAATAGACTTTTTTCTTACGAGTCACCCACCCGATCCAATCCCCCCCCAAATTATAAACATAAGGATAAACCAAGAAACCCCCAGTATCTCCGGAGGTTGTGTAGATGGGAATGGGTAGGCGGTTATTCTCATCCATAGGAATATTATATCGCACGCATCACGTACAGGAGAACCAGCCTGCGTACGGGCTTATTAAATTTGCACTGAATTCTTGAAGGACTTACCCACCAGGAGGAGAGTTAGGTGTGTTCTACTCGACGTCGCTATAGGTCCAATAGCGGTTGATAAAGAAATTCCAAAACATCACTACCAGCACGGCGGAGGCCAGGGCTGTGTTGTTGCCCAAGAATTCAGCGCTTAAGAACCCAATCGGTAAGAATGCGAGCTGTTGAAAACCGATCGCCAGGGGCTGCTCCAGCAATGCGATGATGGGCGTGCGGATCAGCAAGCCAACCATGCTCACTACCGAAAACTCGATCAACTGTCTGGATACGGCCTTGGAACGGGAATCCGGATAAGTCCAGAAACGGTTCCAGGTGAAGTTGCTGACAATTGCGGCGATAAAAGAACAAATACTGGCCAGGACAACCGGCTCATCAAAAATCGAGGTCAGCAGGTTGAACGTTCCGAAGTCCACTACCGCTCCAATGACGCCGACGACGGCAAAACGTACGAAGCGCGTACGTTCGCGCGGGTTGGTTACGATGCTTGCTAACATTACACCAATTCCAACTTCTCTTTGAAATAAGCCACGGTTTTCTGCAGCCCGGCTTCCTTCTTGACCTTCGGTCCCCAATCCAGAATTTCCCTGGCGCGAGAGATGTTCGGCTGGCGGCGCTGGGGATCACCCTCCCCGCGCTGCTTCGGGTTGAATACGACTCCTGCCTGGTTTCCAGAGAGCTGGTTGATCAGGTTCGCCAGCTCCAGGATCGTGGTCTCGTCAGTGCTGCCGATGTTGACAGGGTTGTGCTCCTGCGAGAGGAGCAACCGGTAAATGCCTTCGATCAGGTCATCGACGTAGCAAAAGCTGCGCGTCTGTTCTCCGTCCCCGTAAACGGTCAGCGGTTCACCAGATAACGCCTGTTTCAAGAAATTCGGCACTGCCCGTCCATCGTCCAGGCGCATGCGCGGTCCATAGGTATTGAAGATGCGAACGATCCGGGTGTCCACGTCGTGGAAACGATGGTAAGCCATGGTCAGGGCTTCGGCAAAGCGTTTGGCTTCATCATAAACCGAACGCGGACCGATGGGATCTACGTGCCCCCAATAACTTTCCCTTTGGGGATGCTCCAAAGGGTCGCCATAAATCTCGCTGGTCGAGGCAAGCAGAAAGCGCGCCTGGTGGGAGCGCGCCACGCCCAGTGAATTGTGAGTCCCTAACGCGCCAGCCTTCATCGTCTGGATCGGCAGATTCAAATACCCGTAAGGGGAGCTCTTGTTGGGGCTGGCCGGTGAGGCGAAGTGCAACACGGCCTCGACTTTTCCAGGCACAAAAATGAAGTTCGAGACATCGTGACGAATAAACGTGAACCGTTCGTGCCCGGCCAAATGCGCCAGGTTCTGTTCGTTGCCGGTGATGAAGTTGTCCATCCCAATGACTTCATGCCCTTCGGCGAGCAACCGGTCGCACAAGTGGGAGCCAAGGAATCCTGCCGCTCCGGTGATGAGAATGCGCATGTTAGCAATCCTTCGGTGAAAAATTGAATTGTCCGCCCCCGGTTGAGCAACAAACGGGATCAAATGGATCGAAACCGGACCCTGCCAGTGGGTCGAACGCTAGGTTTTATACCACAATTTACCCGCTTCGTCTCATTTCCAATCAACTCTGTTAGTCAGGCCATCGCCGGTGATTTGCCAGGCCTCACCCCCATCGACGTCAATAAGCCACAGGTTATCCTGGTAGACGACAGCCAGGGCAAATCCTGCTTGATCCGGTAAAGGTTCCGGCGACCAGATCAGCCGCTGGGGTTCCAGCCCGGGACCCACCTGAGGGAACAAGGTTCTCCGGTTGGAGCCATCCCGATCCATCACTACTAACTGGTAGCGGCTGCTCTCGCTCTGCGCCGGGAAAATCGCCTGAAGGTAAGCGATCTCGAAGGCGCCTTCGCCCGTAGGCATTTCACGCAGGGGCGAAGTTGATGGATATGCGAACATGCCTGTTTCTGGCGTCAGCGTCACCCGGTTTCCGGGCGTTATCCCGACTGGGACTTCAGTACTGGATCCGGATTCCGCCGCGCCGGATTCCCCGGACGCTTTCCCTTGCGGTTGAGAAAACGTAACCGCCAGCATGGCGAAATGCTGAGATTCTTGCGGCGCAAGATGCTCGACGGAAATAAGGAGGTTACCCGCGGGACCCCAGGATATCCCCGGAACCCAGGCCCAATCCCCAAAGGTCTGGAATGGGCTCATTTCAACCACCGGTGATAATTCGCCGGTTTGAACGTCCAGCGTGCCGATCCCGTCCGGACGGGCATAAGCCAGGTACTGGCCGTCGGGAGCCCAGGAAAAGGAAGCGCCCCACCAGCCGTACTGCCCGCCGGGGTTTGCACTCAGAATATCCGGAAGGTGACGCACGAAGCCCGCCGGGCTGAAAGTCACCAACCCAACATCATTGTTGGCCTGCCAGCCTGGGGCAGCGGCGCGCGGCTCCACGGTTGAATAAGCTACTACGTTCGACGAGCCGGGCCTCCAACCGGCGAAGTGGACGACATTCGAAACGCCCAGGTCGAATAAGGCCTCTTCTTCGCCGTCCACTCTGGCAACCCACAGGGAATTGATCACAGTCTCCGAATCTTCGGCGCCAGCCTCAGGCGTCGCAGACTCTTCCGGGCTGCGGGTGAACAACAACCAGGCGCCATCATCAGAAAGCGAGAAAACCCGGCCGTCCAGGTCGCCTGTCGGCACAACTTGCCTGCGGGTGTTCGTCGTACCGTCCATGACCCAGGCGCTGCCGTTGAGCAAGTATGCCAGCCTGCCTGGAATGCTGATCGGGGCGAATGATTTTTGCACACCAACCATCTTGATCTGCGGTACGGGTTGGGCGACGATCACCGACTTGACTACGCTGCTGGAGACTTCGACACCGTTCTCCAATACGCGACGGGTGGTGATCTCTCTCAAACCGTTCTCCCCGAGCTGCAACCAGTATTCCTCCCCAGCGGGCAACGACTCGTTTTGTAAGACCTGGTTTTCAAACGGGACTACCTCTTGATCGACGCTGAATTCCTCTGAGACTCTAACCACCTCCACCCGCGATCCCTCTCCCAGGATTGTGTAGAGCGGCGGGTCGGTGCGATCGAGGTTGCCCAGAACGACCCCTCCTGCTGATAGAGCAAACTCCACCGTGCTGCCGGCGGGCACCTCGACGCTTTCCGTCTCTTGATCGACGGAAAGCTCCACCGTAATGACCCCCTGGGTAACCCGAGGGGAGGCGCAAGCGGATAGCAGCAGCGCCGCCAGGATGAGGATCCAATATAGGCGAGGTGGATGATATAATCCCATGTCGCGGTCAGACAGTGCGCCCCACGAACGTCATTTCACCATCTGTGATGATGATGTCCTCGAGGCGAACCCCGGGCATCTGTGACTGAAGTTCATCCTGCAGCGACCCTTCGAGGTTGCTCTCGATCTCGTCCAGCATCGTACCCGGCACCGGGAACGGACCAAATTCGGCGGAGACAAACTCAAGGTCCAGCTGCCCGCGCTGATCAACCTGGACGGTCATAACGGCGTGCACTTCAGCCTGGATGGGTTGGTTTGTGGTTTGCCCGGTGAACTCAAGCTGCCCGTTTTGGAGCTGGACTTGAGCGTCTTCGATAGGAGCATTTTCCTGGCTTTGCAGCGCAGTATTTACGATGGCGGTCAGCTGCGCCTCGTCCAGGACAACTTCCACTTGCTCGCCCCCGGAGGGCTCACCGGTCGCCTGCGGCGTTGTCTGATCGCCCCCGGCGCCCGGATTGACCAAGGCAGGGGTCGGCGTACTGGGGCGCGGCGCCCCCAGATTGCAAGCCAACGAGACCAGGAGCAATACGGTTACCACCAGCAAAACCCGGTAGAATCTAGCCACAACAGTCTAATCAAATCCTTAAACAAAAAGATTTAACCAGCGCCCGCCTTGAAGTCATTACAGCGAAGAGTATCTCAACACAAGATCGACGGGTGCGGTTGAATACTTGAAAAGCGAATTTCCAAACCCTGATTATAGCATGCCAGAACTCACATCTCCACAGACCACGACCTTGAGCATCGAGGCGCAAGTCGAAGCCTTGTTGTTTGTCTCGACCCAGGCAGTCTCTCCGGGACAGCTGGCCGCCGCCCTGGAGGTCTCTACCTATGTAGTAGAGCGCGTCCTGGGGGACCTGGAGAACAGGTACGAGAGCCGCGGCTTGCGGCTGCAACGATACGGCGGGCGGGTGCAGTTGACGACTGCCGGTGAGGCGGCGCCGTTGATCGAGCGTTTTCTCGGGTTGGAAGCCACCAGCCGCCTGACCCAGGCAGCCCTGGAAGCGCTCTCCATTGTCGCCTACAAGCAGCCGACGACGCGCCCCCAGGTCGACGCGATCCGCGGCGTCAACAGCGACGGCGTGCTGCGCACCCTGCTCAGCAAAGGCCTGGTGCAAGAAATCGGCCGGGCTGAGACTCCCGGAAGACCCATCCTGTACGCGACGACGCCGGATTTTCTGCAGTACTTCGGGCTCAATTCACTGGATGACCTGCCCCCCTTCGAAGACGAAGAGCTGGTGGATGGTTTCGAAAGCGAACCCGAGGAAGAGGAGTCAAGCGATGGCGGCTGAGCGACTGCAGAAGATCATGGCTCGGGCGGGTCTCGGTTCCCGGCGAAAGTGCGAAGAGATCATCGCCGCCGGCCGGGTCACCGTCAATGGAAAGGTCGTCAGCCTGGGCGACAAGGCGGACCCACAACGCGATCGTATTGAAGTCGACCAACGACCCATTTCGGCGCCGGAACCGTTGACCTATATCGCGCTTTACAAACCACGCGGGGTGATCTCAGCAGCAACCAGCCCGGACCCCCGCCCAACCGTGCGCGACCTGGTGCCGGTTCCAGGGCATATCTACCCGGTCGGACGCCTGGATGTAGACAGCGAAGGCTTGATCTTGCTGACCAACGACGGCCAGCTGACCAACCGCCTGACCCACCCGCGGTACGAACACGAAAAAGAATACCGCGTACTGGTCGCCCGGCGCCCGGACGATGAACAGATCGAGACCTGGCGGCGCGGCGTCGTCCTGGAAGATGGCTACCACACCGCCCCGGCGCGTGTATTCCTGGAACGCTACAGCGGCAAAGGCGCCTGGCTGCGGGTGACCCTGACAGAAGGGCGCAAGCGGCAGATTCGCGAGGTCGGCTCGTTGATCGGCTTGCCGGTGGTCAAGATCGTGCGGGTGCGCATCGCCAGCTTGGAGCTCGGCGATTTAAAGCCGAGACAATGGCGCCATCTCACCAGGGACGAGATCGCCGCTTTGAAAGGTTGAACCCGGACTGAACCATTAAGAACAAGAATACTGCTCCTCACAAACCGGCCAGCGTTGCTTGCGTCTTTGTGAGTAAATCAGCAAACCTGTACGTTCCAAACGATTTAAATGTTCCGCGGAACAATTGGAAACAATTAGGATTAACATTACATAATACAAGTTGCTTCACTTCTCTATTTATCTTAAAGCACAGATTTGACTGAAATCCACCTTTTAACCGAACTCGCGTTAACCAGCAAAATAAGCCATTGATCAGCTTCAGCCCATCCGCTCCGAAGATATTCGAAGTGGATGGGCTGAACTGTCAAAACGCGCTGCCGTACACATTGGGGTAGGAGAGAGCCTCACGGCCCTCTCCTACTTTTTGGTGAACGAGGCTACTTCAGGGTCTTATCGGATATTACGGCAGACCATGCTGAAGGACCGGCAGCGTTGAAAGCTCGCACCCGCAAGTAATACTTTGTGTTCGGGGCCAGCAGGGTGAACTGGTACGAGGTCACTCCGGCACCAACATCAGCGGACTTGAAATTCTGGGTGAAGTTCTTGTTCGTCGCAATCTGGACCGTGAACCCATCCTCGGTGCTCGAGTTGTCCGTCCAGGCGAGCGTCATGGACGACTGGGTCTGGTTGGATACCACGGGGTTCGACGGCGCCGCGGGCGGGGTACCAATTGGCGTATTCACCGTGATCACGTTCGAGAAGCTAGAGGATCCGACCGTATTGAAGGCATACACACGGTACATGTAGCTGCTGGAGGACGCCACCGTCGTGTCGCTGAAGGCGACGACATTGGGAGCGAGATCAGCGCCAACTTGAGTCCACGTTCCACCACCATCCGCACTCCGCTCAACACGATAACCGTCTTCATTGTTGGAGTTGTCCGCCCAGGCCAGATCCACCTGGTTAGACAAGACGGAAGTTGCGACCAGGCCTGAAGGGGCGTTCGGTGCTGCGTCAGGCGTAGTGACCGAGAGGACGTTGGATGGGTCCGAGCTGCCGCCAGCGTTGTAGGCATACACCCGGTAGTCATAGCTGCTTATGGGTAACACACTCGTGTCCATAAACGTCAATACATCAGGGGCTGCCGTATCGCCTACCTGGCTCCAGGTCATGCCGCCATCGTCACTGCGTTCGATGACAAACCCCTCTTCGTTGAGGGAGTTGTCCGCCCAGGCCAGATCAACCTGCATTGCCGATACGGCGGTTGCAGACAATAGGGTTGGAGCCGCAGGAGGCACATCCGGCGTGTCGACCAGGATGACGTTGGAGAACGCGGAGCTTCCGCTGACATTGTAGGCGTAGACCCGGTATTGGTAGCTACCCAGCGGGGCCACGGTGGCGTCAGTAAACGCCATGACATCAGGGACGGCCGTATCGCCAACCTGGTTCCAGGTCACGCCGCCATCGTCACTGCGCTCGATGACGAACCCGGCTTCATTGGTGGCGTTATCCGCCCAGGCCAGATCGACCTGGTCCGGCATGACCGACGTTGCCGTCAGGTCACTGGGCGCCGCGGGCGGCAGGCTGTCATTGGTGATGTACGCGTATTCTGACTTGGCGGACACCGTGGGGAAGCCGCCGCTGACGATCTCGTTGCCGGCGTTGGCGTAGTTCCAGGTATCGCCGACCGTGTTCAGCCCAGCGACGCGGTACAGGTCACCAGCCTGGTAGGCACTATCGACGACCGTCAAGGTCTCGCCGCTCGGCGCCGGCATTGGATCTAGCAGCACTGCTCCCAGCGGATCGGAGAACAGGCGTTGGACCGTCGTTAGTTCGGCCCAACTTGCGCCGCCATCCGACGACTTCTCGACGAGGAAGGCCGTCTCGGTGATGGAGTCATCCAACCATGACAGCGTCATCGTCGTGGCATCGAACGCCAATCCGGTCGGCGGCTTCGGCGGCATGGCGATCGCCACCGGCCGCATCATGTCCATTTCTTCGTGCGACAGGATGTGGCAGTGCAGCACGTACTCCCAGCCGAAGTTGACGAGGTGGTTCAGCACGTCGATTGGTTCCCCGTTTGGACCGGCCGGTGGAATGCCCAGTCCCAACTGGTCGGCGATCGTCGCACTCCCGATCACTCCGACATCGCCGAGCGAGGCCGTGTTGACACCTGATCCGATCCCGTTCCACGCCGGCATCGACGGATCGAGCAGGCGCTCGCTGTTGGGCACCTCGAACGGCAGCCATGGGATGATCGGCCGGATGGCGACGATGGTGTCCTCGAGCGGGCTGATGCGGATGGTGTCCTTCCAGCCCAGCTCGGTGGCATCCGGTGGGATGATGATGTTGTCCCAGGTGACCCGGTTCAGCAGCTGCAGGTCATACAGGTGCCAGTGGATCGGGTGCGTGTCGACGCCGTTGTGGGTGATCTTCCAGATCTGGGTGCCGTCGGCCATGGCGATCCCGCCGATCGGCGTCATCGTGATGTCGTTCTTCGGCAGGTCGGTGGCGTCGAAGATCTCCGTCGGCGGGGACACGTACGGCATCAGGTTGATGTTCTGCCCGCCGGGGTTCGACGGCACGGACTCAAGGCCGAGATTAGCCGTCATCCTGCCGAACTCGTCAAAGGTGGCGGCGTTCATTTCATCGTGGATCGCCTTGGGTTCGAGCGGGATCGAGATCTGGTTCCCGGACAGCGTGTCGAACTTGAACAAGTCGCCGCCCTGCTCCGAGATGCGGGCGAACCCGTCGCACTTGGCGGACGGATTACTAGGCGAGTTGCACCAGGCGCCGCTGGCGAAGCTGGTTCCGTAGGCCGAGTTGTAGGCCGCCTGTCCGACGATGATCGGGTGCTGGCCGGACTCGAACACGCCCGAGCCATCGGCGTGGTGCTTGAACGCCGCGTTCAGCGCTGCCAAGTTGTAGGCAGGGGCGGGAGCCGCAGCTGAGACCTTGACCTGCATGATCGTGCGGGTGTTGGGCCCATAGCCGGGCAGTATTGTCGGCGCGCCCACCGGACTCAGATCCGGCCCGCCGGTATAGTAGTCATAGCTGGCGACCCGAGCGGGGAACGCGGCCGGTGCGTCGTTGTACAGGATCAGCGTCTGCCCGGCGTACTGTGAGAAGTCGACGATCACGTCGGCTCGTTCGGCCGGCGCCACCAGCAGCGAGTGCTTGTCCACGTTGCCGACGTCGAAGCGGGTCGGGTCCGTGATCCAGGTGATGGGCTGGTTGGGGACCACAACGGGGGCAGGCAGGAAGCCGCCCTCGGTACCGATCTGGATCCAGCTAGGCCCGGCCGGGCTGAGGTTGGTATCGGGCGTCGGGAAGATGTTGGGGTCGGTCTGAGCGGCCGCCACTTCGGCGGCGTTCAAGGCGACTTCGGTCCCGGTTGAGTCGGCCACGTACCACTGCAGGTTCCAGAAGCGGTCGTTGGCCGCGTTCAGGATGCGCAAGCGGTAGGCCTTCGGGTCGAGCGTGACCGTTGGGT
>CAYNWK010000048.1:0-29193 GCA_964400875.1 uncultured Anaerolineaceae bacterium | reverse complement strand
GAAGGGAAAACCTGGGGCTTAATATGACATTGTCAAAGTAGTTACAGCGCACTTTATTGTGATCGCTTTGAATCTGGATACCGCCGTAGGAGAAGTTACCGATCGCCAGGCCTCGAATGAAGCTGCCATCGCTGCCCGCGATCAAGTGCAAACCAAGCGCAGCTGCTCCGGCGTTGCTGCCGTCCAGCACGATCAGCAGGTTGGCCTGATCGTTCGCGGTTGGGCAGGATGCGCCCGGCTGGGTCGAGCCGTCGATCTTCACCGGCACCTGGATAGGGGGCAGCTCCGAGGCTGGCGTGATGGTGAACGGGCCGGTTCCGACGGCAATGTCGAAGTTGATGTGGTGCAGGGCGCTGCCGGGGCCGGTTGCGTTGAGTTCCTCGATGGCTGCCCGCAGGCTGCATTGATCGCCCGGCAGGGCGGCGATGGCGTCACAATGCCCGTCGCCGGGGTTGAGGTCGCTGAAATCCCCATACCCGGTGACGGTGAGGGTAAGGCTGGCGGGGACGGCGGCTTGTGCAGCCGCCCAGCTGCCCAAGAGCAGGAGCCCGACGATCAACACAAGGCTTAAGTTCGTTCGTTTCATGATTCAACTCCTAGGTTCAAAGGTTGCGCTCTTTATTTCGGTCAAGGGATTTACCAGCAGATTTTCAAAGGAACCGTGCTTAATTCCCTGCCGCAGCGTTTCCACCTAGCCGCTACCGCCATACGAGCGGGATAAAGACGGTCGAGACGTTCTCCGCATACATAAACGGGATGCAGTTGGAAAATTCCGAGGTGACGCGGAAATCAGCCCGTGCAATCGCAGTGATGCCCTCACCCGGAGAAGCCAGCCCGTCGAGGTCTACCTCGGTCGAGGCGTTGCCGGATGCATCGGTGGTCAACTCCACCGTGGTGAGGTATGCCTCGCCTTCACCATAGCCGGAAGGGTCGCAGGCCGTGCTGCGGAAGAGATCGATGTCGTATGCGCTGTTGCCCGCACTGGCCAACGTGACGGTTACGATGGTGCTGCCGCCCGTTCCACTCAGCATTGGGTAGTTTTGACCCCCGTTCGCCCCGGCATCGCCGTCACCGGGATCGTTCACGTCCACACCGTTGTCTCCGAGGTCGATGCCCAGGCCTGCGTTGTCGTAGATGGCGTTCTGGTAAAGCTGGTTATAGTTTGGATCGTTCCCGCCGGCGTTCTTCAGCGCGATCCCATGACCGCCATTGTGGGCGATCCGGTTCGCGCTGCTGACTGGCAGGGAATTACCGGAAGTGAAGAGGAAGATCGGGTTGCCGATCTCGTTGTCGTAAGCTTCCCCTAAGATCTCGATGCCGTTGCCGCCGTTGGGCAGGCTGGTGAGGCCGTCCCTGGCGACCCCAATGTAATTAATCACAATGAGACTTTGATCGCCCTGGTCGATGCGGATGCCGTACCCGGCGTTGCCGCTGATCACGTTTTGGCCACTGGTCAAGGTAGCGCTGGCGACCGAGTTATCGACGCCGGCAATATACACACCGCCGGTCAAATTGCCTGCCGCGCTCATGCCGTCGGAAGTTGTACCGATGAAGTTGTGGATGATGGCATTGCCATACGCGCCCTGGCTCAAATACACCCCAACCCCTGCATTTCCGGAGATGACGTTGCGCCAGGAGGCGGACTTGGACCCGCCGATCAGATTGGAGTCGCCGTTCACGGTGATGCCGTTCAGGCCGTTGGCCAAGGCGGTCACCCCGTCCGGGCTGAGGCCCACATGCATGCAGCCCACCTGGACCTGGTTGCTTTCAACCAGGATGCCTGAACCATTAAAGTTGCCGATCGCCAGGCCGCCCAGAAGGCTTCCATCGCTGCCCGGATCGAAGACCAGGCCATTCACGGACGCTCCGGCGTTGCCCCCATCCAGCTCGATCAAGAGGTTTGCCGGGGTATTGGCGGTCGGGCAGGCGGCGCCCGGCTGGGTCTCTCCGTCGATCGCCACCGGCGCCGCAATAGCCGGCAGCGCCGAGGCTGGCGAGATGGTGAACGGCCCGGAGCCTGGGATGGAGAACTCGATACGGTGAAGGGAGCTGCCGGGGCCGATAGCATTGAGCTCCTCGATGGCCGCCCGCAGGCTGCACTGAATGCCAGCGATGAATTGGCCATCGCAAAGGCCATCGCCCGGGTTCAGATCGCTATCATCGCCCGTCATGTTCACCGTGACGGTGAGGCCGGTGAGGAGGGTTGCAGAGGCGGCCTCAGACCCTTCCAAGAGCAGCAGGCACCCTACCAGTAAAATCGTCCAGTTGCGCATGTTCATTGATCGATCCTCTAAGCTTTCAAACCAGCAGCGTCACTGCGGAGCGGCCGTCCAACCGGCGTGGTGAGACCATCCTGTCTTTGCGCCAGACCCACCCAGGAGCTTGAAATTCGTCGGTGTACACGACCTGGGGTGGGGCAAAACCGTTGAAATGGCTGGCGTAGGACGAGGTATAGGCGCCGGCGTTGAGGATGTAGAACCGCTCTCCAACGTCCAAATCCGGGATAGAACGCCCGGTGAACATCGTATCCATGCTGTCGCAGCTCGGCCCGGCGATGGTAAATTCATCCCTCGGGC
Source organism: uncultured Anaerolineaceae bacterium (assembly GCA_964400875.1). GTDB lineage: Bacteria > Chloroflexota > Anaerolineae > Anaerolineales > UBA4823 > CAYNWK01. The sequence goes on along the minus strand of CAYNWK010000048.1, from coordinate 26,617 downwards.
GCGCGGGTTCGACCTCGAAAGCGAACTCGTAGGCGAAGTTCTCGATGGTTTCCATCAAGCCGTTGTAGACGCCCGCGTCCAGGTACAACCAGTTATCCCCACTGCGCCTGGCCTTCCCGATCACGCTGGCAACCAACACAGCCGAATCGCCGACCAAGTAGCGCCCCGGCTCGATGTGATAGCGAATCTGGCTAGAAAACAGGCTCTGGCGGGCCTCCCTGATCAGCCCGGCGATCTCCGCCAGTTCCGGGATCTCCTTAGTGTGCTGGATGGGCAGGCCTCCGCCGAGGTTGATCACCTGTAGCCGGATGTGTCCGGGGAGTTTCTCGATGATCTGGGCGCAAGCTTTCAGCGCCGTGGTCCAGTTGTTTGGGTTGCGGCATTGGCTGCCGACGTGGAAGGTCAATCCGTAAGGGATCAGCCCACGGCTGGCTGCGTAGGCAAGCAGCTCAGGGGCCTCGGCGACGTCCGCGCCGAATTTACCGGACAGCGGCCAATCGGAGCCGGAGTTGTCCGTCTGGATGCGCAGATAGACTTGGCTGTGGGGAGCGTATCGGGCGATCTTATCTACCTCGACGGTGGAATCGAAGGCCATCCGGCGAATGCCGTGGGTGTAGAGCGCGGTCAGAAAGCGAGGTTCTTTGATCGTGTTGGAGGAGATGATGCGATCTGGGTGGGCGCCCAGGCCGAGCGTTACCGCCAGTTCGGCCGAAGAGGTAACTTCCACCCCACAGCCTTCATCGAGCAGGGCGGCGACAATGCGAGCTTCGGAGTTCGCCTTCATAGCATAGAAAACTTCCGCTTCCGGCAGGGCGGCTTTAAGGCGGCGATACTTGTCTCGAACCACGCCGAGATCGACCAGCAAATAGGGGGTTGGAATATCCATTAAAGTTTTCAACATGGTCCAGTCTCTCCTATCTGAGATTAATGAGAACTGCTCCCCCAATCGCGAACACGACGCCGGCCAGTTGAACGCCGGTCAGCTTTTCCTGCAGCAAGAAGATGCCGGCCCCTACGACGATCAGGGCGTAAAGGGCTGTCTGCAGGCTGCCCACCAGGCTCAGCTCCCAACCGCGCACGAAGGCGTAGGTGAAGAAGACGATCTGGAAGATATACAGCGAAATTGCCCCTGCTATCCATGGGCTTTGGAGGGCTTGCCACAGGTTGCCGTGAACTGCGGCTTTTTTCAAGAAGATATCGGCGATGGCGACGGAAATCACGGCGGCAAGCATTAAAGTCAGGTGCACGGTTTTCATCCTTGAATGTATCCCTTTGCTGGGTGATGTGAGTGGAGTGGGGGAAAAATTAGACAGAGTGATTCTACAAACGTGTTAGTATTATGCTGGTGGAGCGTCACGATGGCGTGACAGAGCAGTGACAAGGGGATGCGGCGTATGAACGACTTACAATTGTTTCTGTTCGGCATGCCTCGCATCGAGTTTCAGGGAGAGCTGGTCAGGATTAAACGCCGAAAGAGCCTGGCGCTGGCAGCCTACCTGGCCTTGGCGGAACAACCTCAAAGCCGGGAAGTGCTCGCCAGCCTTTTATGGCCCGATCTCGACCACGAACATGCCCGATCGGCCTTGCGAAGTACCTTATATGCGCTGACTGCGCAGGTTCCCCTGGTCTGGATCGATTCCGAGCAGATGACGGTAACCTTGAACCGGGAGATCGTATGGGTGGATGTGACCGCCTTTACGAATCTTTTGCTTCAACGCGGCGCCCATGGTCATAATCGTGAGCATACTTGCAACGAATGTGTAGATCTTTACCGGCAGGCTATCGAGCTCTACCAGGCTGATTTCCTGGCCGGTTTCAACCCTTCTTACAGCGAGGAGTTCGACGACTGGCAGCGCTCGCAGCGACAGTGGCTTCACTGGGAGTTTGCCGACATTCACCGCCGTCTTTCTGAATACTATAGACTCGAGGGTCAGTACGACCGGGCGATCAAGTATGCTCAGGGTTGGCTATCCCTCGACGCGCTCCACGAACCCGCTCACCGTCAGCTCATGCGTCTGTATACTGCTCATGGTCAACGCGCGGAAGCGTTGCGGCAGTATGAGCGCTGTGTGGAGATTTTGGATGCAGAGCTGGCAACCCTTCCCGATACTGAAACCAGGCAGCTTTACGAGGCGATTCAAAACGACCAGCTGCTGGCGGATGTTCTGGTTGAACCGGTTGAACGAACAGCTTCGACCAGTGTTTTGCCGCCGTTGCCTTCCCTGGTAGTCGGCCGGGAGAAAGATCTAGACGAACTCAAGCGGCGTCTTGGCGTCGGCGTAGCGGAGCAGCGTACTATCACTGTGGTCCAGGGTTGGCCCGGAGTAGGAAAAAGTACTACTCTCGCGAAGCTGGCTCACGATCCTGCAGTAGCCAGGCAATTTCCCGATGGAATCTTGTGGGCCTCGTTGGGAGAATCCCCCAATTTGCTGGGTGAGATCTCGGCCTGGGCTGACGCTTTGATCCCGGGCGAATCCAGCCGGGCGCGAAAGCTCGACGAGGCGAGCTCCCAGCTTACCGCCGTGCTGCGTGACCGACGCGTTTTGTTGATCTTGGACGACGTATGGCAGGTCGAGCATGCTTTGCCGTTCCGGATCGGTGGGCAGCATTGTGCTCTAGTCATGACCAGCCGTCTCAATGATGTCGCTATAGCGCTGGCTCCCACGGCGGGCGATATTTACCGGTTACCGGTCTTGTCGGAAGATTTTGGCCTCGTGCTGCTAAAAGAACTTGCGCCGGAAGCAATATCTGAAGAGCCGGCAGCTGCTCGAGAGCTGGTCCGGGATCTCGAGGGCCTTCCTTTGGCGATTCACGTTGCCGGCCGCCTGCTGCACAGCGAAGCCCGCCTGGGTTGGGGGCTCCGTGAACTGCTGGCGGAGCTACGGAGCGGCGCTGCGTTGCTTGAGGCGCCGGCCCCCAGCGATATGTACAGCGCCGGGCAAGAGGCCTCACCGACAGTCTCCGCTTTGCTGAAGCGCAGCACCGATCTGCTGGACGAGGAATCCCGGCGACGGTTTGCCTTTCTTGGTTTGTTTGTTCCCAAGCCAGCCACGTTTGACCTTGAGGCCATGGCAGTGGCTTGGGATGTTGAAGATCCGAAACCTACCGCGCGCCGTCTGGTGGATCGAGGCTTGCTCGAACCAGTGAGCGGCGGAAGGTTCCAGATGCACGCGCTGCTGGTTATCCACGCTCGCGCGCTGATGGAACAGTACGTTTCTTGACGGTGGCAGGTCTTGACGATGCAGGCCATGTTGACAGCAGGGGCAGGCGAGTTTCAAAACGCCCAGTTGCGGCTGGCGCGCCATTACCTCAACAAGCTGCGCACGGCCTCCGTCGCTATCCACCGGGGACAGGCCAGCATAACTTACGGAATCCAGCTTTTCGACCGGGAAAGGGAACAGATCGAGCACTGGCAGGCGTATTCAGCCGAGCGAAGCGGAGAAGATGGGGATTGGACGCGTTTGTGCCAGGAATATCCCTACGCCGGTTTGGAAGTGTTGACGATCCGTCAGAATCTGGCCGATCGGGTCCGGTGGCTTGAATCTGGCCTGGATGCAGCGATGCAGCTGGGGAATGTCAGGTCGGAGCTGACTTTCTTACACGAGCTCAGTGCAGATTATGGAAATCTTGGCGACACTGACATGGCAGCGTTGTACGCTGGCAGGCTGTTAAGACGAGGGCGAGAAGTTAAGGACTCTCTGTCCATCGGCCGGGGATACTACGCATTAGGAGGTGTTGCGGAAGATCGAGGTCTATATGCCGAAGCCCTGGAGCAGACGCAGGCTGCATTGGAAATCTTTACGGAGCTCGGCGCCAGAACTGATGAGGGGCGCGCCTTGCATCACTTGGGGTCGATCGCTTTATATCTGGCGGATTTCGAGCAGGCTTATCATTACTTCTCACGCCATCTGATATTGGCCGAGACCGAAAACAATATGGGCGAAGTTTGCCGCGGCCTGCTTTCGGTAGCGCAAACCCTTTTAACGGTCGAGGAATACGCGCAAGCTGAACCGTACATCCGCCGCGCTATCCGTCTCAGCCGCGCGCTCGAATTTCAGAGGCTTTTGGGTGCGGGGTTAATCATGTTAGCCCAGTGGTTTGGAGAACAAGACCATCTCGATCTCGAACTGAAGTATTACAAAGAAGGGATCCAGGCCGCCCGCTCCGTAGGTTCGCAGCGGGATGTGATCCATGGCTTATCAAATTCGGGCTTTGCCAGGATGCTTAAAGGCGATCTCGAGGGCGCTTTAGCGGAATTGAAAGAAGGGTTGGAGCTGGCTCGCCAGGCCGGCATCCCGCGTTTTATCTGTAACCTGCAAAGGAATATCGCCGACACCTGCATGGCTCTCGACCGTCCCGCAGCAGCCCGCTCTGCGTTAAAGGAAGCGCTTAGCCTTGCCTGGGACATGGGTTCGAGCTACCAGATCGTGAAAGCTCTGACGAGCGCAGTGGGATACTGGCAATATATGGGGTGGAACGAACAGGCGGCTATGTGGGCTGGGAACCTTTTAGGTCGACCTGAAGTTGACCCTCATATGTTTGACCCAATATGCGCGCGGCTTGAAGCCGCGCTTGGGGTGGGTACATACCGGCAGGCGCTCGAAGAAGGGAACGCGCTTGAGCTGGACCAAATCCTCATCGATGTCCTGGGAACGCTTGACAGGAGGTGAAAACAGTTATGACCCAATACGTGGCTTTGCTGCGCGGCATCAACGTCGGTGGGCGGAACATCAAGATGGCCGACTTACGTGCCGCGTTCGCCTCCTGGGGGTACCGGCAAGTTAAGTCCGTGCTGGCCAGCGGCAACGTGGTCTTTGAGGCGGAGTCGACCGATCCGGACGCCATCAGCGCGGCCATTGAAGCCGGGATCAAAGAAACCTTCGGTTACGACGTGCACGTCCTTCTGCGCCCGGCGCAGGCGATCCTCGACCTGGTGGGCGAGCAGCCCTTCAGAGATATCCGGGTGACGAAAGAAACCCGGCTTTACGTTACCTTCCTCTCCGATCCGCCGAACCACACCCTGGAGCTTCCTTATACCTCCCCGGAGGGGAATTATAAGATTTTAGAAGTCACCCCTGGACACGTCCTCAGCGTGCTGACCCTCCAGCCGGGCAGCGGCACCACTGCGGCGATGGAGATCCTGGAGGAGCTGTTCGGCGTGGGGATCACCACGCGCAACTGGAACACCATCCTCAAATTACAAGGCCTGATTGCGGGATCATAATCCAACCGGTTTCCTCCGTCGTTTAGGCGCGGCCGAATCAATCGGTCCAACATTGCAAAGGATCTTTTAGCCCCCCTGGCTCTTAGCTAAGCCAGGGGGGCTAATTCATTGTTTCAAAAGCGAGTGGGTAGGTCTGGTTGGCGCCTATCCGCCTGCCATAGCCCCCACGATCCGCAGCGGCTCCGCACCTTGCACGACCTCGTCGGGCAGCGGCGCCTCGTTTGGTTCGTGGGACAGATCCTCCCCGCAGGCGAAGAAGCGGATGAACGGCCGGCGTTCCTTGGTGACGTGGTCCCGAATCGTGCCGCGCAGCATCGGGTAGCGGTCTTCCAGGGCATCCAGCACTGCGGCGATGGTCGGAGCGCCTTCGACCTGGAGCGCGACCTCGCGGTTGGCGTCCGCCAGCTTCCACAAATTCGTGGGCAGCACGACCCGGATCATGGCAGCGTCTGGACCTCTACCGACAGCACGGCGGGCAGGTTCTCGACGACGGGCGTCCAGCTGTCGCCGGCATCGGCCGAAGCGTACACCTGGCCGCCGGTAGTGCCGAAGTACACCCCGCATGGGTCGAGCGAATCGACGGTCATGGCGCTGCGCAGGATATTGACGTAGCAATTTTCCTGCGGCAGCCCCTTGGTCAGCGCTTCCCACTCGTTGCCGCCCGTCCGGCTGCGGTACACGCGCAGTTTGCCCTCGGGGGGATAGTGTTCGGAGTCGCTCTTGATCGGGACAACGTAGATGGTCTCCGGCTCGTGAGCGTGGATGGCGATGGGGAACCCGAAATCGGAGGGCAGGTTGCCGCTGATCTCGTACCAGGAATCGCCGGCGTCGTCGCTGCGCAGGACATCCCAGTGCTTCTGCATGAACAGCACGCCGGGACGTTCGGGGTGCATGGCGATATTGTGCACGCAGTGACCGACTTCGGCGGTGGCGTCGGGAAGCTCGTAATCGGACTTCAGGCCGTTGTTTACCGCCCGCCAGGTCTGGCCGGCGTCATCGCTGCGGAAAGCGCCCGCGGCCGAGATAGCCGTATAGATGCGGTTTGGATCGTTCGGATCCAGCAGGATGGTGTGCAGGCACATCCCCCCTGCGCCCGGCTGCCACAGGTCCCCCTTCACTTCGCGCAGCCCGGGCAGCTCCTGCCAGGTCCCTCCGCCATCGTTCGACCGGAACAGGGCGGCGTCTTCTACGCCTGCGTAGACCGTGTCCGGATCGTCCAGCGAGGGCTCGAGGTACCATACCCGGGTAAATTCCCAGGGGTGCTGCGTGCCGTCGTACCACTGGTGGGTGCCGGGCACGCCCTCGTACACGAACTCGTTGCCTACCGGGTCCCAGGTCACCCCGCCGTCGTTAGAGCGCTGAACCACCTGCCCGAACCAACCGGCTGATTGCGAGGCGTACAGCCGGTCCGGGTCTACGGGCGATCCCTTGAGGTGGTAGACTTCCCAGCCCGCAAAGTGAGGGCCGCTGATGTCCCAGCTTTTTCGCCTGGCGTCCGAGGTCAGAATAAAAGCGCCCTTGTGCGTACCAACTAAAACTCTTACTCCGCTCATGCTGTTTTCTCCTTTGAGACCTTTGCTGTGAACTTTGGGTCAAGTTCTATCCCTCGAGAGCTGCGTTTGCCAGCTGCTTCCGGGTTAACGACGAAGTATAGCCGCTCGCGTACATTTTTGCTATGCTCATTCTATTTGGGCTGCATATCAATGGTTACCTTGAAGGGAACAACCTAAATTCTAACAAATAAGACGAAAAATGTCAAACATTTGTTCTATTAAAAATCGATGCGGCAGCCCTACGGACCGCCGCATCGAGCGCAGACTACACCTGGTTAGCTCTTCACCTGAACTTGCGCTAGAAGTCCTTCTAAACGATCCCAGGTCTCTACCGCGCCGCTTTCCATGCCGGGCTGGAGCATTCCTTCTAGGTCCTCGATGGTGTTGAAGGTAGTCCGGGCGATAAGTTTCGTCTTGCCGTCGGGTTGTTCTTCGAAGGTGATGGTGTCGGTGGAGACATGCCCGGCCATGGGTTCGTATTCGAAGGTATAGGCTAACCGCTCGGGCGGGGTGATCTCTGTGAAGACACCGTTGAAGGCGTGTTCGTTGCCCTCGGCGTCCGTTTGGACGTAGCGCCATTTGCCGCCCACCTTCAAATCCATGACGTCCACCACGGTGGTGTATTGCCTGGGTCCCCACCACTTCGGGATCATCTCCGGATCGGTGCAAACCTTCCACACCAGCTTGCGCGGCGCATCGAAGATGCGCGACATGGTGAAGGCCAAGTCCTCTCGTTCTACAACCAGGTTATTCTTGCTCATCATTGTTCTCCTTTCCTTGTTTCTTCTTCCAAGATTTTTTCCAGGGCGTCAAACCGCTGGTCCCACAGCCGCCTCACACGGCTGGCCCATTGCTCCAGTTCGAGCAAAGCCTCCGGGTCGATCCGGTAGATGCGCTGCTGAGCCTGTTTTTCCACCTGAACCAACCTGGCCTGGCGGAGAACTTTCAGGTGCTGCGAGATCGCCGGAGCGCTGATCGGGAACTGGTCGCTGATCTGGGTGGCGGGCAGCTCGCCGTGCTGGGCGAGCAGCTCGATGATCTTGCGCCGGGTCGGATCAGCCAGGGCCGAATATTTATCCATAGCGACATTATAAAGCAATTACTTAATTAAGTCAATACTTAATTATATAAGAAAATTAAAACCCCCACATTTCTTTCCTCAAGCGCGTAAGTCCAAGAAGGCCCTAAATTTCAGCCGTCGGAGCCTTCGCGCGCCAGGGTCAGGAAAACGTCTTCTAAAGAAGGCTCCCCCGGTTCGATACGCGCGGCGGGGATACCGGAGGCGGTTAAATGCTCGCGGATAGCTTCATCCGCTGCTGCGCCTCCCTCCATCTGGCGAGGGGTGATGGCGCGCAAGTGGTCTCCAGCCAGGCCGGCATGGAGTACGCACGGGCAGGTTAACAGGTCATCCAATGCATCCGGCAGCGCAGCGATACCGCCGCTGCCGGGGTAAACGTCCCAGACCGGTCCGGGCAGTGCCGTTTCTTTTAACGCGCTGGGTGTGTCCAGAGCCAGCAACCGGCCGTCGCGCATCATGCCCAACCGCCCGCAGTATTCGGCTTCGTCCATATAGTGGGTGGTGACCAGGACGGTGACCTCACCCTCGACCAGGGTATAGATCAAATCCCAAAATTCACGCCGGGCGGTGGGATCGACGCCGCTGGTCGGCTCGTCTAGTAAAAGCAGCCTAGGACGGTGGACGATGGCCACTCCCAGGGCCAGTCGCTGCCGCCAGCCCGCCGAAAGGTTTTTGACCAGCTCCTTCATCTGGTCGCGCAGGCCGACCAGCTCGAGCACCTCGCCGATGCGGCTGCGATCGTGCATACCGTATACCCCGGCGTAAAAAGCCAGGTTCTCGCTGACCGTCAGATCGTGGTACAGGGAGAATTTTTGGGACATATAGCCCACCTGGCTGCGGATCTCCTCAGCCTGGGTCACCGGATCGTAGCCCAGCACGCGCGCTTCACCGGCGGAGGGCAGCAGCAGGCCCAAAAGCATGCGGATGGTGGTGGTTTTTCCGGAACCGTTCGGCCCCAGGTACCCTACCACCTCGCCGGCCTCCACCTCAAAAGTCACCCGATCGACGGCGGTGAAGTCTCCAAAACGGCGGGTGAGCTCGCGGGCCGCGATGACGACCTCAGCCATGGGGTCCCTCCAGCAATGAAATGAAGACGTCTTCCAGCTGCGGAACCACCGGGCGCAGGCTGATGTGTTCTAGGTCCTCTTGCTCGATCCGCTCGGTCAATGCCGCCATGACGGGTTCGGCCTGACCTGGGCTGACCCGCAGCTGCAGCCGGTCGCCAAACATCTGCACGTCTTCGACGCCGGCCACTTCCCGGGCCAGGCGCCGCAAGGCGGGCAGCGGCTTGCCGCGCAGCTCCAACACCTGTCCTAGCAAGGTATCGCGCAGTTCAACTGGCGTGCCCTCGCGCAGCATCCGTCCGGAGCGCAGGAATCCCAACCGCGTACAGCGCGCTGCTTCGTCCATGTACGGCGTGCTGACCAGCACCCCTACCCCGTGCTCGTCGTCAGCCGAGCCGGTCAGGCGGATGATCAGCTGCCAGAAATCCTGACGGGTCACCGGGTCCACCCCGGTAGTCGGCTCATCCAGCAAAAGCACCCGCGGGCGGTGGACGAGCGCAGCCGCCAACCCCAGCTTCTGTTTCATCCCACCCGAGAGATGACCGGCCCGCCGGTTGGTGAAGGCTTCCAGGCCCACGAAAGATAAGATCTCCATGCAGCGCGGCCGCCATTCAGCGGGAGAAAGGCCGCGCACCTCGGCAAAAAAGCGGATGTTCTCCAGCACGGTCAGCTCTTCGTAGAGCGAAAAGCGCTGCGGCAGGTAGCCGATGTTCGAGCGGGCCTGTTCGGTCTGGCGCAAGACATCGTACCCGGCGATGGTGATTGTGGGCGGCTGGACGTCGGCTCCGTGGTCGGGATGCAGCGCCCCGCACAAAAGGCGCATGGTGGTGGTTTTACCGGCGCCGTCTGGCCCCACCAGGCCGTAGATCTCGCCCGCAGCGACCTCCAGGCTCAAGTCCTGCACGGCATGGGTGTCGCCATAGGATTTTGAGAGGTGCTGCGCTGCGATGATCATTCGGAGAACACCACGTCCGCCGGCATACCAGGTTTTAGTTCGCTCGCCTGGTTTGCGACGGCCAGCTCCACGGCGAACACGGTCGTGCGGCGCCCTACTTCGGTCTGCACGTTGCGCGGGGTGAACTCAGCCTGGTCTGCTATACGCACCACTGTAGCCTCGAACGAACGTCCGGGGAACGAATCCACCTGCACCTCGACCGGCTGTCCCAGACGGATCGCGCCATAACGGTCCTCGGGCACGTAAACCGTGATGGTCAGGTCTTCCACCTGCACCAGGGTGAGCAGCGGCGCACCGGGAACCAGCACCTCGCCGGGCTCTGCAGTGCGGTTCAACACGACCGCATCCATGGGCGAGGCCACCAGCAGCTTGGCGATCTGCGCCTGGATGACGTCCAGCGCGCCGCGGGAGACCTCGACCTGCGCCTGGGCGACGGATAATTCTTCCGGGCTGGGCTCGGCTTCTGCCGCCGCCAGGTTCGCTTCGGCGGTGTTCAGGCGGGCTTGCGCCAGGGCCAGCGCGTCCGGGTCGATGCCGTTCTCCAACTGCTCGTATTGCTGGTGCTTGTCCGCCAGTTGGGCTTCTAACAAGGCCAGATCTCCCTCCGCCTCGGCCTGGACGTACTGGTTGGCCTTGCCGACCAGGTTGTTGTAGCGGTAGACGGCATCATCGTATTGCTGTTGTGCCGCGGCCAGCTTGGCCTGTAAGTGCGCCCGGGTCAGGTTGTCGTCGGGTTTTTTCTCGTAAGGTTGGAAGTCATCCTGAGCGTTTTCCAGCTTGTCCTGGGCGATCACCACGGTCGCCCAGGCTGCATCGACGTCCGCTGGATCGGCCGCGGAGATTACGTTGTCCAGGTATTGCTGGGCCTTATCGCGGGCCCGATCGATCTCGGCGATGGCCTGCATCAGCTGCGCTTCCGTCAGTCCGGCGTCCTCCTGCAGCGTGTCCAGGGCTTGTTGGGCGTTGATCTGCTCCAACTCGGCTGCTGCGATGGTGACCTGGCGCTGCTCTTCGGTCGGCCCCCGGGCTGCCAGTTCGTAATTGGCCTGCGCCAGTTCCAGCGCGCCTTGTGCCTGGCTCAACTGAGCCCGCAGCAAGGCATCGTCCAGCCGCACCAACGCCTGCCCGGATTGGACGAAGTCGCCCTCCTGGACCAATACCTCCAGCACGCGCCCGCCCAGCTCGGGAGCAATGACGACTTGCGTGCCTTCAATGGTGCCTGAGGCGGTTAAACCGCTTGCCTGGGCGACCGTCCCGTTGGACTGAAAATACCACCAGCCAGCCGCCGCAGCTATGACGATGAGCAAGATGGGTAAGACTCTACGCGGGTTGGGATGCATGGGTGCCTCCTACAAATTTGTCCCTTGACAATGTATATCTCATTAATCCAGTCTTTTTCGGAACCTCAGCGCCGCGGCGGTCATGATCACCAGCCCGAAGATCGCCAACGCCAGAATTTCCTTCTGGAGCATTTGAGCTCCCACGCCCTTGAGCAGCAGCGAGCGAATGATCACCAGGTAAAAGCGTAAAGGGGTGAGGTAGGAAACCCACTGCAAGAACCGCGGCATGGCTTCCAAGGGGAAGAAAAAGCCGGAGAGGAAAATGCTGGGCAGCAAAGTCATGAAAACGGTGAGCATCGCTTCCTGCTGGGTGTTCGCGATCGTGGAGACGAGCAGGCCGATGCCCAGGCTGGAGATCAAAAACAACCCGGAGAGCAGCAGGATCAACCCCAGGTCGCCGCGAATCGGCACCTTGAACCAAAACGCGCCGATGATCAGCACTTCCAGCGTGTTCACGAAAGCCAGGATGGCGTAGGGCAGCAGCTTGCCCACTACCAACTCCCAGGAGCGGATGGGGGTGACGATCAGCTGTTCGATCGTGCCGCGTTCTCGCTCGCGCACCACCGCCGTGGCGGTAAGGATGGTCGTGATGGCGTACAGGATCATGCCGATCACGCCGGGGATCATAAAGTATGCGTTGATCAGGTCGGGGTTGTACCAGACCTGGGAGCGCACTTCGACCGGCAGGTTGAGCGCGAAAGGCTGGCCGCGCCTCCCCAGGCGTTCGGAGAGCACGCCGGTTGCATGCTGCTGGCCGATGGCTTGCGCTGCCGAGAGGGCGGTCGCCGCCGTGGTGGGGTCGCTGCCATCCAGGACAAAGGCAACCTCCGCGGTGCTGTCCCCCTGCAGCTTCCGGTCGTAGTCGGGCGGTATGACCAGGCCGGCGCGCGCTTTGCCGCTGTCAATCAGATCTCTGAGCGCTTGCGGCGAGTTGACTTCATAAGCCAGGGCGAAGTAATCGGCTGCCCGGAAAGAGTCCAGCAAAGCGCGCGCTTCGGGTCCGGGGTCCTGGTTGAAGACTGCGAGCGGGATGTTGCGCACGTCATTAGTGGCGGAATAGCCCAGAAGGAAAAGCTGCAGCAGCGGCATCATCAGCGCCACAGCCAGCGTGCGCGGGTCGCGCCAGATCTGGATGAATTCTTTCCGAATGAGCGACATTAAGCGAGAGTTGACCATCATGCCGTCCTGTTAACTTTCTGCCATGGCACCGTGCAAAAAAATATCCACGAAATAATCCAAAGCGTTTTCATCAAAATCGAACGGCAGCTCGGTGACCAGGAGGGCGCCGCTCACGTAGTAGGAAAAGAACAGTCCGATGAACGCCCGGAAGATAACCGGCAGGGGGATGGGCTTTAATTCGGGGCGATTTTCGGCGAAATTTTGAACCAGGGCGATCAGCTCCGGAAAGGCGTCTTGAAATACTGCCGGGACGTGGGCGCTTTTAAATTCCACGATCTCGATCAGCATCAGGTTGAGGAAATACGGGCGGCGTTCCAGTGCGGCCAGCACGCTTTGAGCTGCCCGGCGGACAAAGGCCTCGAAAGGCTCGTCTTCGGCGGCTTCCAAGGCCTGGAATACTTCATGGTAGGGGTGGTTGGCTTTAAGAACTGCCACGTAAATATCGTCTTTGGAGGGGAAGTGGTTGTAGATGCCGCCGAGAGCGATCTCGGCGCGCCGGGCGATCTGGCGCATGGAGGTGCCGTGGTAGCCGTGCGTCTGGAAGAGCTCTAAAGCCGCGTCCAGGATGCGCTGGCGGGTCCCTTCGGTTCGTGTTTCAGGTTCTTCGAGCATCTTCGTTGTGGCTCCATTTACGAACGAACGTTCGTTCGTATTCTATCAAAAAGACATCGGGCCGTCAAGCATTTTCGAGTTGGAATCGTTCGAATTGAAAAGGGTTTCCCTGGGCTGGAACAGATCACCCCCAGCCATCGTGCTAAAATAGCTATAACCTGTTGCAGCTTCGCGCCGCTTGGAATCCCTACATCTCAATATCCCATCGAAACATGGCTGGCGGAGCGAATGAAGTTAACTCCGATTGGTTCAATGTCTGCACTAAGCCTCAAACTTTTTGGTTACCCGGAAGTTCGGATTGGAAAAGAAGAGGTTACCGGCTTCCACTCCAACAAATCTCGGGCGCTGCTGTTCTACTTGGCAGTCACTCGTCGACCCCAGTCGCGCGCCGTCTTAGCGGGGATGCTCTGGGCGGATTTTCCGGAAGACCGGGCCATGAACAACCTGCGCAAAACGCTCAGCAATTTGCGCAAGTTAGCCGGGGAGTTCTTGGACATCGAGCGGGAGCGCGTTGCCTTCGACCAGTCCAGTGACTATTGGCTGGATGTGGCTGATTTCGAGGCCGGATTACAGGAGTTCGAGGCGGGTAAGGGCAGCGAAGCCCTCGAGCGGGCGATTGCTCTATACGTGGGGGAGTTTTTGGAAGGGTTTTACCTGGATGGCGCCCAGGAATGGGAGAATTGGCTCCTGTCCGAGCGGCGTCGTTTGCGCCAGGCATATCACAGCGCCTTGCAAGCGCTAGCGGAGCATCACGCAGAACAGGGGGATTTCGAGCCGGCTATTCACTTTGCCCAAGAATTACTAAACCAGGACCCTTTGCGCGAAGACGTCCAGCGCATGTTGATGACTCTGTACGCAAAAAATGGCCAGCGCGTGCGCGCGCTGAACCAGTACGAAACCTGCCGGCGGATTTTGAAAGCCGAACTCAGCGTTGAACCCGCCGCGGAAACGGCTGCGCTGCACGAGTCGATTCGTTCGGGGGCCGTCGGCCCGCCCGAAAAGATCGCCCCCGGCGCCACATTGTTTCCGGGTTCAGGAATGGATTATGTCCAACCCGGCTTTCTTGATGACGAAACCGTTCCGGTTGAAGCACGTCGGCCCTCATTCATTGGCAGAGAACTGGAGTTGGCGCAGCTGGACGAACACCTGGCGGCCGCACTTACGGGAGAGGGCCGGATCGCTTTCGTCACCGGAGAGGCCGGCCGCGGCAAGAGCGCCCTCCTGGCTGAATTTACCCGCCGCGCCCAGCAGCGTTACCCGGATCTGATCGCCGTTGCCGGGAACTGCAATGCCTTCTCCGGCGTGGGCGATCCTTTTCATCCCTTTCGTGAGATTCTCGATCAGCTGTGCGGGGGTGTGGAAGGCCGCTGGCGTTCGGGAACAATCACACGAGAACAGGCCACACGCCTATGGGGCATGATCCCGGACACAGCGCAAGCCCTGGTGAGCGAAGGCGCCAGCCTGATGAATTTAATCCACTCAGGACCGGCATTACTCGCCCGCGCTGGCGTCTTTGCAACCGCGGAGCCTGCCTGGTTCCTCAGGCTGCACCAGCTGGTCGGCGATGACGGGCCCAGCCGGGTTCAACCGGATCAGCTGCTCTCCCAATTCAGCGCCGTTCTAGGTGTGCTGGCGCAGCGACATCCCTTGCTATTGATTTTGGACGATTTGCAATGGGCGGACAACTCCTCGCTGGACTTACTTTTCCAGTTGAGCCGGAATCAGGCTGGGAAACCCATCTTGATCCTGGGCGCATACCGCCCCAGCGATGCGACGTTGGATCCGGCGTCAAACGAATCCGGCCTGTCTCACTCCATACCGGCTATCGTAGATGAGTTAAAGCGGCGTTCCGGCCAGGCTGAGATCGACCTGGGGAGGCTTTCGACTTCCGCTGAGCGGGAGTTTAGCGATGCCTTGATCGATCGGGAGCCAAACCGGCTCGGCGAGCCATTCCGGGTGGCTTTCTACCAGCGCACCAAAGGTCATCCGCTCTTCTCCATAGAGATGCTGCAGGAAATGCAGGATCGCGGTGACCTGATACGAGATGAACAGGGCAACTGGATCGTCGCTCGGCAGCTGGAATGGGAGCGTTTGCCTGTCCGTGTAGAAGCGGTGATCTCACAACGGATCAACCGCCTGGAAGAAGAGCTGCGCGAGCTGCTGTCCGCGGCCAGCGTGGAGGGTGAAAGTTTCACTGTCCAATTAATCGCTCGGCTTCTGGCGCGGGATGAGCGCCGGGTGCTGCACCAGCTGGCTCGCTTGCAGAAAGAACACCGCCTGGTGCGCGAAATCTCTGAGATCGAGGTTAATGGGCAGCGGCTCACCCGCTATAAGTTCAAACATATCCTCTTCCAGCAATATTTGTATGAAGAGCTGAGCCAGGGAGAACGGCGGCTTTTGCACGGGTCGATCGCCAGCGGGCTTCAAGAATTGTATGCCGGTCAAGAGGATGACGTGATGTTATCCCTGGCGCACCACTATACCCAGGCTGGTCAGCCCGGGGAGGCGATCCCCTACCTGCTTGCCGCCGGGGACCGGGCTCGAACTCAGAACGCTTTTAGAGAAGCTTTGAATCACTACCAGCGCGCCCTGGCTTTTCTTAAGGAGAGAGGCAATATTGAAGAAGCTGCGCGCACGCTGATGAAGATCGGCCTGACCTACCACAACGCCTCGGCTTTCGATCAGGCGCGCGCTGCCAACGAAGAAGCATTCCGCTTATGGCAGCAGGTTGGGCGCACCCAGATCGGTGGTTCCCTGCCAAAAGCTCCCCATGCCTTGCGCGTCGCCGGAGAGAGTTTCAGCGGTAAACTGGACCCGGCGATGGTCAAGGAGACTCCCAGGGCCTTGCTGATGCAGCAGCTGTTCAGCGGACTGCTGCGGCTGGGCCAGGATCTCGAGCTCATTCCCGATCTGGCTCACGGCTGGGAGGTGCTGGATCAAGGGCGTCGCTACTTGTTCCATTTGCGCAAGGAAGCTCGGTGGAGTGATGGGGCGCAGGTGACCGCCGGCGATTTCGAGTTCGCCTGGAAACGGGTGTTGGACCCTGCTACCGCCTCCCCCAATGCTGTTGACCTGTTCGACGTCAAAGGGGCGCGCGCCTTTCATTTGGATACCGGGAATCCCGACGAGGTGGGCATCACTGCACTGGACGATGTCACCCTCCAGGTCGAACTCGACGAAGCTTCCCCTTACTTCCCAAACTTGCTGAGTTCTGATTTGACCAAGCCGGTCCCGCGCCACGCCGTTGAAAAGTACGGTGCCTCATGGACGGAACCGGATCGGATCGTCACGAATGGCCCTTTCCGCCTGGCTTCTTTCAAGCCCGGAGAGTTGATGGTTCTGGATCGCAACCCGGATTATCACGGAACTTTCACCGGTAATGTCGAGCAGGTGCAAGTCCAACTGGGACTGGGTGACGATCGCTTACGCCATCTGGAGATGTATAGGGCCGGCGAGCTGGACATACTCTTCACTTTCTCCCATCTGCCGCCAGAAATCCAGAAGGAACTCCGGGGAGAGCTGGTCGATGAATATTGCTCGGCTCCTGCCCTGGCCACGTGGCTGGCCGGCTTTGTTTTGGACCAGCCGCCCTTCGACGACCGGCGGGTGCGGCGGGCTATCGCCATGGCCACCGATCGCAAAACGCTGGCTGACGTGGTTCACCGCGGGCTCGTCTTTCCGGCAACCGGCGGCTTCCTGACCCCGGTTCATGCGGCTTATTCGGAAGGGATCGCCCTGCCCTACGATCCTGCTCGGGCGCGCCGCTTATTGGCCGAAGCCGGTTACCCGGATGGCCGGGGTTTTCCAACGATAAGAATGGTGAACGGACATGCTTCCCTGAGCGTTGAAGCTAACTTACAGAGCCTGCGAGACCAATGGCGCGAGCAGCTGGGTCTGAATTTGGATTGGGAGACAGTTTGGGTAATGGGCGACTTTTTGCACCGTATGAAGGAAGATCCTCCGCACCTGTTCTTTATCCGGTGGGGCGGAAAGCATACCGACCCGGACGATTACCTCCGCCTTGAGAGCTCGCTCATCTGGGATATTGCCCGCTGGCGTGACGAGAGCTATTTTTCTTGGGTCAATGAAGCTCGGACGTTAGCGGATTGGAATCAGCGCATGGCCCTCTACCGGCAGGCGGATAGGCATTTGATTGAAGAAGCTGTGCTTCTGCCGCTTGTTTATGACCGTTCTCACTTCCTGGTCAAACCCTGGGTCAGCCGCTTCATCCCTGCCGCGATCCCTCGTTGGCCTTTCAGCGAAGTCATTCTTCAACCTCACTAAGCGCCAGCTGGGGCGGACAACGCGAGACTGACCGGCCAGGTTGATCGGCCGGTCGGTCGGGTTCGCGCCGTAAAGGGTGTGGATCAGGCGCCTAATGGGGTGATTTAAGTTATCAACGAGTGTTCATCTCGCCTTTCCGCGAGATGCATCTAGAGAAGCTCCGCTCACTTCTTTCCCGAAATCAGGATGGCGGGGTTGGGCATGGCGATCACGCCGTTGGTCCGGTAAGCCGCAGAATTTTCGCGGACGGTCTTGACGATGGCGCTCTGAACATTCTCGGGGAAAGCATCCAGGTTCGCCCAATCTCGAAATGCGCTCAAATAAGTCTCCAAGGAGGGCGTCCGCCAGGAGATATTGAGCTCCCTCACCGATGAGTCTCGGAATCCAGCGTCCTGGACCATGCGGTGGAAGACTGCAAAATCGCTGACCCCAAACAGAGGACCATGGGGGAGCTCGACGGATCCGGCGTGCTCCTCCACTGCGGCGAAGAATAACCCGAAGGCTTCCAGGGTCGCGGGATCGCCCCAGACCGTCATCCCCATCCTTCCGCCCGGTCTTAAGACCCGGTAGGCTTCTGCCAGGACTCCTTCCGGATTCCCAGAGTGATGGAGCACGAAATTTCCGACCACCACGTCGAACTCACCGTCCTCATAAGGCAGCGTCTCGGCTGCCGCCTTCCGAAATTCGATCTCCGGGTGAAGCCGGCGCGCTTCGGCGATCATTGTCTCGGAGAAATCGATCCCGAGGGCATCAGCTCCGCGCTGCGCGGCCGCTTCGGCGGTGAGCCCCGGTCCGGTCCCCAGGTCCAGGACGCGATCGCCTTCGGTGATCTTCACCTCGTCCAGCAGCGGCTCAACCGCCTCGCCGACCAACGGTCCAAATCCTTCCATGTAGCTTTCCGCGCACCTCGACCAGGTTGCGTTTTCGAACTGCGCGACTTCTTGTGCATCGTACTGGTTCATCGTGATCCTCCTGTCTGAAACTAATCGGTCAACAGCCTCACTCTATCAAACAGGCGTCGCGGGATCATTCCGAGAACGTTCCGAAGGTGCCAGGCGCGAGATTCCCTCTTGACTCCAGGCGATTTATTCTATAATATATAAGTAGATTATGTGTCGACGGACGACATATTGGAGGGGTATGAACGACGCCAACGAGATCCAGGCCAATCTACCGCTGACCGAGTCCACCTACTTCATCCTGCTCATCCTGGCGGCGGGGGCAAGGCATGGTTATGCCATCATGAAAGAGACCGGGCAGCTCAGCCAGGGCAGGGTGGAACTGAGCACCGGTACGCTGTATGGCGCGCTCAAACGCCTGCTCGACCAGGGCTGGATCCGCCGGGCGGTTGACCCTGAGCGCGAACCCGGCGGCAGGGTGCGCAAAGCATACGGGCTGACCCCGCTCGGCCGGCAGATCCTGGAAGCCGAGGTGCAGCGCCTGCACAGCCTGGCCAATGTTGCCGAGGCGCGCCTGGTGGGGGATTTGGCATGAGCCGGGCAAGTATTATTTGGGGTGGATATCATGATCGTTGACTTGCTATTACGTCTCTACAGCGTCCTGCTTCGCTTTTACCCGGGCGACTTCCGCGCCGAGTTCGGCGAGGAGATGCGGGAGGTCTTCCGGCAGCAGGTCGAGGGGGCCCGGCAGGAAGGCATGCTCGCCTTTGGGCAGGTCTGCTTGAAGGAGCTGATCGGTCTGCCCGCCTCGATCGCCCACGTTAATTCGCTGAACGGTCTGGGCCGGGGAGCGCCTCCGGCGCAGGGTAAGCTCATCGACCAGCCATGGAAGGAGCTGCTGATCGCCCTGGTGGTTTTCATGCTGCCCGCCGCCATGATCCTGGCCAACCGGCCACCGCAGGAGTTCTCCGCCATCGGCCTGTCGGCCGGCCTGCTCTTCCTGGTGGTGATGCTCGTGATCGGCTGGCTGGGAGGCTTCCCGCTCTGGTCGCTTCCTTACGTCGGTGTCGTGCTGGCGATCAGCGCTTATCTCTACATCTTCCAGTGGGTCGCTGACCTGGTCAGCCCAACCCTGATCACCAATTTTTCATCCGGCCCGTGGGAGCGCAGCTCTTACCTGGTCTTGGAAGTCGCTTCGTACGGAATGCTGTGGTTGATGCTGTTTTGCCTGACATTGCTGGTGGTCGCTTTGCTGCAAATCTCTCACCGCTTCCAGTCGCTGATGGCGCGCATCCGCCACGACTGGACCCTGATCTCCTTCATCCTGTACGGCGAATCGATCTTCGCCCTGGTTCTGCTGCTGGAAGACTACCGCCACGATCCGAACTACGTGATCGCCAGCCTGTTCTGCTTACTGGCAGGCGTATGGTTGTACCTGCGCAGCTCGGCGAGCAGGGTGCGCGTGCTGGCCTTGTTGAGCTGCCTGACGTTGGCAGTGGGCATCACCGTCTCGAATAAGTGGCAGCTTGCCTCGACTCATGAAGGCAGCGCCTTAAGCTCGCTGCGGCCCGCTGAGATTGCGGCCGTCCTGCTTACCTGGATTTCGATGATGGCCGCCTTACTCCTTCCGGGTTTGCTGGCGCGTCTGCCTTCTTCGCCGGCGCGTCCTTCCCCATCCGGCCCACCAGAGGCTGGCTGATCTCACCTCAGTGGACGGATTAAACATAATGCCGTAAGCCGTCGCCCGGTCCGCCTAGCAAACCCATCTCCAAAGTGAACCCACCAAGTCTGATAATTGACGATTCCCAAAAACAGCTGGCGCGCAGCCTGCTCACCAATCTAGCCATCCTGCTGTTGTGGGCCTGGCTGTACTTCCCGGTCAGCGGCTATCTCCAGGTCATCTTCACTCGCCAGGAGTTCCGCACCAACCAGATCGTCCTGCTGGCCGTCCTAGGGCTGATCGTCTTGCAGTCGCGTCGTGGTCAGTTTTCCATTTCGCTCAATCAGCTGCCTCAGCTGCAGATCCCCGGGCTGGCGCTGGCGGTGGGCGGCTCGATCGCTTACGTCGCCGCCGAGCGCTGGCTGGATATCAACACGCTTTCCGCCACCTTGTTTGGACTCGCCACCTATGGTCTGTTGAGCCTGTGGATGGACCCCCGTCGCTGGCGGGGTGGCTTTCCGGCCGCCCTGCTCCTGGTGGGCGTTCTGCCTTTTGGCGATCACATGGAGACCTTCATCGGGTATCCCCTGCGCCTGGTCACCGCCCGGATCGTCAGCCAGGGCTTGGCTGCGCTGGGGATTGCCAACGTGGGCGTGGACACCATCCTGATATTTGAGAGCGGCTTTTCGCAGGTGGACAGCCCCTGCAGCGGCGTGAGAAGCCTGTGGACCGGCGGATTGTTTTGGCTGGCGGCCACCTGGATCGAGAGCAGGGCGATCAACCGGCGCTGGGTCCTGGCGGCGATCGCCTTCGTCTTGATGCTGGTCGCAGCGAACCTGGCGCGCGTGGGTTTGCTGGTTTTGGTTGGCCAGGTCGCCGGGTTGGGATTGCTGGCGGAGATGCTGCACGTTCCCTTAGGGGTGATCGGTTTCGTAGCTGCCTGCGGGACCGCGGTTGGCATGCTGCGCTGGTCGGGAAAAGCTGCGAGCGGAGGCGGCGCCGAGCAAATCGGTTCGCCCTCGCGACCTCGGTGGCTGGCGCCAGGATTGGCGTTCTTGCTGATTGGGCTGGTTGTGCTGTACTCCCCACGCCCGCAGCCAGCATCCGCGGCTTCCTACGCATGGGACTTCCCCGGGACGCTGGCCGTCGAGGAATGGCCCTTGACCCAATACCAGCTGGACTGGTTGTCCGACCAGGGTTCGCTGCCGGTCTCCGCCACGCGCTGGCGCTTCGATTGGCGTGGAACCCACGGTTCGCTGCTCTTCATCGCCAGCGATACCTGGCGGGCCCACCACCGCCCCGAGCGGTGTTTCACCGTGTACGGGCTGCAGGTGATGGAATCGCAGCTGCACCTGGCCGAGGATGATTTCCCCCTGCGCTGGCTGACCCTCAATACGGCCCAGGACCCGCTCCCGCTGTACTCGGCTGGCTACTGGCTGCAATCCGACCGGCGGGTTACCGACGATTATTCCGTCCGCATTTGGGATGACCTGGCTCCCCAGCCCGAACCCTGGGTGCTGGCAACTGTCCTTTTCGACAGCCCGGTAGACCCGGCAGAACCCGAAATCCACGATTTGTTAGTTGTCCTGCGCCAGTCCGTTCAAAGCAGCCTGGCAGGGAAGGAAGTTGGAAGATGAACGCATTAAACCGTGGTGCAAAGCGCTATACCTGGATCCAATTCCTGCAGTTTGGCCTGTTTTGGTCGTGGAACCTGGTGTTCCTGGCCTTTATGTCGCTCGGCTTTGCCCCCATCATGCTCCCGGAGTTGTTCACTGCTGTGCGGACCGGCGTTATCCCGCCCGCCTACCTGATCTACGCCCTGGTGTTGGCGGTGATCCCGGTGGCGACCGTTATCCTGGGGTTGACCATCCTGCGCCGCTCTCCCGGCCGCCTGTTCGCCCTGGGTTACGTGGTCGAGGGGCCGTTGATGCTTTTGCTGGCAGTGCGCTTTTTCGCCATCCGCCAGGTCACCCCAGGGACGATGCTGGTGATGTCCATCGCCTTCTTGGGTATGGCGGCCTTCTTATGGCACTTGCTCGACCCGCGCAGTGGGGACCGCCGCCCGGTCGTCGAAAGCCTGCGCCTCGCCGGGTTGACCCTGATGGCGCTCACCAGCCTGTACGCTGCGGCGATCATCGCCTTTTATGCGCTGCCGCTAGGTGTGGCAGCCTTGCAAGCGCTGGTTCGCTTCCTGGCGGAATTTGCCACCTCTATCCAGGGGTTGGTAAGGTCCCTGGGTGATTTATTCACCCAGAGGCTGTTGATGGTGCCCTTCACCGTGCTCGGTTTCAGCCTGCTGCTGTATACCGGCACTTTATTCGTGCTCACACCGCTCGCCGTGCCCTTCCTCAGCCTGCGCGCCTGGTGGCGGACGCTCAGGCGGCAGGGTCTGCAGTCCGGCTGGCGCGTACCGGCGCTGCTGGTCAGCGTGGTGCTCGTTGCCAGCGCGATACTGTTCTTCGTGGCCAACCGCCAACCACAGGCCAGGGCTTTTGCCCTCCTCGATAAGCCTCCGGCTTCAATCCAGGAAGCTCAAACCTTGCTTGCCGATTCGGCGTCGATCCGCGAGGGGCTGTTGAATGCGTACCTGGCGCCCTTCCGGTACGTGAGCGCCCAGGGCGAGGTGGCCCATATCCAGTCGATCTACTCCGATGTCTTTCATATATCCAATCCCCGGGCTTATACCGTGCAAAGGTTGTTCGAAGGATTCGTCAGCCCGCTGCTGTATAAACCCGTGCACGCCCCCAGGATCGCCCAGTCTAGAGACAATATCGCCCTGGTCAACGAGCCTCCCCAGGCTGCGCAGCTGTACCAGCGTTTCTTCGATACCCCTATCGTGGAAGCGGAACACGAGACTATCGTGCGGGCCGTCCGTTCTACCTGGTCCATCGACCAGGCGGAAGCAGCCTGGCAGGCGGTGGACGATCGCGAGGTGCATCTGGTCAGCCAGCAGCTGACCCTCACGGAGCAAGGCGATTGGGCCGACCTAGAGCTCCAGGAGGTTTACCAGAACCAGACCGCCGAACAGCAAGAGGTGGTCTATTACTTCAACCTGCCCGAATCAGCCGTGCTGACCGGAGTCTGGTTGGGAAACAGCCCGGATAAGCAGGACGCTTACCCCTTCCAGGTTGCGCCGCGCGGCGCCGCCCAGGCTGTCTACCGGGAGCAAACCCGCCGCTCGCAGGACCCCGCCTTGCTGGAGCAGATCGGCCCGCGCCAGTACCGGCTGCGGGTCTTCCCGATTCCCTCGCTGCGCATCTCCTTCGACCAGCAGAGCTCTCACAGCGTAGTCAATGATGCGCCTCGCATGTATATGTGGCTGGCCTGGCGGCAGATGGGCGCTGGCGAGGGCTGGCCGATGCCGCAGATGGCATTCTTGAGAAACGTTTACTGGGACGGCGGAACCGAACGATTGGTGAACGGCCGGGCGATGGACCTGGGCGCGGACGAATGGCTCCCGCCGCTGCTGCCCGCTTCTGCGCCGGTTGTGCCGGCTGCCCACCGGGTGGACTTGCCTGGCGGGCAAACCGTGTTCGCCATCCCGGCCGCCATCCCAGCCGGGGGGTCGCAGCTGCCCGAACTGCCCGCGGGGCTGCGCCTGGGGGTCGTGCTTGACCGCTCGCGCAGCATGCAGGCCTACGCCGCCGAGGTGAGCGCGGCGCTGGAAGGGCTGCAATCCATGGAGAGTCTGGAACCACCGGTTGACGTTTACCTGACCGCCTCGCCTTATCGCGGCGAAGAGCCCTCCGTCGTTTCGTTGGGGGAACTGAACCCGGAGGATATTCTTTTCTTCGGCGGTCAAAATGCGGCGGAGTTGATCGCCCAGTTCTCGAATCTGCGGGAGGCCCAGCGGCCCGATCGGGATTACGATGCAGTGCTCGTGCTGACGGACGGCACTGGCTACGAGCTTGGCGCTGGCGATTTGGAAGCGCGCGTCCCGTCGTTCCCGGTTTGGGTAGTGCACCTGGGCGGCGATATCCCCCTTGGGTACGACGACCAGACTCTGGAGGTCGTCCAGGCTTCGGGCGGCGGTGTGGCCGGTGGAGTGGACGAAGCGCTGGCGCGCCTGGCGGTAGCTCTCGAGAACAGATCTTCTGAAGAAACGGGGCCAGGCCCGATCGTCGACCTGGTGGATGGCTACCGGTGGCTTGTACTGCCCACAACCCAGGCGGCTGAAGCTGTTCCCGCCGGAATGGAGATCCAAACCCACCAGGCGAACGATCCCTTCGCCGCTCTGGCAGCCCGCCGGTTAATCCTGGCCGAAATGCAGCGCAACGCCGGTTCCATCGACCAGCTCGAAACGTTGGACGCGCTGCACGCCCTGGCGAACGACTACCAGATCGTCACCCCGTATTCATCGATGATCGTGCTCGTCTCGAGCTCCCAGCAGGATATGCTCGACCGGTTAACCAACCAGAGCGAGCGCTACGAGCGGGAGGTCGAAGACCTGGGTGAGACCACGCCAGCCTCGCCGGTGCCGTTGGCCGGCGTCCCGGAGCCTCAAGAATGGCTGCTGTTAGGCCTGGTCGCCGCGTTGTTGGTTTACGTCGCCTACACTAAACGGACCGCAGCCCAGCGGATTTGAACTTTTTGGTCAATTGCTCTGCATAAGGTATGGCTGGAGGTCATTGGCCCACTGCCGGATCGCGTCCCAATCCCGGTGATCGCCTTCGGACCAGACGCCCGAGGCGACGCTCAAGCGGAATTTCAGCCTGCCGCCAAGCGACGGGATTTTGCGGATATCGAGCGCGCCTGCAAACAAGCCCTCGCTCACGGGCTGCACCAGCCTGCGCACGGGCGAAACCCAATCCGCCACTTGCGGGCGGGATTGTTCGCCGTTTTTCATGGCCAGAGTTATGCACACCGAAAACAGGCCGCATGGCCTTTGGGCCAGTGCTGCCCGGTGGGTCTGCACAAAGTCCACAGCTTCCGGCAGCCATTGGCGGTTTTGAATGGCGCTGCCAGCGACCACCGCTTGGTAAGGAGCAAGATCTTTGACAGCTTGCATGGGCTGAACTTCTACCTGATAACCCTTTTAAGCCAGGGTCTCGCCAACGAATTCAGCCACGCCGGCCGTCGAACCAGCACGGCTGGCGTAGGTTAGCAGGATTTTCTGTGACATAGGTTCTAGCCTCTTGTACGGCCTGCGAAACGAGAGATCTTTGCAAACCGCCAAACGTTTTTATAGCGACAAACAATCCTGGGCCTGTATCCTGATTAAATAGAGAGTGTATCGGGGATAAAGCCGCTTTTTTAGCCTGGTGAGCAGCGGCAGGATGGCGATCCACGCTGCCACGACCATCTCTCCGTTTCAAAAGAGCACAACTTGAGAGTTTCTGCGTTCAGAACTCCATCTTCGGCCAACGCAGGACCAGCACGACTACCAGGATCGCCAGGTTGATCAGCAAGCCGATGCCTCCCTGGTTGTCCAGCCTCTGCAGCTTTCCGTTCCATAAGAGCAGATAGAACACCCCTGAAAAGATGGCCGCCGCTAAGACGACCGGTCGCCACCAAGCCTGTCTGGCTAAAATTCCCGCGCCGCCTGCCAGGAAGATTAGGGCAGCCAAGATCAGGGCAACGCTCGCCAGGGATCGAGTCGCTCCGTCCCCCAACAGTCTTGAGAACGTCCACGAACCATCTGGCCAGGTCATGCCGGGCTGCAGCTCGAAGTACCGCTGGCTTTGCGCGAAGTACAACAAATGGACCAGACCATGCAAGCTGACAAATAAGCCGATGATGAACCGCAACATGATTTTATCCTTTCACTAGGCAACAGTTAAGGAACCAAGGTACTGTTCGTTCGTGGGCGGACCCTGAAAAGGGAAGTAAAGCGATCACGATCCAAAGGTCGTACCACTTGCCAGGACCCCGCGCACAAAAAGACCAAAAGGCACAAAGCAGATCAAGCTCATAACCAGGATGATCGCCACCCCGGCCAAATCGAAGGGCGCCTCAGTGAATAGCGGTTGCAGTAAGAGGAACGCGATCAGGCCGGTGAACAGCGCCGCGCCTGCAAAAAGCAATCCCGTGCTGCTGGCGTAGCCCCGCGGCCGCTTCCGGAGCAGCAGGACGCCGCCCGCGATCCAGAATGCAGAAAGGATGAGGTCTGCGATGAGCACACCGAGCTCGGTCAGTGGAGGCATCCCACTGGCGAACACGCCGAGAGATCTGAAGATAAAGACTACCCCAAAAAGGATCAGAACCCACCCGCCGATTTTCTCCGGCACTTTTCCGGCGATCTGCTCTTGAATCCATCTCCCATCGATACCTTGATATAAAACCAATGTCAGGTAACCGCTCAGCAGCACGATAACCAGGTTTACTCCGGTGGTCCAGCCGAATGGTATGCCAAAAACATACGCGGTGTAGTTATAGAAGCTGTAGAGCAGCGCGCCTGGCCAAAAAAGCAGCCCTAGCAGCGACCCGCGCCGCGCCAGCCACATCGAACCGAGTAGGATCGGCAGCCCAAGGACCAGGTTGACCAGATCGTTAGTCAGGTAGGTCTGTTTCAATTCCTCAGAGGGATATATCACGTCGGGAAATAGCAACCCTGCAAGGGACATCAAGCCCATCAAGACCGCGAGGGTATTCGACCCGATGCGTACAGTTTTTAATTCAAATTGGAGAGGGGGTGGAGAGCTGACTGCTGAGCTGCTCATGCGGCCTCCTGGGTGAAACATCCCGAATTTTTCTGGCGGAAATCAGGTTGATTCCAGAGAGAGATGTTTCGCATTGCCGGTGAACTGGGGGTGTTGGGACGGGCTTCGCC
>CAYNWK010000047.1:0-29491 GCA_964400875.1 uncultured Anaerolineaceae bacterium | reverse complement strand
CTCCGTTTGAGGTATTCTTTCAGCATTCCGTTGCACTAACGAGTTGAATCCAAGACTCTAAACTCAAGCACAACGAATCACAAAGGCTATGACGAAAGCTCTCAACTTCCAATCCATCATGATGGTCCTGCAGCAATTCTGGGCCGATCAGGGCTGCCTGATCTGGCAGCCGTATTACACGCAGGTCGGCGCGGGGACGATGAACCCCGGAACCATCCTGCGCGTCCTGGGCCCGGAACCGTGGAACATCGCCTACGTGGAACCCTCCATCCGTCCCGATGACGGGCGTTACGGCGATAACCCCAACCGCATGCAGATGCACTACCAGTTCCAGGTGATCCTGAAGCCCGACCCGGGCAACCCGCAAGAGATTTACCTGCAGTCGCTGCAGGCGTTGGGCATCGATCCACGCCAGCACGATATCCGCTTCGTGGAGGACAACTGGCAGCAGCCCGCGCTGGGCGCGTGGGGGCTGGGTTGGGAAGTATGGCTCGACGGGCAGGAGATCACCCAGTTTACCTACTTCCAGCAATCCGGCGGCCAAATTTTGGACCCGGTCTCGGTGGAGCTCACCTACGGCCTGGACCGCATCGCCATCGCGCTGCAGCGGGTGAGCGGCTTTACCGAGATCCGCTGGAACGATGATCTGACCAGCGGCGATGTGAACTTGACGGCCGAGCGCGAGCACAGCACGTATTATTTCGAGAAGGCCGACGTCGAACGCCTGCGGGAGATGTACACGCTCTTCGAGGCGGAGGCCGAAAACGCGCTTTCGAATGGCTTGGTGCTGCCCGCCCACGATTACGTGCTCAAGTGCTCGCACACGTTCAACGTGCTGGACACGCGCGGCGCGGTCGGCGTGACCGAGCGGCAGGCTTATTTCGGGCGCATGCGCTCCCTAGCCCGCAAGGTCGCCGTGGCTTACCTGGAGCAGCGCCAACGGCTGGAATACCCGTTTATCGATCAGGTTACCCCGGTGAAAGCTGCCGGTGAAGGCAGCCGCGCGGCCGGCGAGCCGGTTGAAATTTCGTACGCGCCTTCCAGCAAGCCGGCGCCCCTCCTGCTCGAGATCGGCACCGAGGAGCTGCCGGTCGGCGACCTGGACGCGGCCCTGACCCAGCTGCGCGCGAACGTGCCCAGCCTGCTGGCCGAGCTGCGCCTGGATCACGGCGAGATTCGCGTCTCCGGGACGCCGCGTCGCCTGGTCGTCCACGTGGCCGACCTGGCTCCCCGCCAGCCCGACCTGGAGGAACTGGTCAAAGGGCCGCCTGCGGAGCGGGCCTTCGACTCCCTCGGAGAGCCGACCCGGGCTGCAGAAGGCTTCGCCCGCAGCAAGGGCGTGGCGGTGAGCGAGCTGCAGGCGCGCGAGCTGGACGGCGGTCGATACATGGTCGCCGTCGTCCAAACGCCCGGCCGTCCGGCCCCGGAAGCGCTTTCCGAAGCTTTGCCCCAGCTGATCGCCGGGCTGCGTTTTGAGAAATCGATGCGCTGGAACCAGACCAACGTGGCTTTTTCCCGCCCGATCCGCTGGCTGCTGGCCTTATACGGCGAGCAAATCCTGCCTGTGGAGTACGCCGGAGTGCGGGCCGGCGGATCGACCCGCGGGCTGCGCTACCGCCAGCCGGCCGTCTTGCCGGCCAGCGATCCGCAGGCGTATTTCCAGGCGATGGAAGCGCAGGGCATCGTGCTCGAGGTCGCCGAAAGACAGCGCCTGATACGCCAGCAGATCGAAGCCCTGGCCTCCGAGGTAGACGGGCAGATCGCCGAAGACCCAACCCTGTTGGCGGAGGTCGCCAACCTGGTGGAAGCGCCGCATGCGCTGCGCGGGGGATTCGACCCGGCGCACCTGGCGCTGCCCCGGCAGGTGTTGATCTCGGTCATGAAAAAACACCAGCGTTATTTCCCGGTGGAACGCGATGGCGAGCTGCTGCCCTACTTCATCACCGTGCGCAACGGCGACGGCGAGGGCGTGGAGCTGGTGGTCGAAGGCAACGAGCACGTGGTGCGCGCTCGTTTCGCCGACGCGGCCTTCTTCGTCAACGAAGACTTGAAGCGGCCCCTGGAGGCGCACCTGCCCAAGCTGGACACGCTCACCTTCCAAAAGGAGCTGGGCTCCATGCTGGATAAAACCCGTAGAATTAAGGATCTGGTCGGCGAGCTGGCCGCCAGGCTGGGATTGAACGCCGAGGAGACCGCGACGGCCGTCCGGGCCGCGCAGCTGTGCAAAGCCGACCTGGCGACGAAAATGGTCGTCGAGATGACTTCCTTGCAAGGCGAGATGGGACGCTACTACGCGCTCGAGTCGGGGGAACCGCCCGAGACGGCGATGGCGATCTTCGAGCACTACCTGCCGCGCTTCGCCGGGGACAGGGCTCCACAAACACGCCCGGGGTTAGCGGTAGGGGCGGCAGATCGCCTGGATACGCTCGCCGGGCTGTTCGCCGCCGGCCTGGAACCGACCGGCGGGAAGGATCCATTTGCCCAACGCCGGGCGGCGCTGGGGCTGGTGGGCAACTTGATCGCATGGGATGAAGACTTTGACCTGCGCGGCGGGCTGGCTGCGGCGGCGCGCCTCCAGCCCATCCCGTCCAGCGAGGAGTCCCAGGCCGCCTGCCTGGATTTCATCGTCGAACGCCTGCGCAACCTATTCCTGGAAGAGGGCTACCGCTACGACATGGTGGACGCCGTTTTGGCTGCCCAGGGGGGGAATCCGGCGGGCGCGGCGCGGGCGGCGCAGGCGCTAACCGCTTGGACGGCGCGCGAGGATTGGAAGACGATCCTGCCGGCGTATTCCCGCTGCGTGCGCATCACCCGCGACCAGGAGCAGCGCTACCCGGTGGACCCCGAGGCCCTGGAAGAACCGGCAGAACGTGCGCTATACGCCGCGCTGCAGGCTGCCGAAAGGGCTGAACGCGCGAGCGGGTCGGTGGACGATTTTTTCAACGCTTTCCTGCCGATGATCCCGGCGATCAACCGCTTTTTCGATGATGTTTTGGTGATGGATGAGGAGGCCAGGCTGCGCCGCAACCGACTTGGCCTGCTGCAGCGCATTGCCGGGCTGGCGGAGGGGGCTGTGGATATGTCCCGGCTGGAGGGATTCTAATGGGGGCGGCTCAGCTGTGAGCGGAAGCCGACAGCAGGAGCATCGCCAGGACCAGGAAGATCAGGATCTTGTCGTCCATGATGAAGCGGACGAACAGCTGCTGCAGACCTTTTCTCTCTTTCATTGGGTGAGCTCCTTTCAAAAACCAGTATGGGGGCGGCCGGCTGCCCTGCCGGGCGACCGCTATCCTTAAAACGCCAGAAGGTCATTAATTGTTCCCGCCAGATTACCCCAGCTCTCCAATTGGGAGTTATACCGATGACTGAATTGAGGACCACCATCACTGCAGTGACCGTCTACCCGGATCGCGCCAGGGTGACGCGGCAGGGAAGCATCAAGCTGGAGAAAGGCGCGCACCAGCTGGAGATCGCCGAGCTGCCTTTGAAGATCGAGGCGGATTCGGCGCGCGCTGCGGCGCGCGGCACAGCCCAGGCGCGTTTAGCCGGCGTGCAGATCCAGCGGGCTTATTACGTCGAGACGCCCTCCGAGCAAATCCACCAGCTGGAGGCGCAGATCGAAGCCCTGCGCGACCAGCTGGCGGGCCTTGAAGCCCGGACCAAGCTAGCCGAACAGCTGCGCGCCAACCTGGCGGAACTGGCGGGCAGCACGGAGACCTACGCCCTGGCGCTGGCCTCGGGAGAACAGGACGTCGCCGAGCAGCTGGCCCTGTTCGACAGCCTGCGGGCGCGCGCCGCGGAGATCGACCAGGAGATCATCGAGCTGGGGGCGCAAAAAAGGGAGCTGGAGCGCCAGCTGCAAAAAATGGAAAAAGAGCTCAAGCGCTGGCAGGGAGCGCCGGGGCGGGAAGCGTTTACCGCCATCGTCGAGGTCGAGGCGCTGAGCGCGGGGGAGCTCACGGTGGAGCTGACTTACGTGGTCGCTGCGGCCAGCTGGCAGCCGCTGTATGATATCCGCCTGACCGAAGAGGGCGAAGGGGCGCAGCTGGAGATCGGCTACCTGGGGCAGATCGTCCAGCGCACCGGCGAAGCCTGGGAGGGGGTGGCGCTGACCCTGTCGACCGCCCGGCCGGCGCTGGCCGGGACCGTGCCCGAGCTCGAACCATGGTTCGTCAGGCCGTGGCTGCCCAGGCCGGAGCCGCGTGAAAAAGTCGCGGCTGCCTCGAACTTCGTGCGCAGCATGCCGGCGCCGGAAGCCGGCGCCCCGCTGCAGGCTGCGCCTGTTGAGGAAGCTGAGGCAGAGCTGGCTATGGCCAGCGTGGCGGCCAGCGGCGCGGCGCTGCACTACCGCACGGCAGCGCCGGCGACCATCCCGGCCGACGGCGCGCCGCACAAAGCCGCCATCGCGCGCTACGCGCTCAAGCCGGAGCTCGATTACGTATCCGCGCCCAAGCTGGCAGCCGCCGCATACCGGCGGGCCAGGGCCGGCAACGAGAGCGCCTATACGCTGCTGCCCGGGCAGGCCAACCTGTTCGCCGGGGAGGAGTTCATCGGGGCTACCAGGCTGGAACTGACCGCGCCGGGCGGGGAGCTCGAATTGTACCTGGGAGTGGACGACCGCCTGCGGATCGAGCGCGAGCTCAAGCGCCGCGACGAGGATAAGAAGCTGCTCGGAGGGCGCAGGCGATTGCGCTACGGCTACGAGATCGAGGTGGAAAACCTGCTGCCGGAGAAGGCCAGCCTGCGCTTGCAGGACCAGATCCCGGTCGCCCGCCACGAGGAGGTCAAGGTGCGCCTGGAATCGGCCGACCCCAAGCCGGACGAGCACAGCGAGCTCAACCAGCTCACCTGGGAGCTCGAGCTGGCCCCCCAGGAAAAGCGCAGCGTGCGCTTCGATTTCAGCGTTGAAGCGCCGGTGGAGATGCGCTTGATCGGGTTGGAGTGAAGCGAGGGGGATGCCGGGTTATAAGCCGACGTCCCGGCGGATATAGAGCTTGATCTGGTCGTCTTTGAAATAAATCAGGCGGTAGCGCTGGGCGACGTAGCGCTCGACCAGGGGGTATTGGAAGCGCCCCAGCATGACCTGTTCCGGCTGGTATTGGCGGATGACGGCGATGATCCGCGCCTCGGTGAGGTTGCCGGTTTCCAGGCGCTTGGATGAAAAGACCGCCAGTTCGGGCGGCACGAGCAGCCGGGCGCGGAAGGCGTACATCGGCAGGTCGGTGACCGCCCAGCTGGTCTCGGGGGCGTACTTGATCATCTTGGTCAGAAATTTATCTTTGACGTTGCCCAACCCCAGATCGTCCTCTTCGACGGTGATGGAGGGCAGCGGGTTGAGGCGCTTGAACGGATCGGGCACGCGCAAGGTAAACACCAAGGCGAATAAGGCGATCACGGTCGCCGCCTTCAACAGGCCGCTGCGGCTGGCGTCGAAGTTCGTCTGCACGATCCCCAGAAGGACGGCTATGGCCTGGTGAACTGCCAAACCCCCGAGCAGCGCAGCCGGGACCGTCACCAATAACTGCTGGTGATCCCAGACCGGGGTGTGTTGAAGCAGGAGCAGGTAGGCGCTCACCGCCCAGGCCAGCGGATAAAGCATCAACCAGCGCCTGGACTGGGCGACCAGCAGCGCGCCGACCAGGGCGAGGGCCATAAAGGGCCAGGCTTGCAGGAGGTGCCAATTGATCTGCTCGTAGGGAAAATTTTCCTGGAAGAAAGTCAGCCGGGCGGCGGCCAAGTGCGGTTCGATCAGTTGAGCCAGGTTGCCCGGGCCGACCAGGATGAACACCAGTCCTAGGGTGAAGACTGTGAAGATCGCGCCCCAGGCGAAGGTAGGCGCCAGGACCTGCAGCCAGCGCTTTTCCTGCTCCCGGCGGTATCCGGACGCCAGCAGGCCAAGGCAGAAGATGGGGGCCAGAAACCCGGTGAACAGCTTGGTGAGCACCGACAAGCCCAAGACCAGGGCGGAAAAAGCCAGCCACCCCCAGCGGCGTTCCTGGTGCCATTTACCCAGGAGCAGCAAAGACAGCATGGCGAAGGCAATCGCCGGCAGGCCGACCATGACCGCATTGCTCAACACCAGATAGAGGGGGGACAGGAAGATCAGCGCCACCCCGGCGAGGGCCTGCAGCCTCCCCCAGGCCAGTTCGACGAAGTGGTAGGCGCTCAAGAGCAGCACGAGGGAAAAGACCAGCACGACGCTCCGTGCGGCGCCTACTTTGAACGGGAAGACCTTCAAAGCCGCCGCGATGGCATAGGTGAATAAAGGCGGCTGATCGCTCCAGATTTGATCGTAGAGCGGGTGCCCGTCGTTGACCAGGGCGGCCTTCATCAGGTTGATGCCCTCATCAGTGGAGAATTCGAAGGCGACGCGATCCGCGTAGAATAAGAACACGATCGCCAGAAACACGAGCACGATCGTCAGGTCCCAGGAATACGCGCGCAACCCGGCGCGGAGCCGGCCGGCAATCCCGGCGTCGGGCAGCGAAGCGGCGCCAGCCGGGAGGCTCTTATCCGTGGTCCCCATCCGCTTGCTTTTCGAAATTATCGATATAGGCTTTGATCTCCGGGACGGAAGTCAGCCGCTCGAAGAAGAAGTTGTTGACGATATTGATCACCTCGGCGCGAGCGGCCTCCACTTCGGTGTTCAGCTCCCCTTCGGATTCTTGGCGGGTGAGCGCATCGCGCAGGCGCAGGAGCAGGCGCACCACTTCGGATTCCTCTTCGCCCTCCAGGGCTTCGACCACGGCGACCACCAGGTTATCGGCCTGGGCGAGCACGTTGTCCATGGAGATGCCGCTGCCCGGCTGGACGCAGTCGTCGATGGTGCGGATCAGCGACCAGACCTGGTAGAGCATGGTGGTGGGCTCGTCGAAGAGCTCTCTTAAAAAGGCGGCTTCTTCGTAGCGCCCGGTCAGGCGGAAGACGTTGTACATGCGCTTGGCAGCCTTGCCGTAGTTGACGTCCTTGGTCAGGTACTTGTTGACCTCTTTCTCCAGCTGGGTGACGTAGTTATCCAGGGCATTGGCGGAGACGTGCCTGGCTAGCTTGGAGAAGATCGGCACGGACTCGGCCTCGAGATAAACCTCTTGGAAATAAGGATCGAGGAAGCCGTCCAGCGGGGTGATGCTGCCGTCGGGCGCCTCCCAGGTCACGTCCAGCATGTTGCTGGCATTGGCCAGCTGGCCGCGCACGGGATCGGCGATCACCCAATCCAGCTTGCACCAGCCCGGCTCGCCGGCGACCTGCTCCCAGCCGATCTCGGCCTGCGCGCCGCCGGGTTTGAAAGCGTGGATGGCGCCGGCGCGCACCTCCGCCGGGGTCCACGAGATGGGCGAACCGGCGGCCATGGCGCGCCCCTCACGGACGACCTCGTAAGGGTAGCTGCCGAACTTGACCTCGATCAGCTGGTAGGTCGGGCCGCGCTCGGCGCTGAGCGCCTTGTCGCGGATCAGCTGCGCCAGCCGCCGGCAGGCCTGCTCGCGCGTATCGGCGATGATGTTGACCCGCTCGAAGTAATCCGCGTCGCCGGGATAGCTCTGGATCTTGGACTGGGCCGCCGATCCGGAGAGCGCCAGGGCGGTCTCAACCTCACCGGGGACGTTTTCGAACTCCACCAGCCGGCCGATCTCGCGAAAATGTGCCAGATCCTGCGGGCTGAAGTCCAGCATGCTGACTTTGTGGCCGAACACGCCGCTGTGCACGTCGACCACGATGTCATCGTCGCCCCCGCGCGTAGCCGCCACGGCGGTCAGCCACTGCAGGGCTTCTTCCTCGTCCAATTCGACGCCTAGGCGGCGGGCTGATTCCAGGATGCGCTCCAGGTCGGCTTTGTGGGATGATGCATCGGTGCTCATGGTTTCCTCCTGCGGGTGGGTTCGGGACGGGTGGTCATGGTTTACGCTGGCGGGCCTGCTCCAGCAGTTTGCGGAACAGGAAGGCCTGTTCGCGGGCGTCTTCCAGGGCATTGTGCGTGAGCTGCCGATCCTCTAAATAGCGCGGCGCCAGATACATCATCGCGGTCTCCGCCCAGGTCGCCCCGCTCAAGCCCATATAGAGGGACTTGACGTCGATGGCGGCGTGCCCGAAGGGGTTACGCCCCAGGTAGCGGTGAAAGTAGTCGCAAAGGAACATCCAATCGAAAGCGGCGTTGAAGGCCACGCAGACCGGCACGGCTCCTGGCGGGACGACCTCGCCCAGCCAGGCTTCCAGGCGCGCCATCGCCTCGCGGGGCTCGGCGCCGCGAGCGGCTAAGTCACCCAGGGTGAGGCGGCTGACCGCCAGCGCCTCGGACTCGGCGTTATCGTTGACCGGCTGCAGTTCGACGTAAAAGCTTTGCTGCGGGTCGTTCACGGCGCACGCCCCGATGGAGAGCAGGGAGTAATCGGCCGGGTTGGGCCCGGCAGTTTCGACGTCGAGGGAGATGTAGTATTCGGGCGCGTGAGGCGGCATAAGGGTCGTTCCAGGCTCCGGTAAGGTGGGGCTTATTATACTAGCCAACCCTCCGGCTTGCACGTTCGGCGATGCTGGGGTAAAGTAACCCCCTGATGATGAACGCGAACGATTCCGCCGGGGGCCTGACCCTCGACCGGCTGCTGATCTACGTGGAACGCGCCCTGCGGGGGGACGAACGCCTGCAGGCCCAACTGCTGGCGACGATGGCGCAGCTGGCCGGACACCCGAACGCGCCCGAGGAGGAGCGGGCCCTGGGGATGGCCTTGACGCAAATCCTCAACGGGGAACGCCGGCCGGACCTGAACGGGTTGGACCCGGAGGCCGCGGAGCAGGTACGCGATTTCGTATCCCATCTGGGGGAAAAATAAGGTGTTAAGCAACCATTACAAGGCTTAGACTTTACGGAATCGCAATTTCAGTAGAACCCAATTTGCGGCGCGATAGTATATAATTTAAATAACGACCATCTCAATCCAATAATACGGCAGGGGCTTGGGGCGGCGACGCCCGCCCCAAGCCCCCTTTACTCTCATGTCAGAAATAGACGAAATTAAAGATCGCCTCGACATCGTCGAACTGGTTTCGGAATCGGTCCAGTTGAAACGGACCGGCAAGAACTATACTGGTTTTTGCCCGTTCCACAGCAACACGCGCACACCGTCCTTCGTGGTCTTCCCGGACACCGGCACCTGGCGCTGCTTCGGACAGTGCAACGACGGCGGGGATGTGTTCAGCTTCGTGATGAAAAAGGAAGGCTGGGACTTCGCCGAGGCGCTGCGCGAGCTGGCCGAACGCGCCGGGGTCGAGCTGAGACCGCTCACCCCGCAGCAGCAGGAGGCGGCCGAGGAACACGACAACCTGCGCGCCTTGCTGGAAGAGGCGGTGACCTTCTTCCGCCACCACCTGATGAACACCAGCGCCGGGAAGGCCGCGCTAGGGTACCTGACCGAGAAGCGGCAGCTGAGCGAAGCGACGATCGAGGGCTTCGGGTTGGGCTACGCGCCGGATGCCTGGGAAGCCCTGACCAGCCACTTCAGCTCGAAGGGCACCTCGAAGGCGGACCTGCTGGCCTGCGGGCTGGTCTCCGAGCGGGACAGCGGCGGTGTGTACGACCGCTTCCGCCACCGGATCACCTTTCCCATCCGGGACGGGCGCGGGCGCATGGCCGGGTTCGGGGCGCGTGTCCTCAACCCGGAGGAGGTGCCCAAGTTCCTGAACTCGCCCCAAACCATCTTGTTCGACAAGAGCAGCCTGCTGTACGGCCTGGACCAGGCGCGCAAGTCGATGCGCGCTCAAGACCAGGCCGTGATCGTGGAAGGCTACCTGGACGTGATCGCCCTGCACCAGGCCGGCTACACCACGGCGGTCTCCCCGATGGGCACAGCGCTGACCGAGGCACAGCTGCGGCTGATCAAGCGCTACACCCGCAACATCGTGCTGGCGCTGGACGCCGACGCAGCCGGCGACCGGGCCACGCTGCGCGGCCTGCAGATCGCCCGCCAAGCGCTGGACCGCGAGTCCGACCCGGTCTTCGACGCGCGCGGCCTGCTGGGGCACGAAGCCCGCCTGCAGGCCGATATCCGGGTCACTACCCTGCCGGAGGGGCTGGACCCGGACGAGGTGGTCAACCGCGACCCGGCGGAATGGGAGCGGATCTTGGAGAACGCCAAGCCCATCGTGGCGCACGTGATGGACGCCGCGGCGGCCGGGCGCGACCTGGAAGACGCCAAGGTCAAATCCGAGATCGCCGGGCAGGTGCTGCCGCTGATCGCCGATCTACCCGACCCGATCGAGCGCGATACGTTCCGCCAGCGCCTGGCGCGGCTGCTGCGGGTCGACGAGCGCACCTTGCTGGAAAGCGCCGGCGCGAGGCCCTCGCGAACCCGCCGGCGACCCCGCCGGACCACGACGGAGGCCGAGCCCCCGGAGAGCGCCCCAACGCACCACCCGCAGGAAGCGCGCATGGCCCTGGAAGCGCACTGCCTGGGGGTGCTGCTGCGCCGCCCCGACCTGGTCTACCGCCTGGATCGGGCGCTGCAGGAAGACGGGCTGGCCCGGCTGGGGCAGGAGGATTTCCAGTCAGCCGAACACCAGCTGATCTTGCGGCTGATCGCCGGCTCCCTGGAGCAGGATCACGCCGAGCCGCTCTATTACGTGCTCGATAATTTGGATTTGTCCTTGATGGAACTGGCCGACGGCATGCTGGCGCACACCGAGAAGCTGGACCCCAACGACGAGCGTGTCCTGGAGGATTTGCTGCGCACGATCCTGGCCCTGCGCCGCCGCCAGGTAAGCCAGCAGTTGGACCATATGCGCTTCCTGATGGAGGATGCCCAGGAGAACGGCGACGTGCGGGCCGCCGACTTCCAGCAAACCATGATGCACTACCTGCGCACCCGGCAGGCGCTTGACCGGGCGCTGGGCCGCTACACCAGCCACGCGATCGAACCAGGAGACCGGCCCGCGCCGCGGGTGGGTTCGAGAAGGCTGTAGCCGGATGCGCGATGGCAAGGAAACCGCCAGCCCAACCAACGGCAACGAATACCGATGACTGAAAAGAAGCCCAATAACCAGACTAAGCAAGAAGATCTGGATACGACCCGCCGGGTGAATTCCGGCGAGGATCGCTTCGACGAGGAAGAATTGGGCGGCCCCCGCGCCGAATTCGACGCCTCCGAAGAGGGCGGCGATCTGGAAGACGAGGTTGATACGGAGGAAGAAGGCGAACCGGATGAAGAGGCGCTCTCGCGGGAGGAGCAGGAGGTCCAGAAGTACAGCAAAGAAGAGCCAACGGAAGTATTGAAGGATCCTAACGTGCTGATGGAGCTGAGCGATGACCCGGTCCGGCTCTATTTAAGAGAGATCGGCGGGATCGACCTGCTAGACACCGATCACGAGTTCTGGTTGTCCACCCGGGTGGAGGCTGCCCAGCGGGTGGACGCGCTGCTCCGCCAGCATCCCATCGCCCGGCAGGGCGATTCGGCGCCGCGCAATTTGTACCGGGCCCTGTTTGACGAGCTGACCACCGCCTGGGGGCGGCTGGTCGAGGATACGACCCGCCTGGGTTTCGATCTGCCCGACCTGAGGCTGATCCTGAGCGAGTCGCAGATGCTGCGCCAGACCTGGCACAGCGAGTCGCCATCTTATCTGCGCGCTTACCTGGACAACGGGCTGTGGGGGAGCGACAAGCTGTGGGACGGCGTCGCCCGCTACGCGTACAACGTCTTCTTGTGCGCTTACATGCTGCCGGGTGAGGTCGCCGAGAAACTGCAGGAGTACATGAAGGGCAAAGATGGGCTGCCCACGGCGCGTACCTTCGCGCGCTATCTGCCCGAGGATGAGGCCCTCGATGCCGAGCTCGCCGAGATCCGCCAGATTGCCCGAGACTCGCGCCAAGCCATCATCCGCGCCAACCTGCGGCTGGTGGTCAGCGTGGCGAAGCGCTACATCGGCCGGGGCAGCTCCTTCCAGGACTTGATCCAGGAAGGCAATATCGGCTTGCTCAGGGCGGTCTCCAAGTTCGACCCGGCGCGCGGCTTCAAGTTCAGCACCTATGCGACCTGGTGGATCCGCCAGTCGATCAGCCGCTCCATCGCCGACCAGGCCCGCACCATCCGCATACCGGTGCACGTATTCGAGTCGATCAACCGCCTGATGCGCGCCCAGCGCCGCTTGGTGCAGCGCCTGGGACGGGACCCCAACAGCGACGAGCTGGCCCTGGAAGCCGGCTTCCTGGACTCGCAGGACGAGCAGATCATCAAACGGTCGCGCGCGGAAAACGCGCCGATCCCGGTGGACCTGCGCCGCCGCTGGATGCGCGCGGCGGCCAAGGTGACGCGCATCATGCGCGCCGCCGAAGAACCGATGTCCCTGGAGAGCCCGGTGGGCACCGAGGAAAGCAGCCAGTTGGGCGACTTCATCGAGGACGAAGACGCGCTCGAGCCGATGGACGCGGCTGCCCGGGAGATGCTGCGCGAACAGATCAAGAACGCGCTTTCGGTGCTCTCCGACCGCGAGCGGGAGGTGCTCGAGCTGCGCTTCGGCCTGCTGGACGGCAAAGATCATACTCTGGAAGAGGTCGGGCAGTATTTCAAGGTCACCCGGGAGCGCATCCGCCAGATCGAGGCGAAGGCCTTGCGCAAGCTACGCCACCCGACGCGCAGCCGCCACCTGCGCGATTACCTGGGCTAATCGGTCTCCGGGGGGAATTTTGATTTAAGGGAGCAACCTATCTCGCAACGACGACGGTGGTCCCATCGCTATCACCATCCACATCGTGGTTATCGGCCGGAGCGTAGCTGTAATCCGGCAGGCTGAGCATTTCCACCGTTAAGGCAGCGCTCTCCGTGTTCATGGAAATTCCATCCAGGGAAACCGTGCAAACGCCGGCGCTGTCCGTGGTGCATTCCACCGGAAAAGACGAGCCCGCAGGCGTGCTCCAAACCGCCGTCACGAGCGCATCGCCTATACTGGCGTGTTCGCCGTCATGGACAAGGATGATCGCTTCGGCCAGCCATGTTGAACTCGATTCGCGCTGCACGACGCCCTGTAAATCGCCCACGTGGATCGTACCGTCCATATTATCGCCTCCGGGGGGCGCTGTCGGCGACGCGGTTGGCGTTGCCGTGGGTGGAAGCGTTGGGGAGGCGGGAGGCGTGATCGGCGTGGCAGTCGGATCCAAGGGGGTGGCAGTCGGCGGTAGAGGCGTGGCGGTCGGAACTACGGAGGTGGCAGTGGGCTGTGTGATCCTCAGCCTGGGCGTTGGGGTGGGGGTCAGGAAAACCTCAGGCGTGGGCGTCGAAGTGGGGGTCTCGAGCGGCGCGGCGGTGAAGTAGATTCCGGTGAGCTTAAATCCACCGTCCGCATCCGGTAAAGCGGCGTGGATCTCGATCTTGTAATAAGCGTACCCGCTTTCCAGGGTAGTTTCCACAAGGGGCGTGGCGGCAGTGTACTCCTGCCAGAGCCAGTCCGTGTCCTCGCCTGGAGGGGGCAGAATTACCTGCTCGACCACCTGGTAAAAGGGCTGCCAGACCAGGGTCCAGGGGCCGTCCGGCGTCTCGCCGCCGTAAACGTTGACCTCGGCCGGGTTGACCGTGTGGGCGACCCAATGGGTGAAGAACTTGAGCTGGCGGTTAGCGCTGTCCGCCGGGACGACCTGGTAGAGATAAGAATCCACGCCAATCTTGCCGATGCCACCTGATTGGCCGGGGGTCGTGGAGAGCCGCGCGGCGGTGCCGCAGTAGGTTGTTTCATGACCGCATACCCCGGAAACGAGGGGGTCGGGCGCAGGATTGGAAACCTTCTGGCTGGACGACCAGTATTGATCTTTGCCGGCCGCATCGGTCCAGCCATCCAATGCGGATAGGGAAGGATCGGCGGCGCTGCGAAACCAGGGATTGGCGATCAGGTTATCGTCGGGAAGCGGCTCGACCGGAAAGGCGAAGGCCTTGTTGGACTGCAAGAAGGTGAGAAGGCCAAGCATGACGACCAGCGCGGTCGTTAAAATGGTTGTCTTTTTCATCAGTCTCCTTTCGTATTGATCGGGCTCGGCAAACAGGCGCGTTTGTTCTACCTGGAGGCTGTTCAGGCAACTTTGTGTGGCACGGTGAAACCGCCTACTCAGTTTATGAGCCAGGTAGAAGAGTTTCTGTGGGAGGCAGTCTGCCTCCTGTATTCCCCTCACTTACAGATACGCAGACCTGCGCTGCGTGGATCTACCTGTGTTGACAGGTAGGCCCGATCGCTGGTTTGCGAGCTGTCCATCGTTAGTGTATCGCTCTCGTATTGCGAGAACCTTCCAGCCGGATTACGAAATCCTTAACTGGCCAATATTTATCGCTGGCAGAGCAGCGAGGAATACCCCGCCTCAGATCGGCGCCCAACCGAAATCCGCCTTGAAAACAGGACTATTCTGGTATAAGATCGAAGCAATCTTATACCCCCAAGTGATCCATTTACGGAAACCGTGAGCACGGGGGATCTGCCCTGCCTACCCCAGGAGGAAATCTATGCCGGAAAATCCGATTTATTTCCAATGGCAGAACCCGATCTTGCGCGAGACGATCTACCCCATGCGGGAGAAGAAACTGCGTGACTTCCTGTTCTATTATGACGAAGTCGATCAATGGGCGCAGTACCGCGAGAAAACCGCCGACGACGTACGGGGAGAGGCCGAAGTCATCCGCCAGAAGCTGCGGGAGCAGATCGAAGCTGTGGGGAACAGGCTGAAAGCCGCCGTCCAGGCTTTGGATGAAAATGACGCCACCTTCAACAAATACAAAAAAACCCGGCGTAGCCGTGAATATTACGCCTCCCAAATGATCGGTATTCTGAACAAGAGGCGGGACGACCTGCGCTACCAGCAGCAGCGCATCCGCCGCAAGATCGCCTGGTATCCGGGCGACGAAGCCCGGCAGGCGAAGGTCGAGGCCGAGGCACTTGAGCTGGACGGCCCGATCGCCGAGATCGGCCCGCAGATCGAGCGCATGGATGCACTGCTGTCCGCGTATAAGCTGCAGGACGAACTGCCCGAACCGGACGCGCTCGCTGACCTGGGGGTGGAGGATATCGTCCGTTGGAAGGCGCTCAACTACAAGGCCGAGCTGGAAAGCCTGGATCACGATCAACTGCTCGAGAAGATCGTCGCCCGATTCCGGGCCGAACCGGAGCGATTCCCGCATTGGCTGCAGTACATGGTGATCCACTTTTCCGGCATGCGCTATAAAAGCGCCCACGGCTCCTGGTCTGACCCGAAAGACCTGCTGGTTTCCCTGCGCCAGGAAGATCTGGAGGAGGAGCTCGAAGGGACCAGCGACGAACAGCTCCAGGCGCTGGCGGAGCAAAAAGCCCCGGAACTCGAGAAGGTCCGTTTGCCGAACCTGGGCGAGACTATCGAAGAATTGCGGCTGAAGCTCAGCGCGGCCGCGGACGAAGACGACGCAGAGGCTCCGGACCCGCGCGATGTGCAGCAGCACATTTACGATTTGAACAACTGGGCGAGCCGCCTGAAAACGCAGCTCAGCCGCCTGCGGACGAGCAACCCGTACCTCAGGCGCCGGGCTTACCTGGAGGTGCGCCTCGAGGAAGAAAAAGAAGCCGTCGAAAGCTTGAGCGACGAGCAAGCCCTGGAGGCGCTGAAGACCAGGAAAGACGAGTTCCCAACCTGGATGTGGTCCGAGATCGTCGCCCGCACCCAGCTGCGGCTAGGGGTGGAACGTGAAAACTGGGAGACGCTCTCCAATGAAGAACAGCAGGCGCGCTGGTCGTTCGAGAACCGCAAGTGGCTCGCCATCATGAACGAGTGGGAAGGCGACATCACCGCTTGGCGGCAGGAGCACGCCGAGACGCGCCAGCTGATCGTCACCCGGGCGGTTTGCAACGAGGTGGCCGAGCACATCCAGCACATGCGCGGCCTGGACCCCGGCGGCGGCCTGACCGCCAAACCCAACTGGTACCTGAACAAGCAGCGCGCCGCCCAAGAGGCCGGCGAGGGACCGCAGGCTTATTTCAAGCTGCCGCGTGCGGCGGGCGACTTCAAAGCGGGGGCCAGCCTGTTGTGGCTGCGGTGGGTCAAGGACAAGCCCAACCCGTGGCGGATCGCCCATCCACTCAGCCTGGGCAACGGGGACAGCCTGCTTCCGGAAGGGGCAAAACTGGGTTCAAGGGGCAACCGTAGGCTCGGTTCAGCCAGGTCCGGCGGCGTGGAGAGCTGGGAGTACCAAAACGTGGGCGATGGCTACCGCCGCACCAAGACGCAAACTGTCGAACAGCTGATCCCGCTGAAGCCCGGGGAGGTGACCCGGCTGCGTAAACAGGGCAAAACCGAAGCCGAGATCCAGCAGCGCCAGCGTAAAAAGATGGTCAAGCAGACCCTCACCGAGTGGCTGCGCTGGTATCACGAAGCCACCGTGGTCGAGGTGGTGGACACGGTGGATGGAACGTTCGTGATCACCTTCGAAACGGCTTTCCCCGATGACGGCCAGGGCCAGTCAACCATTGGGGTGGTGAAGCGACCGCTGTACAATTATTTAGGGGTGAGCGAAAACAAGGTTTTCATCGGCTACGTTCCCGTGCAAAACGCGCCGGACCTGGGGGAGATGCTGGATTGGGAGCGGATCCTGCCGGGCAAACCAGCTGTTCCAGAAAGGCTGGCGCGCCCGCTGAATACCCCCCGATAGGCCATTACTCACCTAAATGCGTAAGTTCTAATTTAAGAAGAGCGCACGCCGCTGCACTGGATGTGGTGGCAGGCCAGGCCGCGCAAATTGCCGGGGGGCGCCTGTTCGGCTTCGATCAGCGCATGGCAAAAAGCCAGGAAGCTACGCCCCCAGCCGCGCGCCAGCGGGCGGCCGCGCGCCGCAACGAGGAGCAGGACCAGCCGGCCGTCGGCGGGCGGCGAGCAGCGGCTGGCAAATCGATCGAGGCGGGTTTTTAATTGCATCTCGCTGTACATGTCTTTTGAATTGTGTATTAGGGATACCGGCCGTCCTGAGGGATGCCAAACATCCCGGTTTCTTTATAAGTGTAAAAGTCGTCACAAGGACGACTTTTACACCACTGGCTGAATGCTCTCCCGAGGAGGGCTGCGGCAAGAATCGGAGGATAATTGCGATGAGGTGAAGGTAGCAACTTCACCTCATACGAGGAGAATATGTTTGGTAGTTCTGGTTCATTGGTATCAACTTTATCAAACCTATTGGGGGACTGTCACCCCCTAAACTGGGGGGTAAATGGGGGGTTTGCCGGAAGCTAGGCCGCCAGGATACCCAGTTCGCGGGCGCGCAGGCTGGCCTGGGTGCGGCTGGAAACGTCCAGCTTGCGGTAGATGTTTTTCGTGTGCCAGTGCACGGTGCTGGTCGCTACGACCAGTTCTTCGGCGACTTCCTGGTTGGTCAGGCCGGCGGCGATCAACCGCAATACGTCCATCTCCCGTTCGCTGAGCGGATCTACCAGTTGGCCGCGGAACAGACCTTCGGCGTGCAGCGCCGGTATGGCTTCCGCCTCGACGCCAAATGACTCCAGCAACCGGTCCAGATAAACGCGCACCGGGCCGGGGGGCGCAGTTTGGCGAATTTGCAGCACCAGCTGGCGGATAACCTCACCTTCATCCAGGAAAATTCGCAGGTAACCCTCCGGTTCGGCCAGCACCAGCGCCTGGACAAGCAGGTTCTCCGCCTGGGCGGTTTCGCCCCGCATGTGATACAGCCGGGTGCGCAGCAGGCGGCTCTCGATCACCCTGCCGGTCCGTCCCGCGGTCCTGGCAGCCTCCTCCAGGTGTTCCAGCAAGCTGTGGGCTTCGTCCAGCTGGCCTTCGGCGAGCAACAGGCGCGTCAGGGTCAGGTAACCGGCTTCGTTGAGCAAGGTGATCTCGCTGGAGGGCTGCAAGCCGGCTTGCTGGACCCAGCGGGCTGCGGCTTTGCGATCCCCCTGGCGGCTCCACAGGCGGGCCTGGGCATCTTGGTGGGAGATAAAGGCGGTGCGCACCAGCCTGGGGGCCAGCTGCATAGCCTTCAAGTAGGCTTCGTCCGCGGCCTGGTAATCTCCCCGTGCCGCTTCAATCGACCCGAGCCGAGTGTAGCCGCACACCCGCACGCCGATGCTGCGGTCGCGCAGTCCATACTCAATTCCGGCAAGGGCGTGCTCTCGGGCTTCATCCAGCCGGTTGCGCTCACGCAGCACTTCGCACAATCCGAGGTGCAGCGCG
This sequence comes from uncultured Anaerolineaceae bacterium, assembly GCA_964400875.1. Lineage (GTDB taxonomy): Bacteria > Chloroflexota > Anaerolineae > Anaerolineales > UBA4823 > CAYNWK01. The sequence goes on along the minus strand of CAYNWK010000047.1, from coordinate 11,334 downwards.
CCGACAATGGTTATACCGGGCGCGCCGCGTTCGGCGGCCAACTGCAAAGCCGTTCGGCAGGTGTGCTCGGCGTGGTGCAGGTGACCCAGGACGATCTGCAGCTCGGCCAGCTCGTACATCGAGATCAGCGCCACGTAGGTGTTGCCGGCCCGGCGGCTGTCCGCCACAGCTTCGGTAAAGGCCAGGTGAGCAGCCTGGGTCTTGTCCTCCAGCAGGTAGGCGTTGCCCAGGTTGCGCTTGACCACGCAGCGCCAGACCAGATTGTCCTCCGGAAGGTCGGCCAGGGCGCGCTGGCAGAGTTCCAGGGTGCGGGTCGCATCGCCCGCCATGATCGCCACGATGCCGTGGGTTGCAGCCAGCATACCTTGCAGCAAGTCCCGGTCGAACTGACCGTCATCGGGGCAGCTCAGGCATTTTTCCGCATCGCACAGGCGTTGATCCCGGCGTTCGAATTCCCCCATGATGTTGGCTATCCAGGCGTGGAAGATGCACAACCGCGGGCGGGCGCGCAGCAGCTCGTCGGGCAACGCCTCCAACCAACCCAGCAAGCGGACCATTTCACCTTTCATCCAGATCTCTTCGGCGACTTGTTCGACCAGGGGTAGGGCCTGCTCGGCGTCGCCGACAGTCAGGGCGTGGTCGACCGCTTCGGCCAGGTAGCCGTTGTCCTCGTACCAGGCCATCGCCTGGCGCTGCAACACAGGCCAGCGACCGGGATCGGACTGTTTCAGGCGGTCACGTAAAAAGCGGGTGAACAGGTGGTGGTAGCGATACCATTGCCGGTTATCGTCCAGCGGAACCAGGAATAAATTGGCTTTTTCCAGGCGCTCCAAAGTGTCGCGACCGTCTGCCTGGCCGGTCAGGGCGTCGCACAAAGGGCCGGTCAACCGTTCCAGGATCGAGGTTTTCAGCAGAAACGACCGCACGCTTTCGGGCTGCTGCTGCAGCACCTGTTCCGCCAGGTAATCGACCACGTAGCGGTGATCCCCGTCGAAAGATTGGACGAAGTAGGGCAGGTCCTGGCGGTCTTGCATGGCAATGGCGGCCAACTGCACAGCGGCGATCCAGCCCTCGGTGCGCGCCTCCAGGGCGGCTACCGCGCCGGTAGGTAGATCCAAGCCCATCTTCTGGCGCAAAAAGGCGCGCATCTCTGCGGTCGTGAAGCGCAGATCGGCGGCGCGCAGTTCGAGCAAGTGGCCGCGCGCCCGCAGCTGACCCAGCGGCAGCGGCGGATCCGTGCGAGAGGCGAGAATCACGTGCATTTGTGGGGGCAGGTGGTCCAAGAGGAAAAGCAGCCCTTGATGGATCGCCCTGGCTCGAATCAGGTGATAATCGTCGAGCGCCAGGACGAAGTCATCTTCCACCCCGGTGAGCTGGTTGATTATTTGTGTGAACCACGCTTCCAGCGTGCGCGGCGCGCCATCCCGGTCAACGATAATTTTTTCGTCCACGGGCAGCCCCAGCCCGGCGAGCGCGGTGATCAGGTACCTGCTGAAGCGAGCCGGATCGTTATCGCGTTCGTCCAACGTCAGCCAGGCTACCGGTTGGGATTCAGACCTGGCCGCGGCGACCCATTCCCCCAGCAGGGTGGTCTTGCCAAAGCCGGCAGGCGCCGCCACCAGGGTCAGGGAGCAGCGCGCAACCTCGTTCAGGCGCGCCACCAACCTCGGCCGCGACACCCAGGTGGGCTGCACCTGGGGCGCGTATAGCTTCGTGCGGATCAGCGTATCCGCTCGTTTGGGTCTGGAGCGTGTTTTTGCCGTCATCTCTGCCTCCGCGTTCGTCAACTGCGGCGAGTCAAAGCGCGGTAAACGCGCATTTTTGCCAGTGCAGTTACATTAAGTACAAGCAGAGTTCAGGCGGCGTTCAAATCTTTAAAATTTCTATATATTTGGTTGGAATTGTAAGGATGAGGCCGCTAGGCTGGGTTCAGCAAGGGCCTGATTCGCTGCGAATGTCCCGCGCGCCGCCCAGGTGGGCGGTGAACCAGTAGGTTGCGCCCCCGTCCAAGCCGTTGAGGGCCCACTGCAGCTCGAGCGCCTGGGCGTAAAAGCGGGCCCGGGGCAGGAATTCTTCCGCCTGGGGATAGGCTTTAACCACCTGCTGGACAAAGGTTTCCCCGTAATACTGGATCAGATTGGCCAGGTCGTTGGCCGGGTCGCCCACCCCGGCGACGCCGAAATCGATCACCCCGCCAAGCCGCCCGGACTGGGGGACGCACAGGATGTGGTAGCAGCCCAGGTCGCCGTGGATCAGCTGGGGGCGGTACGCGAAATTATCGGCATTGTCCAGGATCCCATCGAAGAGCCGTTCCGCCCACTGGATCTGGTGCCTCATCAGCAGCGGGTAGACCTTTTGCTCCGCCTTGCGGCGGATCTCGATCCAGTCCTGGTAGCGCACCGGGGCAGAGGTAGCCGGCAACCCTTCGGTGACCGGCACCTGGTTCAACTCGCGTAAAAAATCGCCCAGCTGCCCGGCGATGGTGCGCCGGTCCCGTTTGCTCAAGTCGTTTAAGAGCTCTCGGGTGAGGGTCTCTCCAGGCACGCGCCGGTAAGCGATGGCGTCGCCAGACGTGTAAAATGGTTGGGGGATACTTAAAGAAAGATGCGGGCGGACCAGGTTGAGGATTTGCAGTTCTCTCTCCAGCGCCCTGACCGCCCAATCGTCCTTGGCAAAGCGGAAGACCCACTCGCCGTTGACAATGATCACGTCGTTCACCAACCCTTCGACGTTGACCTCGACCGTCTCGATCTCCAGTTCAGGAGAGATGGTCAGCAAGCGTTCGTGGTATTTGTCGAGAGCCTGGCGCGCCCGGTTGGCTGCGTTCATTGGTTGTGAGTCTATCCCCTGGCTACCTACTGAGGCAAGGTTCAGCGGCTTTTCAACTGGTCGGCGTAGTTCTTGCGGAACTTGGCTACCTTGGGGGCGATCACCACCCGGCAGTAACCGGCGCCCGGGTTCTTTTCGTAGTATTCTTGGTGATATTCCTCGGCCTTGTAGAACTCATCGAAGGGAGCGACCTCGGTGACGATGGGTTTCCCCCAGATACCGGCGTTCTCGATCTCTTCGATGACCCGCTGAGCGGTCTTGCGCTGCTCCTCATCGTGGTAAAAAATGGCCGAGCGGTACTGTGGGCCTACGTCGGCGCCCTGGCGATTGAGCGTGGTCGGGTCGTGGGTGGTTAGGAAGATCTTCAAGATCTCATCGAGGGAGATCGTCTCCGGGTCGAAGGTAACCTGAACGACCTCGGCGTGACCGGTGCGGCCGGTGCATACCTGCTGGTAGGAGGGGTCCTCTACGTGACCGCCGGAATAGCCCACCACGGCGTCCTTGACGCCGACCAGCTCGGCAAAGAGCGGTTCCAGGCACCAGAAACAACCGCCGCCCAGGGTAATGGTTTCGGTATGGTTATCGTTTATGCTCATTAACTGTATCTCCTTTGGAAGCTTGGAACGCGGCCGGCGAAACCCGGCAGGACGCTCCGCATGAATGCAATGATAAGATGCGCGGTGGATCGAAAAACTTACTTTTAGCGGAACTCTGCACTCACGAACTCCCAGCGTTGCGGATAAGCCACAGCCTGCCGAGAACGGATTCCAGGCGGGCAGCCAGCTGCTCGGGCGGTCCGGAGGTCACGTCGTCTTCATTCTCGAAGACCACGTACGGCACCTGCAGATGCTTAACGTGTAAATACTCCAAATCCGGGGCGCTGAACTCTGCCCAGTCGTCGTGGCGGTACAGCCGTTCCAGTTTTTCGTCGGGCAGGCCGTGTTCCAGGATGCTGTGAGGCCGTTCAGGGTTGTAGCGGCGGCGGTTCTTGCGCAGTGATTCCTCGAACGAAACATTTACATAAAGCACTCCAGCGCGGCCCAGCAGGTCGTCCGGCAAATGAGGGAGAGCAGCCCGGTAGCCGCCGTGCTGGCTGCCGCGCGAGAATTCTAACAGGGTCGTGGCGCGTTCGTGGTAAGCGGGGTCCTCGCCCAGGCGCTTGTGATATTCGAGGCCAAGGCGTTCGATCAATAAATGCCAGAGATAGCCGTACTTGAAATACCCTTGCGCATCGGTGTGCAGGCGGGGCTGCCCCAGTTGCTCGCTAAGGATGTAATCCTCTTCGAACCAGGCCCACAACATCGGAAAATCATCGAGCCTGTCCACCTCGCCCAGCCGAAAACGACTGGCCCTCTCCGGGGCCGGCGTGCGCAGCAACAGGTCGATGATCTCGCTTTTACCGGAAGCCGGGCGTCCGATCAGGATGAGCACTTCGAAATGGGCTGGATTCATTGTTTTCACTGTGGTGCTCCTCCTGCGCTCATGATAGCAAGGATAACACAAGGAGCTGTCTGCTGGAGGATTGGACACTTGGGTTCAACTGCCGAACAAGACTTTCAGGCGCAATGGTCCCCAGAGGATGTATCAGAGCAGGTAAAAGGACCCGCGGTAGGCCAGCAACGCAAAGAAGCCGGCGCGACCGAATTGCCATTTGCGCTAACCTGATGTATGATTTTCTCAGACAAGCTCGAACAGGGTGTCCTCCCGGGAAGTCGTGCACCCAGGGAAGGCTGAAATTTCCCAATCAGAACAGGAGCCATCATGAGGGAACCAAATCGGGACGCAACCGCAGGGCGGGATTATCTTGCCTTTGACATCGAAATCGAAAGGGTCGTGCCTCAGAACGCGGACGACTTGAAATCGTACCGACCTTTAGGCATCAGCTGCGCGGCCACGCTGGATTCCCAGGGCGGGTTGATCCTCTGGCATGGCCGGACACCTGAGGGCGGCATCGCTGACCGCCTCAGCCGCGAGGAGGCTGCCCAGCTGGTCGGTTACCTGGAGCGCCAGGTGGATGCCGGGAAAACTATCCTGACCTGGAACGGCGTGGGCTTCGATTTCGATATCCTGGCGGAGGAGAGCGGACAGTGGGAGAATTGCCGTGCGCTGGCGCTGGATCACGTCGACATGATGTTCCACGTGTTTTGCCTCAAGGGCTACGCGTTGGGGCTGGACAAGGCCGCCAGGGGGATGGGTCTGCCAGGGAAGACGGCCGGGATGAACGGAGCGCTGGCGCCGACGTACTGGGCGCAAGGGCGGCGCGACGAGGTCCTGGCGTACCTGGAGCAAGATGTGCGCACCACCTTGCATCTGGCCCAGGAGATCGAACGCCGGCGCCGTTTGCAGTGGAGCAGCAACCGCGGCCTGCCACAGACACTGGACCTGCCCGGCGGCTTACTGGCGGCGCGTGAGGCGCTGCAACTGCCAACCCCGGATACTTCCTGGATGTCGCGGCCCTGGAAGCGCAGCAAGTTCACCGCCTGGCTGCAGGGCTAGATCGCCAGGGCCAGGCCAAATCAAAAATGGAGGTCGCAGAAGCAGGATGAAAGCACCGATATCATTCGACCGAGCCGCCGATTTCTACGACCAGACGCGCGGGTTCCCTCCTGGGATCGCCGGAGAGGTGGCTGCTTCTGCAGCGATGCGCCTGCGCCCGGACGATCGCCTGCTGGAGATCGGTGTGGGCACCGGGCGGATCGCCCGCCCGCTGCTGGCCCGTGGATATCATCTGACCGGCATAGACGTCTCCCGGGAGATGATGGCGCGCTTGCGCGCCCAGCTGCCCCCAGAGAGTCCCAGGCCCGACCTACTCCAAGGGGACGCCACCCGTCTGGCGCTGGCCGATGCTTGTTTCGAGGTGGTGATCTCCGTGCATATCTTCCATTTGATCCCGGCGTGGCAGCAGGCTCTAAGCGAGGTGCGCCGCGTGCTGGCGCCCGGGGGCGCGCTGCTGCAAGGTTATAACCACCGCTCCGAAAGGACCCCTGCCGCCCGCCTGCGCGATCAATGGGCACAGATTACCGCAGAGTATGGGGCGCAGGGCGTGCACGCCGGCTTGCGCGACTTTGCCGAGCTCCAAGCTGCCCTGGACGAGATGGGCGCCAGCCAGGAGCAATGGACCGCGGCCGAGTGGTCCTCGGGGCGCACGATCAACGAGCAAATTGCCATGCTCGAGCAGCGCATCTGGTCCTCAACCTGGGAAGTCCCGGAGGCCGTCTTTTCCGAGTGCGTCGCACGCTTGCGCGCCTGGGCTGTAAAGCAATTCGGCGACCTGGATCGGCCACTCAGCACGCCACAGCGCTTCATCTGGGAGCTGTACCGCTTCGCCGACTGATCGCCGGAAGCAATCCCCCATTTTCCCGGCGAACTGCGTAACTTCTATCAGTTTAGATATGCGTTTAAGGCCGCGTGTATTTAACACCAGGGGACTGGTTTTCTTCAAATATGGCAAGAAGATACCCGTGGCTCTCGCTCACTTAATCAGTGATTCTCGCCGAGCCTGCTCGATCAGATTTTCGATCGAATCGACGTTTAATTTTCTGCAAAGTAATTCAATATGCTTTTGGATGAGGTTCACGTCGAGTTTTAGTTCGCCGACGATGTCACCCTCGTCCTTTCCCGCCGCCAGAAGGCGCAAGATTTGCAATTCTCGGTGAGTCAAGGTCGTCTCGTTTTCGCTGCGCTCGCTCAAGGCGGCGATCTTTTTTGCCACCCGTTCGGTGACCCAATCTTTTTCGCCGCGCGCTACCCCGTGCACCGCTTCGACCAGGATTTCCGGCGCTTCTTCCTTCGTCAGATACCCTGAGATGCCCAGGTTGAGCATCCCTTTAATATATTGGCGGTCGTCATAAGCGCTCAAAGCCAGAATGGTCACCGGGTGTTTGTTTTGTATCAACTTCGTCGCAACCTGATTGCCGTTCAGGCGCGGCATATCCACGTCTAAGACCAGGACGTCCGGTTCGAGCTGATCGACCAGATCCAAAGCCTCGTACCCATCACTGGCTTCGCCGAGGACGACAATGCGCGGATCCCCCTCGAGAATATTGCGTATTCCCGCGCGAACCCGGGCATGGTCATCTGCCAGAACCACGCTTACCATATCTTTTTTCTTCTCTGGGTTTTCATGCGCCATCTCTCCCTCCCGATGCGCGGTAATGAACATGAACGATCGGTGCGTAATAAATTTTAACCGATTGACTCTCCTATCGTTCAGCCATGACCGGCCCTGGCGATGCCTGCTCTCGGCCTGCTGACCTGAGCAAGCCCTCTCCAGGGAAGTTATCCTTGTTTTGCTTCGATTAACGTGGCCCCACGTTAAAGCGAATGGCTGTGCGGGTCTTACCGTTGATGTCCACGTTGACGAACTCCGGGACGAAGGCGACGATGATGCCGTCTTGCGCCAGATAATCCGTCGCCAACACGATGGCTTTGGTTGCCTGGTTGACCGCGCTGGCGCCGATCGCCTGAATTTTGGCGGTCCTGTCCTGGTTATCCCGGACGACGCCGGCGATGGCGCCGGCTACCGAAGCGGTTCGTGAGGATGAGGACACTCGAATGATATCGACTTCCGATCCTCGGTGAACTTCCGGTGGTTCATAAGTTGAATTCATTGGAATCTCTTTCCTGAGCGGAACAGATAGGCGGTGGTCGGTTTGCACGTGCATGGGTGTTCTCCTTCTGTCTAGTAGGGTTGGGTGATATTCCAGACGGCTTGGCTCAGCTCGAAACGCCGGCAAAACGCCGTGATTCTCTCGTCTGGTCTGCCTGGTCGATCAATGGCAGATACAAAGCCGCTTCATGGCGGCTGCTTACTTCCAGCTTCGACAAAATATTGTGTACGTGATTTTTCACCGTACCGACTTCTACGACTAATTGATCGGCGATCTCTCGGTTGGTGAAGTCTTGCCCAATAAGCGCGAGCACTTCTCGTTCGCGCGGGGTCAGGTCGGTCGTCTTGGCTGGGCCGGAAACGATCTCGTCGAACCAACCGGCCAGCTCGGAGACTCGCGCCATCAAAGCGGCGGCCACGTCGGGGGCGACTTGCGCACGACCGTCATGGACATTGCGCACAGTTTCCAACAGTTCGTCGACGTCAGCCTCCCGGTGTATGTAGCCCATTGCCCCGGCCTCAATGTAGCGAACGATGGTCTGTTTCGATTCGACCAGGCCGACGATCAACACCCGGGTTTGGCGGGAGTTGCTTTCGGCATAGTCGGCGACCATTTGGGTTAGCTGGTATGCGCCATCCTGGGACAAGCTGGCATTGACCAGCATCAGGTCACAATCCTGAACGTGTGATAGGGCTGTCGAAACGTCCGTGCTGATGTCGATGACCTGAATGTCCGGCTGCTCAGCCAGAACTTCGGCCAAAGCATCGCCCGTCAGTCTAATTTCGTCCACGATCAGCACGTGGATCATGTTTGCGAACCTCCTTTACGTTGACAAATCTGGTGGATGCATTCGTTTCCCCAAAGCCTTTATTTTGGAGGCGCCTGCACCTTAGTATAACTATATACTTATTAATGTGCACGGACAATGGGGAGGTATCCTAGGTTGGGGTAGGGATTCCCCCCATGCCGGGTAGGGAAAACCCTACCTCAGCGCCGGGGGGGAGGATTTGTATCTTGATTTGTACCCGTGATCTGTGTCCCGATACATGGACGTGAGCACGAGCCTATCCTAGACTGGTAAATGAAGAAATTAGCGAAAAAGTGATGAAACCGGGAATAGAGAACCGACTTCATGATTTTTACGGCCAGCCCAAGAATTGGGATCGTCGGTGGAACGAAAACGACTAAATACTATAAATGACTTTAAGCGTTTAAAAGGAGTTCGGAATATGACCAACGCAGCAGAAGATAACCTAGGAACGTACACCTTCACAGCCAGAGGTATAGAAAACCCGGATAAGGTGGTGACATTCACCCTGGATGACGAACAGCTGCGCCTGAATTTCACGGGCGTGCTGGAAAAGCTGGGCAAGATCGGCACGGCGGAGGAGAAAGGCTCCGAGGCCAGGCTGCAGATGAAGACGCAGCTGACGCCGGCGACGATCAAGCTGATGCAAAACTTATCCGGTCCGGTGCATCTAAGCGACGTCAGCGCAAACCTCAACGGCGGCGATGGAGAACACCTCAACCTGACCGTCTGGCAACGTTTGGGCGGATTGCGCCTGGTCCCTGTCAAGGTGAGCATGGGGCGGGTGGACAATGTAGAAGCAGCGGAGGCTTTTGTTGACGAACTGGAGGAGCGCAAGCGCGAGATCGAGCCCGCCAGCCGCTTCGGCGGACCGCTGGACTACTGGTTTGGCTGGCTTGGCGTCGGCATGCTGGCCGGACTGCTGATCCGCTGGTGGCGACGCAGCTGAACTAGCTGAATCATAAGAGGAGGTAACAACAAATATGACGCAAACACAAGTGGAAAGAAGATCGAGTGAGAAGTGGACCCTGGAAACCCCCTCGCTGGAGGAGCTGCAGGAAACCGCCTGGCGACTCAGCCGGGAGATCCTGAAGATCACCACCAAGGCCGGATCGGGACACCCTTCCAGCTCGCTTTCGATGGTCGATATCCTGACGGCGCTGTACTTCGGCGGGGTCATGCGCTATGACCCGCATGACCCGAACTGGCCAGAGCGCGATCGTTTTATCCTTAGCAAAGGACACGGCGCGCCCGGTTTGTACGCTGCCCTGGCAGAAGCCGGTTTCTTCGACCGGGAATTGCTGCCAACGCTGCGCGAGTTCGGCTCTCCCCTGGACGGCCATCCCGATATGCGGGCGCTGCCCGGCGTGGAGGCATCCACTGGATCGTTAGGCCAGGGGCTCTCCATCGGCCTGGGCCACGCCCTGGCGGCGCGCCTCGACGAGCGCGCCTCGCGCGTGTACGTGATGATCGGAGATGGCGAATCGGACGAAGGGCAGATCTGGGAGGCGGCGATGTCAGCCGCTAAGTTCCAGGCCCACAACCTGACCGCCATCCTGGATTACAACGAATTCCAGCAGACCGGCCCAATTGACGAGGTTATGCCCTCGCTGGAGCCGGTAGTGGATAAATGGAAGGCCTTCGGCTGGCACGTCGAAGAGATCAACGGCCACGATATCGGCCAGATCCTGGAGGCTTTCAATGCAGTGGAGCGCGTGGAAAGCCAGCCGCAGATCATCGTCGCTCACACGTTGAAGGGCCGCGGCCTTTCGCCCTTCGAACAGGACGAGGTAAACCGCATGCACGGCAAACCGCTGGACGAGGAACAGCTCGAAACCGCGTTGGCCGAACTGGACGAGATGAGGCATACCTGGGCATTTACTTCCCTGCCAGCGGAGGAGAAACCCACCCGGGTTACCGCCGAAAACAAATACGGGGAGGTTTAACAATGGACATTGGCAAACGTATTGGATTGGATTACGGCCTGCCGACCCGCAACGCCTTCGGGGAGGCCTTGCGGGAGCTGGGCCGAGAAAACGAAAATATCGTCGTTGTGGACGGCGACGTGGGCAACTCGACACGCACGCAATATTTTGGCGACGAGAACTCGGAGCGCTTCTTCAACGTCGGCATTGCCGAAAGCAACCTGATCGGCGTCTCCAGCGGGCTGGCGGCTTCCGGAAAGCAGGCGCTGGCTGCCAGCTTTGCCTGCTTCTTGATGTGCAACGCCTACGATCAGATCCGCATGAGCATCGCTTTCCCGCGCATGAACGTCAAACTGGTGGGATCGCATTCCGGGATCAGCATCGGCGAAGACGGCCCCAGCCAGATGGCGATCGAAGACATCGCCCTGGCGACGTCATTGCCTAACTTCACCGTGCTGGCACCTGCAGATGAGCCCGCCACGCGAGCGCTGACCCGCGCCATGTTCTCCCAGGAAGGGCCGGTTTACCTGCGCACGGGGCGCACGAAAACGCCCGTTGTCTATCAGAACGGGGCGGATTTCGTGATCGGCGCGGCCAACCGGCTGCGCGAAGGGCGTGATGTGACCATCATCGCCTGTGGGCTGATGGTGGCGGCGGCGCTGGAAGCGGCCCACATCCTGAGCAAGCGCGGCATCGAAGCGCGGGTGCTGGACATGCACACCATCAAGCCCCTTGACCGTGGGGCGATCGCGGCGGCCGCCCGCGAAACGGGCGCTATCGTCACTGCCGAGGAGCACGTGCTCAACGGCGGCCTGGGAGCCTTGGTCGCCCAGGCGGTCGCCGAGGTGGAACCAGTACCGATGAGTTTCGTCGGCATCGATAACACCTACGCCGAATCCGGCGAGCCGCAAGAGCTGCTGGAGAAGTACGGCTTGACGCCCGACGACATCGTGCGGGCCGCCGAGGAGGTCGTAAAGAAGAAGAGGCAGTAGCTGAAGAAACGAGGAAAAAGCCGCCAGTATCTCCGGTCCCCGGCATTTGGAGGCATGCAGCGCAGGCTGCTGCCCAAGTGCCGGGGGCCAGGTCGCGATCAACCAGCGATTTGTTGTGGTGATTACCCACAAGTATTCTCCCAAAAAGGGAAAGGGTGCAAAAAAGCAAA
>CAYNWK010000046.1:0-30034 GCA_964400875.1 uncultured Anaerolineaceae bacterium | reverse complement strand
CGCATCCCCTACGAGGCCGGCAACGTGGATATCTATTCTCTCTCCGCCGCAGCGGTGGACAGCGTCGAGATCGTGGAGGGGGAGGATAAACCCATCCAGATCAACGTGTTGATGAACAACTCCGCCGGGTTGTTCCAGGTTGATGAGCTGCTCAAACGCAAACTGCTCGGTTCGGGGATCGAAGCATACGTCAAAGTGAAAGCCCTGATCGACAGCCCGGTGGAGAAGCGCCTGATCAAAGAGTTCGAGATCGGTTAACTGTCGGCGCGGTTCACTCGTGGAGCCAAATTATTCTCTAAGCCCCTTCTCCTAATTCCTACAAGTACCGTAACTCTCGGAATTCCCCCCATTATCACTCAACCCAAACCAGGTTCCCGCATTCTTCTGGATCGTAACCGCCTAATTCGGCGATAGCGCTTTTCGTCTCGTCCAGTTCCAGCCAGGCGCACAACGCCTGGAGCTGGGGGCGATCCAGCGTCACCTCCGGGATGACCAGGTCATAGCGCTCGCGGCGCAGCTCAAAGAACGCCAGCCCGTACGCGAGCGCGGCGGTTTCCAGCCCCAATCCGGCGTCGGCCCGGCCTTCGGCGATCGCCCGGGCTATCTCCAGGTGGGTCATTTTTTCCTCGTCGTAGCCGTCGATCTGCGTTGGCGCAATCTCTGCCTCTTGCAAAGCATAATCCAGCCAGACGCGCGTACCGGAACCGGCTTGGCGGTTGACGAAACGGACCTCGGGGCGCGCCAGGTCGTCCAGGCTCTCGATCGAGAGCGGGCTGCCGGGCGCGACCAGCAGTCCCAGGCGCCGGTGGGCCAGGGTCAGCAAAGCTACCCGTTCGTTCGGCAGGAATCTGCGGACGTAGGGGGCGTTATATTCCCCGCTCTCCTTATCCCACAGGTGTGCTCCAGCCAGGTCGGCGTGACCTTCGGCCAGGGCGATCAACCCGCCCAGGCTGCCCGTGAAGGCCAGCTCCAGCCTGCCGCCGTCGGTGAATTCGCCAAAACGCGCCGCCAGCCAGGCGACCGCCAGATCGTGGCTGCCGGAGAAGCGCAGCGTGTGTTCGGCGGGACGATCCGGCTCGCGCTCGAGCACCCGCCAGCGGTCCAGGGCCTGGCGCACAGCGGATTCGACCTCCTGGGCTTCAAAACCCGCGGTCAGCGCCTCCAGCAGGAAAGCTTCGGCGCGGTGTACCAGGTTGGCGCGGCGCAGGGCGGTGTCGGCAGCGAGGGAGGACTTATCGGCTACCTGTGTGCCGCGTCCGGGGCGGCTGACCACGAGATGCTGTTCGGCCAGTTCGTGATAAGCGCGCTGGGCGGTGCCCAACGTGCAGTTCCACTGCGCGGCCAGTTCCCGCACCGAAGGCAGCCGGTCGCCCGCTTCGAGCCGTCCCGTCAGGATCTCCTGGCGGATTCTCTCGGCGATTTGCTGGTAGAGGTATTGGTCTTCCATGTTTTGTCTGCGCTCTCGCGTAGATTATATCTTTTTCCGGGAACTCGTTGACCGTATCTGGCGTTGGTTCTGTCCGGTTGGTGGGAAATAACCGCAGCCTTGCTTGACAATCTCCTGGAGCGCAGGTAAGATTCGTGTGTATGTTTGTATCCCTTCAATTATACAGTATGGTTAGCGGACATACAGCCCATGTTTGACCCGGCCCTGGTCGAGATCGTCGGGCTTTCACTGCGCGTCACCGGGACGGCGCTGTTGTTCAGCACCTTGATCGGCATCCCCTTGGGGGTGTTCATGGGCTTGAACCGCTTCATCGGGCGGCGCATCATGGTTGCTCTGCTCTATACCGGCATGGGTTTTCCGCCGGTGGTAGTGGGCCTCTTCGTCTACCTGATGCTCTCGCGCGGCGGCCCGTTGAGCGCCCTGGACCTGTCATTCCTGCCCGACCTTTTTACCCCTGCGGCCATGATCGTGGCTCAAACCATCATCGCTTTTCCGCTGGTATCCGGGTTTACCATGGCGGCAGTTATGGGCGTCGACCCGGGCCTGTACCGGCAAATTCGCGCCCTCGGCGCTACCCAGCGCCAGCTGGCCGTGACCGTAGTCCTGGAGGCCCGCGTCGGTGTGATCGTCTCGATCATCGCCGGCTTCGGCAGCATCATCTCCGAGGTCGGCGCGGTGATGCTGGTGGGCGGCAACATTGAGCATAAAACCCGCGTGCTGACCACCGCAATCGTCCTGGAAACCCGCAAAGGGAATTTCGACCTGGCGATGGCGCTCGGCGTCGTGCTGCTGGGGCTTTCCTTTTTTGCCAACCTGGCGATGCTGCGCCTGCAAGGGAGAGCCTTCGACGAATGAACGCTCCCGTCTATACACTGCAGAACGTCGCCAAGGATTACGCAGGCCGGCGGGTGCTAGAGATCCCCTCCCTGGAAATCGAACGCGGCGAGGTCTTTGGCCTGGTCGGCCCCAGCGGCGCGGGAAAAAGCACCCTGCTGCGCCTGCTGAACTTCCTGGAACCGCCGAGTGAAGGGACGATCCATTACCGCCAGGTACCCTTCAGCGCGGACCAGGAGCCGCCCCTCCAAATGCGGCGCAAGGTGACCACCGTCTTCCAGCGCCCCATGCTGCTCAACCGCAGCGTGCGCGCCAACATCGCCTTCGGCTTGCGCCTGCGCGGCCAGCGCGACGAACGCAAAGATATCGAACGCGTCCTGGAGAGGGTCGGGCTGTTCGAGTTCGCCGACGAGGGCGCCCGCACCCTTTCGGGAGGCGAAGCCCAGCGCGTCGCCCTGGCCCGCGCCATGGTGATCGATCCGGATGTGCTGCTGCTCGACGAACCCACCGCAAACCTGGACCCTTACAACGTCGGCTTGATCGAAGAGATCATCACCGAACTCAACCGGGAACAGAGCGTCACCGTGGTTTTAGTGACCCACAATGTCTTCCAGGCGCGCCGGCTGGCTCACCGCGCCGCCCTGATGCTCGAAGGAAGCCTAATCGAAGTGTCCGGCGTCGATCAATTCTTCAACCAACCGCGCGATCCGCGCACGGCGGCTTTCGTCGAAGGCCGCATGGTGTATTAAGCACTCCGGTTCCCCTTTGAACTGGTAAGCCCCATTCTATCAACCTTAAGGAGGCGAAGTATGCCTAAGAAGTTGCTCACCTGGATCGGCTTGATCGTTATTCTGAGTCTGTTGTTGGGGGCCTGCGGCCCTGCCCAAACCCCGGAACCTGTCGAGACGACCGCGCCAGCGACGGAAACATCCGGCGAGACGGGCGGCTCGTTGATCCTGGCGACCACCACCAGCACCGATGATTCGGGCTTGCTGGATTACATCCTGCCGGATTTTGAAGCCCAAACTGGTATCACCGTGGACGTGATCGCCGTCGGCACCGGCCAGGCCTTGCAGCTCGGCGAGGACGGCAACGCCGACGTGCTGCTGGTCCACGCTCGCGCCCGGGAAGATGAGTTCATGGCCGCCGGGCACGGCGTGCGCCGTGAGGACGTGATGTACAACGACTTCGTCATCGTCGGCCCGGAGAGCGATCCCGCCGGGATCGGTGGGATGACCGACGCCGCAGCCGCATTTCAGGCCATCGCCGCAGCCGAGGCCCCCTTCGTCTCCCGCGGCGATGACTCCGGCACCCATACCAAGGAACGCTCGATCTGGGAGGCCGCCGGCCTGGAGCCTTCCGGCGACTGGTACATCTCCGCCGGGCAGGGGATGGGCGCCGTGCTGACCCTGGCGGACGAGCAGCAGGCTTACACTTTGAGCGACCGGGCCACTTACCTGGCGCGCACCCTGGAGGGCACCGAGCTGGTCATACTGGTGGAAGGCGACCCGATCCTGTTCAACCCGTACGGCGTGATCGCTGTGAACCCGGATAAGGGTCCGCACATCCAAAACGACCTGGCGAACGCCTTCATCGACTGGCTGATTTCCGTCCCCACGCAAGAGCTGATCGCCGGGTACGGCGTTGAGCAGTTCGGTTCGCCGCTCTTCACCCCCGATTCGAACCCCTGGAACGAGCAGCAATAAGCCGCTGTGCTAAACTTGGTGAGATCTTGGGATGTTTGGACGGGCAGCGCCTGCCCGAACATCCCGGTTTAATTATGAGCTCCAAAGGAGCATTAACCAGGAGTAGCGTATGGGCTTGAAAAGAGATAGCAGCGGCAGGCTGCACATCGATTCGCCGCTGATGGCCGAGTCGCTGATGGATAAGGCTTTGCTGGAAGGCACCGAGACCGCCAGGGTTTTCCGGCCCATGCCGCAGCTGAATGTGATCAAGCTGGGCGGGCAGAGCATCGTTGATCGAGGCAGCGCCGTGCTGTTGCCTTTGTTAGAAGCGATCGTGGCGCTGCGCGCCGAGCACCAGATCCTGGTTACCACCGGCGGGGGTACACGCAGCCGCCACGCTTACGCCATCGCCCTGGATCTGGGCATGCCCACCGGCGTCCTGGCAAAACTTGGTTCCAGCATCAGCGAGCAGAACGCGTTGATGGTCTCCTTGCTGCTGGCTCCCCACGGCGGGGTTAAGATCGGCCACGATGATATGGTTAAATTGCCCGCCTACATGGCGTTGGGCGCCATCCCGGTGATGCACGCCATGCCGCCCTACGGTTTGTGGGAAGAACCTGCCCCTCAAGGGCGTATCCCCGCCCACCGCACGGATGTAGGCGCTTTTTTGACCGCGGAGGTGCTCGGCGCGCAGCGCTGTATCCTGGTTAAGGATGAACGCGGTATGTTTAGCGCCGATCCCAAGAAGGATCCCCAGGCCGAGTTCATCCCCGAGATCGCGGTGAGCGATTTGCTGGCCCGCGATCTGAACGATCTTCCCGTCGAGCGGGCTCTCTTAGCAAGCCTGGCGAACGCTCGCAGCGTGAAAGAGGTCTTGCTGGTCGATGGGTTTGAGCCGGAGAGCCTAACCCGCGCGCTGGCGGGCGAAAATCCGGGGACTCGTCTCTACCGCGATACTTAACCGCAGGGGAGGATCAGGTTCGTCAGTCTCTCTGGCGGCGCGGGCCGCGGCGCTGCCGCTCGGCTACAACGTAGTCGCCGCCCTCTACCGAGAGAGCTTGCCCCTCAACCAGCGCCATCGCCGTCTGGCGGCGGGCATTGGTCAGCATGCGCTGAAAGGTTGAACGCGAAACGCCCATCGACTCGGCAGCCTGTGTTTGGGTAAGCCCTTCCAGGTCTGCCAGCCGCAACGCTTCCAGCTCCTCGTGCCGCAACTGGACCAGGCGCAGGTCATTCAGCGCCACGCCGGCGGGTTTGAAGGTCAGCTGGCGCGGCTTGTGCCTCAACCGGCGCCGCTTGCGAGGTCTTGGCATGTGTGCTAATTCTTGCCCTGGTTTTTCTTGCGCCGGCGTTTGCGCCCGCCGCCTTCTTCCAGGTCCCAACCCTCTTCGGCTTCGCCCTCTTGCTCGCCGCGGGGCAGGAAGACGATCTCGGCGCCAACCTCCTGGGCTAATTTTTCCAATTCGGCCCGGCGCACCCGAGTCTTAAAGATGTGCAGGTCGGTCCCTTGCACAGCGACGATGGCGAAACGCGGTCTTCCCGCGCCGCGGCCGACGTGGCGGCGGTGGCGTACAAAGATCTTGCTCATGGAACCTCCTTTGGGTATGTTTTTACCAATTGTTATGGGCATATGCCCATAACAAATTATAATCGAAGTGTCGGATGAAATAGAGGAAAAAAGATGATCTACATTGGTTTGGACGATACGGATAACGCCGAATCTCGAGGGACTGGCAACCTGGCCCGCCAGATCGCCGCAGACCTCAACCAGGATTACCCAGTAGTCGGCGTCGTCCGCCACCAGCTGTTGCTCGACCCGCGCGTTCCATATACGAAGAACAACAGCAGCGCGGCGATCTTGCTCGATGCGGCCGCCGATCTGGACTATCTGGCGGAGCGGGTGCGCCTGCATATCCTGGCGGATCTACAACCGGGCAGCGATCCCGGGTTGTGCCTGGCTGCGCAGGTTCCGCAGGTAATCATCGCCTTTGGCCGGAGGGCGCAGCGGGAAGTGCTCAGCCAGGAGGAGGCTCGCCGCCTCGCGCAGGCCCACGCAATAAAACTACTCGGTCTGGGTGGGGACGAGCAAGGCGTGGTCGGCGCTTTAGCCGCGGTGGGTCTGGCTGCTTCCGGGGAGGACGGGCGTTATATCGCCATCGGGAACGTGCGTGAATTGAACGGTTACTGTTCGCCGGCTGATCTGCTCACCGCGGGCGTCGCAGCGGTGAAGACCCAGGAGGGAACCCCCCTGGATACGGGCCGTATCCTGGTTGAAAAACTGCGCCCGGCCCGGCGCGGCGGCACGCCCGTCGCTTACGTAGGCTGGAGCGTCGATCACTGGGAGCCGTTGAAGCTGGATTAGGTCCTTCAGTGGGGTTACCGAACAAGACTTCTCTTATACACCGAAACCGCGAGGTTTTTTCCCAATTTCGCTTCAATAAGCGCCGTCGCCTCTGACCACCACCCAGGGGGTGCGCGCCAGGATGTACAGGTCCAGCCGCAGTGACCAGCTGCTGACGTATTCCACGTCCCGGCGCGCCCGTTCGGCGAAGCCGATGTGGTTGCGCCCCTGCACCTGCCACAGACCGGTCATTCCGGGTAAGACCTGCTTATAGCTGGCCAGGGCCGGCCCGTACGCGCGGCGCTCCTGCTTTAAGATCGGGCGCGGCCCGACCAGGCTCATTTCCCCTCTCACTACGTTCCATAACTGCGGCAGCTCGTCGATACTGTAGCGGCGCAAGATCTTCCCCAGGCGCGTTACCCGGGGATCGCGGCGCAGCTTACGGCGCTGCGCCCATCGTCCTCTGAGGCCCGGATCGGCGCGCAAGCTGCGGGTTAACATCGCCTCGGCCTGCAGGCTCATGCTGCGGAACTTCAACATTTCGAAGCTGGAGCCGCCGTAGCCGAGCCGCCGCTGGTGGAACAGCGCCGGTCCGGGTGAGTCCAACCTGATCAATACCGCCACGAGCGCCAGGAAGGGGGCCAGGAGCACCAGCGCCAAACCGGCGATGACCCGTTCGATGAGCAGCTTGGCCACGTAGCGTGAGCCCCACTCAAGGCTGCGCGGGGAGGCGGAGATCAGCCTGTTCTTTAGATACATTCCCATGTTTCTTTTCGTTGAACCGCGTCCATTCGCTCGCCAGGTGCCCGGCAAGAGCGCGCTGGAAGCGACCCCGGCTGAAGCGCCGGGCGTTGGCCAGCAGGTCGGCCGGGTTGAACGTGTATTTTCCGGCTTCATAATCCTCGACCGCCGCGCACAGCGCCGCCGCGCTCTGTTTCGGGTAGAGCAGGCCGGTCTCTCCGTGGAGCACGCTCTCCACCGCGCCGCCTCTCCCATAAGCGATCACGGGGCAGCCGGCGGCCTGGGCTTCGACCAGGGCGATGCCGAAGTCCTCCTCGGCGGCGTGCACGAAACCCCTGGCTCTGCCCAACAGCTCTTGGATGACGGCCTCCGGCTGCCAGCCGAGCAAGCGCACGTTCGGCCCGGCGATGCGCTGGAGTCGCCGCCGTTCGGCGCCCTCGCCGATCACCAGCAGAGGCAGCTTAAGCTTGTTGAAGGCTGCTACCATCAGTTCGACTTTCTTATGCAGCGTCAGCCGGGAGATGGCTACGTAATAACCCTCCCGGGGAGGCCGCGGCCGGAATTTCTCCACTTCCACCGGAGGGTAGATCACCCGGGCGCGCCGCCGGTAGGCCCGCCGCACGCAGCGCGCCACCCACTCCGAGATGGCCACAAAACTGTCCGTCCGGCTGGCTGCGGAATGATCCCATATGCGCAGGTAAAGCAAGACCAGTTGAGCCAGCCACCCCTTGGGTCCGGAACGCAGGCCGGCCTCATTCAAGTACTCGTGGTAGAAGTGCCAGGCGTAGCGCAGCGGGGTGTGCACCAGGCTGACGTGCAGCTGGTCCGGGCGCACCAATACGCCGTGGGCTACGGCGTAGCTGAAGGAGAGCACCAGGTCGTAGGCGCGCAGGTCGAAGCGTTCGACGGCCAGCGGGTACAGCGGCAGATAGCTGCGGTGGCTGCGCCAGGCACCCGGCAGCCGGTCCAGGAAAGAGCTGTAGATGCGTTTCTCGGCGAAGCTCGTCCCGGCGAAGGCCTTCCGGTTGTAGATCAGCGTATACAGGGGCGCCTGCGGGAAGAGCTCCCAGGCAGCCTGGAGCAGATTCTCCGCGCCGCCGATGAAGGGCAGCGCGTCCTGCACTAAGGCGATTCGCAGCCCGCCATCAAGTAGCTTTCGCAGGTCCCTTCCACCGTCAACCGGAAGATGGCCGTTGCCGGTCCCGGAACCGTGCGAGTTCGTTTTCCCGTTGGTTGGGTAGTCTAACGGATGCGTTCCAAAATAGTCCATATCGATTCGGCTGTTTGTTCCCATGAGTAGTCGCATACCTTTGCAGTTCCCCTGGCGATCAGCGCCTGCCTCAGGGCGGAGTCTTCCAGGATCGTGCGCATCGCCCAGGCAAGCTCGGCTTCGTTCAACGGATCGATCAACAAACCGGCGTTCCCCACTACCTCCGGGAGCGCCGCGCTGCGGCTGGCGATCACCGGCGCGCCGCAAGCCATCGCTTCCAGCACGGTCAGCCCGAACCCCTCTTGCAAGGACGGCAAAACGTAAGCAGCCGCGCCGGAATACAATCTTGCCAGGTCGGCGTCGCTTACGTATCCCAGACTACGCACGCCGCCGGGCAACTCAATTGGACCGAGCCCACCACGCAGCGTCCTGGCGTTGGCCCCCACCAGGACAAGACCGGCTTCACCCCCCAACCCGGAGATCTCCCAGGCGCGCAGCAGCCGGAACAGATTTTTACGTGGGCCGGGCGAGCCCACCGCCAACAGGTACACACCCGGCAGGCGGTATTTCCGGCGGATTTTCCCCTGGTCTTCGCAGGAATAGCTGTGGAAGATCGCCCGGTCGACCCCGCAGGGCACCACTGCAATCTTGCGATCACAGATCCGCAGGCGCTCTTTGATGCGTATATATGAGTATGAAGAGCAGGTGATCACCACAGCTGCTGTTTGCGCCAGCCGAGGGAGCAGGTAGCGGTACCAGGCGGCGAAGTCGCGCCGGTACCATTCAGGATGGTCCCAAACGCTGACGTCGTGGATGGTCACCGCCTGTTTGGAGACCCTCAGCGGCCCGCTGTTCGCCGGCGACCACAGCGCCTCCGTTTCGGTCAGCAGCCTCGGCAGAGCAACTTGTTCCCAGGCGTGCCCCCAGCTCCCCTGCCAGCGCCCCGTTGGAGCTGCCAGCCAGACCCGTTCGCCCAGGCGCTTGGTGACCGCTCGAGCGTACCGTTCGACGCCGCCGGTCCGCCGGGTCAGGCAGCGGGCGTTGACCACGAAGCTCTCATTCATCGTCATTTGTTTTGCTTAGGTTCATCGGAAAAGTTTTCGAGCGCTATGTCCTCAGATTTGCTTACTTATACGTCTCAAATCACCAGGTGGATTGATCGCCGTTTTGGTATAGCCCCCTCCGGGATCGGTAAACCGGCCGGTTCCGCAGCTATCGCCAGGACGAGGCGCATCCTGGCGGCGCTACTGTACGGGCTGGCCCGCCTCGCCCTGGGCGCGACCCTCGTCTTGATCCCCTTTCGCTTCCGCTATCTCCTGATCTCCAGGCCGTTCCCGCCGGTCTACCGCGATTACACCGACTTCCTGTTGTTCGCCCCGGACATCGTCATGCTCGCTGCGCTGGTGTTTTGGCTGGGAGCCTTGGCGTTGAAGCCTCGCCGCCTCACCTTCGGCCCGCTTTTCCTCACCATCCCCGTGGCCGGCCTGGCGTTTTTGGGGTTGTTAAGCGTGCCGCTCTCCGTCGATCCACTGCTCTCTATCTATCACGTCGTTCGTTTGATCGCACTGGGCGCTTTCTATCTCATGGTGCTCAACGAGGTGAATTCTCTGGACCGGCTGATCCTCCCGCTGGGTCTGATGGTCGTGGTTCAATCCGTGATCGGTGTCGAGCAGGTCCTGCAGCAAAGCTCCCTCGGCCTGGGCGTCTGGGGAGAGTACGCCTTAAACCCGGACTGGAAGGGGGTCAGCGTGGTCACCGTCGCCGGGGAGCGCTGGCTGCGCGCTTACGGGCTTTCCGACCATCCGAACATCCTTGGCGGGTGCCTGGCCTTTGGGTTGATCCTGATCGCGGCCTGGTTCTGTGAAGCCCCGGATCGCTGGCGCCCCCTGGGGATGGGCGCGTTCACCGTGGGAGCGCTGGGCCTTTTCTTCACCTATTCTCGTTCGGCCTGGCTGGCCCTGGCCGTCGGCATGGCGCTGGTATTCGCCTGGCTGGTCAAGACTCGCTCCAGCTCGCTCGTCCGCTGGCTGGGCATGCTCGCTGCCACCCTGGTCGTGATCCTCCCTTTCCTGTGGCAAAACACACCTTCCCTGGGTGTGCGCCTGGGCTGGGACGGTTCATTTCAGACCGTCCCCCAGGAATTCCAGGCGATTGGCGAGCGTACCCTGCTTAACCAGGCTGCCAACCAGCTTTTTTCCGTCAACGCGCTGACCGGTGTTGGCCTCGGCGCGCTGCCCACGGCCATGAGCCGGAGCTTCCCCGATTTCCAGGCCGATTACCAGCCGGCGCACTTCGTGCTTGTGGATGTTGCCGCCGAGATCGGCCTCTTCGGGGCGTTCTTTTACGGCGTAACGCTGGTCGCTCCATGGCTGGCATTGGGCCTGAACCGGCGCCGCTTGAATTTCTCCCCCGCCTTGGTCGGCGCTTCGGCGTTGCTGGCCGCGGTCGCCCTGATCGGCTTTTTCGACTACTATACTTGGCTGCTTGTGCCTGGCCGCCTGTGGGCCTGGTTTGCCTGGGGCTTTTGGGCTGCGGCCTATCGGAGCTCCTTCATCGAGGTCGCCGATGGTTGACCTGCTTTTAGCCCCCACCGCGCTGCTGTACCTGATCGTCGTTGGACTGCTCTTTGTCTTCGGGATTAACTTCTTTTACCTGACATACCTCAGTTTGCGGGCGGATGACCCCGATCCCGTCCACGAACAGATGCCTTTGCAAGACTGGCCGGTCGTGACCGTGCAGCTGCCGATCTACAACGAACTGTACGTCGCTGGGCGGCTGATTCAAGCCGTCGCCCGTCTGGATTACCCGGGGGAACGGCTCGAGATACAAGTATTGGACGATTCGACGGATGAGACAGTCGAGATCGTGAGCAGCCTGGTCCGGCGTTTGCGCACGGAGGGAGTCGATATCGTCCACCTCCACCGGATGGAGCGAGACGGCTTTAAGGCCGGCGCGCTGGCCGAGGGGACCACCCGGGCCAAAGGCGAGTTCTTCGCCATCTTTGACGCCGATTTCCTGCCCCCCGCCGACTTCCTGAAGCGGACCATCCCGGCATTCCAGGATCAGGCGGTCGGCTTCGTGCAGACCCGCTGGGGGCATCTCAACCGCGAGTATTCCCTGCTCACCCGCCTGCAGTCCCTGGCTATCGACGCGCATTTCATGGTCGAGCAGTTCGCCCGCTGGCGGGGCGGGTATTGGTTCAATTTCAACGGCAGCGCCGGGGTCTGGCGGCGGGCCGCCCTCGAGCAGGCCGGCGGCTGGCAGTCCGACACCCTGACCGAAGACCTGGACCTGTCCTATCGCGCTTTCTTCAAAGGCTGGCAGGGACGCTTCCTGCGCGAGGTCGAAGTGCCCGCCGAACTGCCGCCCAGTTTCAGCGCTTACCGCCGCCAGCAGCTGCGCTGGGCGCGCGGCAGCCTGGAATGCGCTGCCAAGCACCTGCCCGCTGTGTGGGCCAGCGATCTTCCGCTGGTCAAGAAGCTGGAAGCCAGCCTGCACCTGTTCGGCTACGGGGTTCACCTGCTGCTGTTCGGCTTAGCCGTGCTTTACCCCCTGGTGCTGGTTTTGTCCGTCCACTACGGCGCCCTGGTTTCGCTCTTTGGGCTGGCCCTCTTCTTCAGCCTGACCACCTTCGCTCCGACGATCTTTTTCCTGGCTGGACAACGCCAGCTCGGGGCGGGCTGGTTGCGTTCCCTGCCGAAGGTGCTGCTCCTCTCCGCCCTGGGAGCGGGGATGATGCTGAACACCGTGCGAGCCCTGCTGCAGATCCTGAGGGGCGTGCAGATCGCCTTTGAACGGACTCCCAAGTCCGGGCTTACTGGCCGGGGGCAGAGCTGGCTCACCGGTCGCTACCAGCTCCAGCTCGATCCCATCGTGTTTTACGAATTCGCTTTTGCCTTGTTCAATTTGTTTACCGTCCTGCTGGCGGCGCGCCTGCAAAACTGGTTCATTGCCGTTTACGCGGCGATCTTTTGCCTGGGGTTGACCTTCACTTCGGGGGTAACCCTCTGGCAGTCCCTGGCTGTTAACCGCCAGCGCCGGCGAGCATCAATATCCAATTGAATGATGTTAATAAACAGCTATGTCGAAAAACTAGGGGTGAACTTCCCGACAGCCAGATCGTCCAGTGCAAATGGCTCGTGCACGCTCGATCGAGCGGTTCTGCGGACGGCGGCTTACGCCGACGTCTTCGATTACCCGCTCACCGTGGGCGAGATCCATGCTTACCTGATCGAGCGCCGCGCCAGCCTGGCCGAGGTCAAGACCAGCCTGGACGGGCTAGCTTCAAGGCGGCTTGTCCGTTCGGGCGAATATTACACGTTGCCGGGACGGGAGCAGCTCGTGCCGCTCCGCCGGGAGCGGGGACGGGTCGCCGTACGCCTGTGGCCCAAGGCTCTTCGCTACGGAAGGGCGATCGCCGGGCTGCCCTACGTGCGCATGGTGGCCCTCACCGGCGCGCTGGCGGTGGACAACGTCGCTTCCGGCGCCGACCTGGATTACCTGGTGGTCACCGCGCCGGGGCGCCTGTGGTTGTGCCGGGCGGCGGTCATCTTGCTGGTCCGCCGGGCTGCGCTGGCGGGCGATACGATCTGCCCGAATTACTTCCTGACGGAATCCGCCATGGAATATCCCCGGCGCAACCTGTATGCCGCCCACGAGATCGCTCAAATGGTGCCGCTGGCCGGGACGGCGGTCTACCGGCGGATGATCCGTCTCAACCCCTGGGTGACGGACTACCTGCCCAACGCAGTCCTGCCTCCCAGGTGGCCGTTCGGTCGGCTGGAGCGCAGCGGCAGGTCCGGGAGGCAGGCCGCGGCGGAAGCTCTGCTGAATGGGTCTTTTGGCGCAAAGCTCGAACGCTGGGAGATGGCTCGCAAGCTTGAAAAATTCAACCGCCGGAAGGATGGATTCGGCGAGGTGGGTTTCTGCGCCGACTGGTGCAAGGGGCACTTCGACGGGCACGAACGGCGCACGCTGTCCGCCTATGCCGAGCGACTGCGCCAGTTCGAGGCGGCGCCATGACGAGTTGCGAGGTCTTGTTGGGGCAATCTTATTACCTGCGCTTCGACCCCAAGCTGTACGCTGCCATGCAGCCGTACCCGCCCCTAGGGGCGCTCTACGCGGCCAGCTACCTGCGCGAGAAAGGCTATAGGGTCCACTTATTTGATGCCATGTTGGCCGAGTCGGAGGCGGAATGGGCCGCGGCGCTGGACCACAGTAGCCCGCGCTTCGCCGTGATTTACGAGGACAACTTCAATTACCTTTCCAAGATGTGCCTGCTGCGCATGCGCACGGCGGCCTTCACCATGATCGCCCAAGCGAAGGCGCGAGGCTGTACCGTGATCGTCGCCGGCGCGGACCCCAGCGACCATGCGGGTGAGTATCTGGCTCAGGGCGCCGATTACGTCGAGGTCGGTGAGGGGGAGCGCACGCTAGGCGAGCTGCTCGACGCGCTCACCGGCCGCGCCGCGCCATCCCTGGAGTCGATCCTGGGCTTATGCTACCGGCAGGCAAGTGAGTCCAGCCGGTTTGAGGTCCGGCGCAACCCGCTCCGCCCAGACATCCGTGACCTGGATGCGCTGCCCTTCCCGGCCTGGGACCTGGTTGACCTGGAGCGCTACCGTGCCATCTGGATGGAGCGCCGCGGCTATTTTTCGATGAACGTGGTCACCACGCGCGGCTGCCCTTACCACTGCAACTGGTGCGCCAAGCCGATCTGGGGCCAGCGCTACAACGTGCGCAGCCCGGAGAACGTGGTCGCCGAGCTGCGCTGGCTGGCGGAGACGTACGGGCCCGACCACATCTGGTTCGTGGACGACATCTTCGGTCTCAAGCCGGGTTGGCTGTCGCGCTTCGCCGGCCTGCTTCAGGAACACGGCCTGCAGATCCCCTTCAAATGCCTGAGCCGCGCCGACCTGTTGCTGCGCGACGGCGAGATCGAGGCGCTGCGCCGCGCCGGCTGCCGGAGCGTCTGGCTGGGGGCCGAGTCCGGTTCGCAGCGCATCTTGAACGCCATGGACAAGGGCATCAAGGTCGAGCAGATCCACCAGTCCGCCCGGCGCTTGCGCTCTGCCGGGGTCCGGGTTGGTTTCTTCCTGCAGTTCGGCTACCCGGGCGAAGGGCGCGCCGACATCGAAAAAACCCTGCAGCTGGTGCGCGAGGCCCAACCGGACGACATCGGAATGTCGGTCTCGTACCCGCTGCCGGGCACGAAATTTCACGCCGCGGTGCGCGCCCAGCTAGGCGCCCGGCAAAATTGGGTCGATTCGGAGGACCTGGCAATGCTCTACCAAGGGCCGTACTCGACCGCGTTCTACCGGCAGCTGCACCGGGTGCTGCATAGGGAGTTCCGCGCTAGAAAAGCTTGGCAGCGCCTGAGAGGCCGGGGAAACTCGGCGGCTGGGCCGCGCATATCCGGCAAACGGCAGGAGACCGGCGTTCTGCGTTCGTTGGCGGCCCTGCTCTCCAACGGGCTGGCGCTGCCCCTGGAACGCTGGCGGCTTAATCGCCTGGAGAAACGGCCTGACCAGCCCATCGAGCCCATGGTTCAGCGCCTGTCCTACGAGGCTGCCGCTACCCCAGCGCGGCAGGAACGAGAGGGCCCGTGAGCGATCACAATCTGCGGGTCGCCAGGGCTTTCTCCCGCACCGCGGAGAGGTATGACCGCTTTGCCCAGGATCACCCCAACCTGTCCCGCATGCGGGCCAAGGTTTACGATCACCTGATCGACAAGCTGCAGCCAGGCGCGTGCATACTGGAGCTCAACGCTGGCACCGGTGCCGATGCGATCTACCTGGCGCAGCGCGGCTTTTCCGTTCACGCCACCGACATCGCGCCCGGCATGTTGGGGCGCGCCCGCGCCAAGGTTGCTCGCCTGGGCCTGGAGGCGCGTGTCACGGTGCAAACCTGCTCCTTTACCAGCCTGGAAGAGCTCGGCGCTGGTCCTTTTGAGGCGGTCTTTTCGAACCTGGGCGGCTTGAACTGCCTGGCCGACCTGCGCCAGGTCACCCGCAGCCTGCCGGACTTGCTGCTCCCCGGCGGCCTGGTCACCTGGGTGCTGATGCCGCCGGTCTGCCTGTGGGAGCTGGCCATGGCCTTCACCGGCGACTTCAGGTTCGCTTTCCGCCGCCTGTCCCGGAAAGGCACGCTGGCCCATTTAGAAGGGGAGCGTTTCATGGTCCACTACTTCACCCCCCGGCAAGCCATTGCAGCTTTCGGCCCGGATTTCACACCACTATCCGTGGAGGGCCTGTCCGTGTTCGCTCCGCCTGCGGAGAGCAAGAACTTGGCCAAGCGACGCCCGCGGCTGTATCGTTTGCTTTGCCGGATGGACGACCGCCTGGGGAGCGCGTATCCTTTTCGTGGCTGGGGAGACTTCTACATCCTTTCGTTGCGCTATTCGCCGCCAGTTACCCTGACTGCGGCTTAATCGACTCGCATCCATTGCCCCATGATCCGCTCGCTGCTAAATTCCCTTTCCGGCGTAGGCGCTGTTCCCGGGGTCGATTGGTGGTACGGCTTGCGCGCCCTGTTGCGGAGGGTGGGGGGCAACACCGCCTGGCTGCTGCTCGCCCGGATTGGCGCGCAGGGCTTGACGGTGCTCTTTACGCTGATTCTCGCCCGGCGCCTGGGCCAGGACGGGCTGGGCGCGTACGCCTTCATTGCCGCAGTGGTCTATTTGGGCAACGTGCTGACCACCTTTGGCACCGACACGCTGGTGATGCGATCCGTGGCCGCGCACGGCGAATTCAGACTGGTATTGCCTGCTTTGCTGCTGCAACTATCCCTGGCGGCTGCTTTCATCGCCCTGGTTTACCTGGGAGCCCCTGTCCTTCCGCGGCAGAGCCCGCAAGCGGTCCTGGCCCTGAAAGTCTACAGCCTGGCGCTCGTGCCCATGGCTTTCTACGCGGTGTTCAGCGCGGCGCTGCGCGGCGCCGAACGCATGGCCGCCTTCATGGAGTTAAATCTTGCCCTGGCCGTCATTCAGCTGGGACTTGTCTGGACCTTCATCACGCCCGGCGGCAGCCTGGTAAGCCTGGCCTGGCTGCTGTTGGCTGCCCAGGCCGCCGTCGCCCTGCTGGCAGGTATGCTCTGCATTGCCTGCTTCCCCGGGCTTCGCCAGACCTGGCGGGCTTCTTTTGCTGAGGTCATCGGCTTGTCGCGCGCCAGCGTTCCGCTGGCTGCCCTGGGCTTGCTGAAAGTGGTGTACCAGCGCGCCAGCGTTTACCTGCTGGCCCTTATGGGAGGCGCGGGGCTGACCGGCTGGTTTTCCGCCGCGCTGCGCCCGGTGGAGGCTGCTCAGATCGGCCACGTGGCGCTTCTGGGCGCCCTTTTCCCGGTGATGGCCCAGGCTCATGGCAGTGAAACCTCCGTCACGCCAGATCAGCGCCGCATCTTCCGGCTCTCCTGGAGGTTGCTGCTCCTTTCAGGTGTGGCGGCCGCCTTGGCCCTGTTCGCCTTCGCCCCGTTCGTGGTGACCGCGCTTTTCGGTCCGGCATTCGAGCCAGCCGTGCCCGCGCTGCGCCTGCTCGCCTGGGTTTTGTTGCCCTATTCGGTGAACATTTACCTGTCCACGGAATTGCTTGCTGCCGGGCGTGAGAAGAGCCTCGCCGTGGTATTGCTGCTCAGCCTCGCCGTCCTGATCGTGTCGAGCTTGTGGTTCATCCCGCGCTGGGGGCTGATGGGCGCCTGCTGGGCGGTCCTGATTGCCGAGCTGCTCCAGGCCGCGCTCTACCTCGCCATGAGCAATGATTTGGAACGCTGATAACACTTGGAATTTCGCAAATGACTTTTCCCAATTACCCCGGCAAACTCCATTTACCCTCCCTGCTCAATCCCGAGGACATCGTCGCTTATCGACGCCATCTCGGCCGCCTGCCGGACATCGATTTCCCCGAGGGATTGCTGTTCTGCCTGGAGCGCGGCATGCCCCGGCGCATGCGCCGGCGCGTCCCGGTGAGCAAGGCAGGCAGCATGTTGGGCGACCTCTACCTGGTTAAACGCTCCAAGAATAAGGCCGGGGTGATGACCGACTTCGGCGGCGGCGCGCCTATCGTCGTCGAGCTGGCCGAAGAGTTCGTCGCTTTGGGCGCCAAGCGCCTGCTCCTGATGACCTGGGGTGGGGCCTTGCAGCCCAACCTGAAACCGGGCGATATCGTGGTGTGCGACCGGGCGGTTCGCGACGAGGGCGTCTCGCAGCACTACCTGGCGCCCGCCGAGTACGTCTCGTCCGATCCTCAGCTGGTCGAGGCGCTGGCCGGAGCGATCCGGGCGCGCGGCGATGAACCCGTCGTTGGAGCCACCTGGACGACGGACGCTCCGTACCGGGAAACTCGAGAAGAAGTACAGCATTACCAGTCCGCCGGGGTTAAGTCCGTGGAGATGGAAGCGGCCGGTTTGTTCGCCATCGGCCAGGTGCGCGGGGTGCAGACCGCCGCAGCGGTTGTGATCATGGACAGCCTGGCCCAACTGAAATGGGAGGTCCCGGACCGGCTGAACCGGATCCAGCGCTCGTTGGAGATCGTCTACCAGGCGGCTGTGGACGTCCTGAGCCAAGGTTGATGTGCTGCCGTGAGAGCCTGTCTTCCGCCCTTTTCCTTCGTCTGCCCCAGCTGCCATGCCGGATTGGTCCGGAGCGACCCGGATGAGCTGCGCTGCCAGGAAGAGGGGCTGATCTTCCCGCGCATCGACGGCGTGTGGCGCTTCTTGCTGCCCGAACCGCAGGCGCGCTGCCGCCAGTTCATCGAGGAATACACTACAGTCCGCCGGGCGGAAGGGCGCGGCTCGATCGATCCGGCGTATTACCGCGCTTTGCCCTTCGCCGACCTGAGCAGCGTACGCCCCGCCGATTGGCGCATCCGGGCGCGCAGTTTTCGCGCCCTGCAGGCGCGCTTACCCCACCTGGAGACCGGGCGCGAACGGCCGCTCCGGACGCTGGACCTGGGCGCAGGCAACGGCTGGCTCGCTTACCGCCTGGCGCAGCGCGGCTGCCAGGTCGCCGCGGTTGACCTGCTGGTCGATCCCTTCGATGGCCTGGGCGCCTTCCGGTATTACGACGTTGCTTTTACCCCGGTTCAAGCTGGGTTCGATCGTCTGCCGCTCTCACCTGGGCAGGTGGACCTGGTCGTGTTCAACGCCTCCCTGCATTATTCCCCCGATTACGCCACGACTTTGCACGAGGCTCTGCGCGTGCTGCGAGCGAAGGGCTGGCTGGCGATCCTCGATACGCCGCTCTATCGAAAGCCTACCAGCGGTCGCGAGATGGTCCGCGAGCGCGAGGCTGAGTACACGCGCCGCTTCGGCTTCCCTTCGAATGCCTTGCACAGCGAAAACTTCCTGACTTACGAGCGTCTAGAACAACTCTCCGCCGAGCTCGGCCTGCGCTGGGAGCTGTATACCCCTTTCTACGGCCTGCGCTGGGCGCTGCGTCCCTGGCGAGCTCGCCTGCGCGGCCGCCGGGAGCCCGCAAAGTTTTGCGTGATCATAGGAAAGCGCATCTGATCGATGAATGCCATAAAATAAGATTCTATGGGAATCTCCGTGAAAAAGAGGAGAAGCGAGGTTATTGGCAGGCTTCACCCGCCAAAAAATCTCGCTCTTTTCTATTTGCGGTTTGAGGAGCGACAGTGCTCCGCGAAGTTATGAGACAGGGGGATTCAACCAAACCCCCGAATCATGACAAAATGAGTAGGACAAAGGGATGATAGAATCATTTTGCTACGTCATCGAACATCATACAGCCTCATCAATTTCCTTTACTCAAGGAACGGATATCCCAATGAAAGAAGTTTCTCCCGACGACCGAGTTTATCCGCTCACCCGCTGGGTGGCAGGGGCGGTGATCCCCTTCTTGCTGCTGGCCTTCGTGATCCTGTACTTCCTGCCCGGGAGCAGCGGCCGCTTCTTCGCCTGGGATATCAACCCCGCGATGACTGCCATGTTTATGGGCGCTGGGTATTTAGGCGGCGCTTATTTCTTCGCCCGCGTTCTGGCCGGCGGCCCCTGGCACGCTGTAGCCGCCGGTTTCCCCGGCGTGGCTGCTTTCACCTGGTCCATGCTGGCGGCGACGCTGATCCATTGGGATCGCTTTGACAAAGGGCACTTTGCTTTTCAGGTCTGGCTGGTTCTTTACGTGCTCACGCCCATTGTGATCCCCCTGGTCTGGCTGCGCAACCGCCGGACCGACCCGGGTTGGCGCGAACCGGACATGCCGGTGCCGACCCTGGTGCGCGCCTGGATGGCGGCGATGGGCGTTGGTTTCCTGGTCTTGTGGGTCTATTTTTTCCTGAACCCGGCGGGTGCGGACGCGTTTTGGCCGTGGACGTTGAGCCCGCTCACCGCCCGGGTGCTGGGTGGGTGGTTCTCGCTGCTCGGCTTTGGAGGGCTTTTCATCGCCCGGGAGCGCCGCTGGAGCGCCTGGCGGGTTGGGTTCGTCAGCATTGGATTGTGGCAGGTCCTGATCCTGGTCGCCGCCGTGCTGAATTTGAAGTCGTTCGAACCCCCTACTTTGTTCAACTGGTATCTGGTTGTGGTCGCGTTGGGTGTGGTGGGGATGATTGGTGTCTACGTGGTTATGGAAGGCCGCTGGAAACGTCGGCGTTGATGCGATGACGGCCGGTGATTTATCCGGTTTCACCCTCGACCAGCCCGGTGAGGAGCCCAAGCAACTGGTGATCGATCTCAGCCAGGTTGAGTCACGAGCAGAGCGGTGTTATCCATAATTGACGTTCCTCCTGATGACAGCATAGCAGGTTAGGGGTGGGATGTCATCCACCTTTAGGTGAATGGGGGGGGGTAGAAAAACGGTTGAATTATTCCCCAGGTCGCGTTAATCGATAACCCTTGCCAGGGAGACGGCGTCACCCAGCGAGGCCTGCTGGCCCCACGCCTGGGCGGCGGCAAGCTCCTCCGCCTCGAGCTGGCTGCGGGCTCGTTCTAAATAACGCTCGAAATCGACTTTGTCCGCCGGCCACATGTCCGCCCCCAGCTCGGTGAACTGGGATCGGACGGCGGCGAACAAGCGCGCGGCCTCACCGGCCCGGCCCTCTACGCTCATCACGCCAGCCAGACCCGCCAGAGCCTCCAGCACGCCGCGCTTGACGCCGATCTGCTGGTGCAAGGATAGGCTACGCTCGAACAGCTCCCTGGCCTGCTGGTGATCGCCGCGCGCCAGCGCAGTGTGGCCCAGGCTGTGGTTCTCCCGGGCGATGTCCGGCGAGGAGCCGACCTTTTGAAATAGCTCCTTGCTTTCCAGATAGTGTTGCTCGGCGCTCTCGTGGTCGCCCTGGAAACGGGCGATCTCGCCGAAGTTGTTGATTGCCGAGGCGATTAACCAGTCGTCCCCCACGCGTTTCCCGAGACGGAGGGCCGCCTGCATGCGCTCGCTTGCCGAAGCCGGGTCCCCTTCGTAGAGGTCGGCGTTGCCCAAATGCAGCTGGATCATCGCCTGGAACCATTCCTGGTCAATCGCTTTGACCAGGGGCAGCGCTTCTATGAAGATATCCTGAGCCTGAGCTGCCTGGCTGCGGTTGATCGCCAGTACCCCGCGGTCGAACAAGGCCAGCGCAAGCTCAAAAGTCGCATCGCCGCCACGCAGGATCGCCAGGCCTTCTTCCATCATCTCCTCCGCGGCGAACAGGTCGCTCTGCCACATGGCGATCACCCCGGCGATGGCCAATAAAAGGCCGCGCAGCGGATCGTCCCCCAAACCAACGGAATCTTTAACAGCCTGCCTGCTCCACTGGCGCGCCTCGTTCAGGTAGCCCCGCCGATACCACAACCAGGACAGGTGGGCGATCGCCTGCCAGCCGGTTTCGATGTATTCGGGGTGCAGCTGGTACCAGTGCAGGGTGGCACGCAGGTTGGGGTAGTCTATCTCCAGGCGGTCCATCCAGCTTTCACTTTCGCCGGAGAAGAGCTTCAAGCCTCCTTCGACAGCCAGTTCGGCGAAGTACAGGGCGTGGCGCTGACGCAGCAAATCACCTTCCCCGTTCTCATCCAATGTTTCTTGGGCGTATTCGCGTATCACTTCCAGCATGTTGAAGCGCGCCCGATCTACCTGGTCCGGTTCCTGGCGCAGCAGGCTGTTATTCAGGAGGGAGGTTACCCCCTCGAAAACGTCCAGGTCGCCGTCCGGGGCGCAGATAGCCTCGGCGGCCTCCAGCGTGAAGCCGCCGGAGAACACCCCAAGCCGCGAGTACAAGCGCTGGTCTTTGTCATCAAGCAGGCTGTAGGACCAGTCGATGGCGTCCCGCATAGTTTGTTGGCGAGCTGGCAGGTCCTGCGCGCCGCCGGTGAGCAGCTTCAGGCGCGAGGCCAACCGTTCGAGCAGGTTGCTGGGAGAGAGCAGCTTGACCCGCGCGGCGGCCAGCTCGATCGCCAGGGGCAGCCCATCCAACCGCCGGACGATCTCGATCACCGCAGGGGCGTTCTCGGCCGTCAGTCTAAATGACGGCTGGCCGGCCTGGGCGCGTTCAACGAACAGGCGGATGGCCGCGTTGCCCAACAGCACCTGGGGCTCTATACTGGACTGCTCGATGGGCAGCTGCAGCGGAGGCACCGGGAACTCGTGCTCGCCGCGCAGGCGCAGGGGCGCCCGGCTGGTCACCAACGCTTTGAGACCGGGCGCGGCAGCCAGCAGCTCGGCGACGATCGTTCCAGCAGGCAGGACTTGTTCGAAGTTGTCCAAAACCAAAAGCAAATTACGTTCGCGCAGGTAGTCTTTCAAGCTTTCAACCAGCGGGTAACCGACGCGCTCGCGCACGTCCAGGGTCTTGGCGATCGCCGAGATGACCAGATCCGGCTCCCGGATAGCGGCCAGGGGGATCCAGTAGACGCTGTCTTGGAAGACTTCGTCAAGGCGTGGAGCCAGCACCAATGCCAGGCTGGTCTTGCCCACGCCGCCGGGCCCGGTCAGCGTGACCACGCGCACATCCGGGTTTGCCAGCAGCGCTGCGACGGATTCTTGTTCCTGCCGGCGGCCGATCAACGGCGTCAGCAAGCGCGGCAGGGCGCGGCGTCGGTCGGGAGAGTCCGCTTGCGCCGGGGTGATCGCCCCGGGCTGCAGGCGGGACTGCTCGAATCGTTCGGTCAATAGTAAGGCCAGATCGTTGCGGATCAATTCCCCCAGCTCCTCGGGTTCGGAGAAGTATTTGTACGAGATCTCGCTGTCGTTCTTGATGCGGGCGACCATCTTTTTCAAGCCTGGTTCCCGGTTGAGGGCCGGGGTTTTGAAATAGATCAGCTTGGGAAGCTCACCCGCCAGGAGGAATTCATCTTCCAACCCGGAGATCTCCCTTCCTGGGGCTACCCAGCCGTATTGTTCCCAGTAGATGCCGATGAAGACGTGGCTTTGTTCGAGATAATGGCGGTAAAGCTCGCGCGGCGGGTGCGGCCTGGCGCTCAGCTCGAACATCACCGGGTGCAGGCGCAGGTTCTCGATCGCCCGGCGCGCCGCGGCGCGTTCCTCAGCGAGTTCCTTGAGCGTCGAGCTGACGAACACCCGCAATCGCTGGTCAGGCGTGCGGATGACTGGCCTGGATGCTGGCATGCATTGTCTCCCAATCGCCGGTCTGATGCGCCGGTGGAGGCTCTTGCCTCCAGGGCGGCTTCGAGGGAAATTATAACCCGTTCGATTGGTTCCCCATTCCTCCCGGGGTGCTGCGTAGCTCCTATAGTTTAGGACTTACGCACTTGGGTGAGGGAAGAGGGTGTTTGGGCGGTCTTCGCCCGCCCAAACACCCTGCCACCACTGGCGAACTGCGTAACTCTTGTTGTTAAAATCTTCGACAGCAGATTGGTGGTACGATTAAGCCGGACCGCCCCATTAAGGCAAAAAAACCCGGAGCGTCACCTCCGGGTTGTGAGTGGGAGATCCGGGATTGGTTTCCCGGGATTCTGCTTACCTTGTGATTTGCCCCAACATGGCGGTCCGTTTGTCTTCTCCGGTCTCCAGGTAAGATTTCAAGTTGGTCATGTAGGCGTTCCAGACGTCCCCGTGCATATCGCGCACTTTTTCAGCCTCCGGGCTGCTGCCAAAGCCGGTGTGCTGCAGGTCTACCTCGGTCTTCTCGCCGAGCGGCGTTAGCGTGAATACCACCCGGGTCTCGTTGCCGCCGGCGTTCCAGGTGTAGCTCACCTGTTGGCCCGGTTCGACCGCCAGGTATTTGCCCTCCTGGGTGCCCCCTTTGCCCTCCTCCGGGTACTGGAACTCAAACCGGTAGCTGCCGCCCTGGCGCGGGTCGGACCTGACCTGTGAAGGGAACCAGCCCTCGAGCTTATCGGCCTCGGTCAGCGCCTGGTAAACCTCGTCCGCCGGGGCCTGAACGGTTATGTGTTGGTGGACGGTGTGATTTTCGCCCATTGTTGTGTTGCCTCCTCTCGCGAATAGGGTTGACGAATCCAAACCTTAAGAATCCCCTCACACCTCCTCTTCTACTGCGTATGCCGCCAGCTGGGTCAGGCAGCCCTGCCAGCCGCTGGCGTGCAGGTCGCGGGCTTCGACCGCTTCAAAGCCTGTGTGCCGCAGGGTTACTTCGGTCTGCGATCCCATGGAGCGGAGTTCCACCGTCACCAACGTTTCCGGTTCCTCCGAACCTTCCCAGCTCCAGGTGAAGACCAGCTTCTCCGGGGGCCGGATCTCTTGATATATGCCGGTGGCGATATTTATCTCGTCCGAATCGGGCGGCTGCATCCCCAAGCGGTAGCGCCCGCCAATGCGCAGGTCCACCTCCGCGAGCGGGGTGGTGAATTCCGGCGCGGTGCGGAACCACTGCTTGAGCGCCGCCGGGTCCGTCCAGGCGCGCCAGACGCGCTCGCGCGGCGCGTCGAGCATGTATTTCAGCTCCAGGCTGGTAGCGTTGAAGGTTTGTTCGAACATCTTATGCCTCCCCGGGCTGGTCAGGTTTCTGGGCCAGGAAATCGGCCAGGGATTGGAACTGGGCCTGCCAGAACTGCCTGTAAAAATCGAGGTATGCCGCGGCGTCCTCCATAGGCTGGGGCACCAGGCGGCAGTAATGCACCCGGCCGCGCACCCGCCGCTCGACCAGCCCGGCTTTTTCCAGCACGCGCAGGTGCTTGGAGATGGCTGGTGGCGAGACGTCGTATGGCTCGGCCAGCTCGCCAACCGTCGCCCAGCCGCGTGACAGGCGCTCCAACATGCCGCGGCGGATCGGGCTGGTCAGCGCGGCGAAGGTCACATCCAACATATCGACTGAATAGTTAACCATATGGTTAACTATAGTTGGGAATCACCGGTTTGTCAAGAGTGGAAGTTGTGAGTAACAAAAATCCGGCGTCAGCGCGCCGGATTCCATCGATCGTATGCAGTTGTCTGGGTAAGCTATCGCGGTCCGGGCCGGCGCTGTGCTGGCTTGAACTGCTCAGCTGTCGCCGGCAAAGGCCATCCCGGGCACTTCCGCCGTTAAGCGTTCCCGGTAAACGTCGTAGTCCGGCAGGGCGCGCTCGTACTGACCGTCCATCAGCGGCGAGGAAATCAGGTAATCGGCGGTCGCCCGGTCGCATGCCACCGGGATATTCCACACCACGGCGACGCGCAGCAAGGCCTTGACGTCCGTATCGTGGGGTTGGGGAGAAAGCGGATCCCAGAAGAAGATCAGCAGGTCGATGCAGCCATCGGCGATGCGTGCGCCGATCTGCTGGTCGCCGCCGAGCGGGCCGCTTTGCAAGCAGACCACCGGCGCTTCCAAGGCCTCGCTCAACAGCCGGCCTGTCGTGCCGGTCGCGTACAGCTCGTGCTGCATCAACAGGTCCCGGTTGTAGTGCACCCATTCGAACAGGTCGGCTTTCTTGTTATCGTGCGCTACCAGGGCGATCCGTTTACGAATACCGAATCCCTGATCGGATCCCTGACCGGAATCCTGGCTGTCCTGGTTTAACTCCGGAGTGGGCTGGATTTCACCATCTTCCGGTAACGTGTCAAAATTGTCGTTCATTGGTTATCTCCTTTGCTCCCCACCTTTTAGTTTCCAGTCCTGGCAAGATAATTTTTTTCGTCTTGCCCGAGGATGGCCGCGCAGGTCCGCATCCGGACGTTTTTGCACTCGTTTAAGTTGAGTTGGTTAAACGGGGGGTTGGGCGCGCGAACGGCCCTGTAAGTGAGGAGAGACGCACATTATACCAGTTGTGAGCCCCGGAAATGGGCTGTGCCTAATTCTTACAATACTCTAATATTGGTCCAAATCCGTCTTTTATAGGTCTGATTGTCGTTGCAAACCCACCGTTCTTTGGCGGGCGTGGCAATCCCCCGCATTATGGAGGAAAGTTTGTTTCGTCGTGAAGAACGCTCATCCCAGCGACAGCTCTTGTTATGTTGAGATTGGTTCGGTCGCTGATCCCCCAGCCATCACGCGCACGGTGCGCTTAGTTTGGCTAAACCCGAATCTACGTTATTTTAGATAGCGATCGTAGAACTCGATCGTGCGGGTCATCGCCAGGCTGAACAGGTTGGAGATATTATGGTTGTCGCCCTCGTAGGTATAGAGCTCGACCGGCTTGCCGAGATCTTGCAGCTGCTGGTACAGGGTCTCGGAAAATTCCAGCGGTACGCTCTCGTCGGCGGTGCCGTGGTGCAGCTGCACCGGTCCGGAGATATCGTCCAGGTAGGTGTTGGCCGAGAGGGAATCCCAGAACTCGGGGTTGTCCTCTGGGGAGCCGAACTGGCTCACCCAGCTCGAGCGCCAGCGGCGGGAGCTCGAAGGATCGGGGTCCGGCGTTGAGGTCGGCCGGTCGCCGCGCCGCCAGCAGCAGAACAGGTCGGAATACGAGCCCACCACGCCGGCCCAGATTACCCCGGCTTTGACCTGGTTCGAGATCACCATGGCGCGCAAGGTCAGGAAACCGCCCATCGAATGTCCCCACATGCCGATCTTCTCCGGGTTGACTTCGGGGTAGTTTTGCAGCGAGGTCACCGCGTTCATCACGTCGATGGTGTAGCCCGGGTCCCCGTAAGCGCCGCTGGGCGTGCCTTCCGAGCGGTCGTTGCCGCGGTAGTCAATGCGGAAGACCACGTAGCCGCTGCTGGCCAGGGAGTCGACGTAGGCGATGTAGCGCTCAGTGGTGCGGTAGATCTCGGGCGGAATATAGCCGTGGTTGAAGACGATCGCCGGGTAGCCGCCCTCCGGCGGGTCGCTGTACGGCACGGTCAGCAGGGCGTAGATCTTCAACCCCTCCGAGAGGTAGTAGGCGTAATAGCGGAAGTAGTTGGGCCCATTGGTGAGCTGTTCCTCGATGACGATCTCACTGCCCGGGAAGCCCATCTGGCGCAGGGCCGGGATGCTCATCGGGTGCGGTGTGAGCGTGGGGGTGGGCGTGATCGTCGGGGTTGGGCTGGGCTCGAGGGTGGCGGTCAGCGTGGGTGTAGCGGAGATTTCGGTTGTTGGGGAGGGCGTGGTGGTGGCTTCGGCGGGCGCGATCTCGGCCAGGATGTTTGCATCCTCGCCGGGGTTCACCCGGCCGCAGGAAGCCAGGCCGAGCGCCAGGACGATCAAAGACAACCAGTATAGGGATAAACGGTCGGGTACGCGCATAGTGGGCACCTTTAACAAGAATCGGGTTTTCACTATAACACAAAGAAACTTCCGAATGGCTTTTAAACGATTAAAAAAAAGTTGAGAGAAATACTGCGGTTCGCCGGCCTTTTCGACTGATTAAACCGACAGGCTGCGGGAGATCAGGGGAATGCTCAAGCCTAATGTTCCTCTCATCGAACAGAATTTCAGCGCCGGGTATGATTGTAATTCGGACGGTTTTGGTCTGCATTCCCCCGAAATGAAAACGAATAGGAGGTCTGGAATGAACGTATTTCAATGCTACCTGGCCGGCGAGTTCGCCGAAGAGTACGAAGAAGGACGGCTCTCTCGTCGCGAGGCGCTCAAGTTGATCGCTTCGGTGACCGGCAGCCTGGTGCTTGCCAACACCATCCTGGCGGCCTGCGCACCGCCTCTGGAAAATACACCCGGCGCCGCATCCCAGTCTGCCCCCCCGAAGGTCACTGACACCGCTGTCCCGACGACTAGCGAAATCGCTCCCACCGAACCACAGCCCACCGCCACCGAGGCGCTCAGCGAAGCGGCCGAACCTGCCGGCGCTTCCCCGGCGCACGGCACGGTATCCCCCGACGATCCCGCTATTCAGGCCGGACCGGTCGAGTTCACCAGTGAAGACGGCGCCGTCGTGCAGGCCTACCTGGCTCAGCCTGCCGGAGAGGGGACCTTCCCGGTCATCTTGGTTTGCCACGAGAACCGCGGGCTGACCAGCCACATCGAGGACGTCGCCCGCCGCTTTGCCAGGGCCGGATACGTAGCTCTGGCTGTTGACTTGCTTTCCCGCCAGGGAGGCAGCGCCGCCCTGGGCTCGGACCAGGTGCCCGGCGCGTTGGGCAGCGCCCCGCCCGACCAGTTCGTGCAGGATTTCGTGAGCGGTTGGCGCTACCTTCAGGATCAGCCTTTCGCCGACGCCGACCGGGTTGGGATGATCGGTTTCTGCTTTGGCGGTGGGGTCACCTGGCGCGCCGCTACCCAGATGCCGGAACTGGACGCCGCCGTGCCGTTCTACGGCCCGCACCCCTCGCTCGAAGCGGTGCCCCAGATCAACGCTGCCGTGCTGGCGATCTACGGCGAGCAGGATAGCCGCATCAACCAGGGAATCCCGGCCATCGAAGAAGCCATGCAGCAAAACGGCAAGATTTTCGAAAAGAGGATCTACCCCGACGCCGGTCACGCCTTCTTCAACGATACCGGCTCGCGCTATAATCCCGAGGCCGCCCGGGACGCCTGGCAGCGGGCGCTGGCCTGGTTTGGGAAATACGTCTAGCTAGATAAGCTCGCCCGGCCCGCTCACCGGCAGCGTGAAACGTATCGTCGTCCTCACTCCGGCTTCGCTTTGGGCGCTGATTGCTCCCCCATGGGCGGCGACCAGGCTCCTGGCGATGGCCAGCCCTAAGCCGGTGCCCGATGAATCGGCCGTCTTGTAGAACCGTTCGAAGATATGCGGCAGGTCATCCGCCGAGATGCCCGCGCCCGTGTCGCGCACGGAGATCTGCACGTTTCCACCCCCTGCTTCCAGGCTGCAGCGCAGCTCGATTTGGCCGCCTGCCGGCGTATAGCGCAGCGCGTTGGCCAGCAAGTTGGATAGAACCTCGCGCACCCGGGCGGGGTCGATCTCGATTAGCGGCAGCCCAGGGTCGATCGCCGCGTTCACCTCAACCCCGGCGGCGCCGGCCTGGACTTTAAAAGCCGCCGCGCTCTCCTCGACCAGGGCTCCCAGGTCGGTGAGCTCCCGCTGTAACGACAGCACGCCGCTCTCGGCGTAGGAGAGCGTTCGCAGGTCGTCGATCACCCGCGAGAGCACCTGCGTCTCTTCCAGGATGGCAGCGATTTGCTCCGGGTCCGGCGGGTAGATCCCGTCGAGCAGGCCTTCCAGGTGGCCCTGGATTACCGTGATCGGGGTGCGCAGCTCGTGAGAGATATCCGCCAGCAGGTCGCGGCGCTGCTGGTCGTCGGCTTGCAGGCGCGCCGCCATCGTATTGAAGGCCCGCGCCAGGGCGCGCACTTCGCGAGGGCCGCGTTCGTCCACCCGGGCCTCGTAATCGCCGTCAGCGATACGCCCCGAAGCTTCCAATAGATCCCCGATGGGCTGTGCGGTGCGGCGCAGCTCACGGCCGCCGAAGATCAGGCTGGCCAGCCCGAACAACACGAAGACGATCCCGGCCGTGCGCATGACCGCCAGCACGTTGGCGGGGACCTCCACCAGGCCTGAAACGCTGGCAATCAACCAGAACAGCACGGTAAAGCCGCCGAACCCCAACAGCAGCAACAGCACGAAAGCGCAGCCGATGCGCCGGAAGAAGCGCCCCCGCAGGTTATACTCGTAGCGGCGGTTGGGCGGCCCGCTCGGCGGCCAGGCTTCCCCCTCAGGCCACCACGGCGGCTTGCGGCGCGGGAAATATCTGTGCCGGGGAAATCTAGTCATCGGCAAATTTATACCCCACACCGTATACGCTTAAGATGTAGCGGGGCTGGCGCGCCTCGGGCTCGAGCTTGCGGCGCAGGTTCTTCACGTGGGCGTCGATAGCTCGCTCGTAGGATTCGAATGCGACCCCGTGCACAGCTTCCAGCAGCTGGG
This sequence comes from uncultured Anaerolineaceae bacterium, assembly GCA_964400875.1. Taxonomy (GTDB): domain Bacteria; phylum Chloroflexota; class Anaerolineae; order Anaerolineales; family UBA4823; genus CAYNWK01. The sequence goes on along the minus strand of CAYNWK010000046.1, from coordinate 635 downwards.
CGCGGGTGAAGATCCTTCCGGGTTGAGCGGCCAGCACCGCCAGCAGTTGGAATTCGGTCGGGGTCAGCTCGATCTGTCGGCCGCCCAGGCTGGCTTTCATACGCGGCACTTCCAGCGCTAGGTCCCCAGCGCGGATGATCTCGGCTCCGCTCTCCATGGAAGCGACCCGCCTGAGCACCGTGCGCACCCGGGCGACCAGCTCCTTTGGGCTGAACGGTTTTGTGATGTAGTCGTCCGCGCCCAGCTCCAGGCCAACCAGCTTGTCGCTCTCGTCGGCCCGGGCAGTCAGCATGATGATCGGCACGTTGGATTGCTTGCGCAGCGCCCGGGTGACGTCGAGCCCGTCGAGGCGCGGCAGGCTCAGGTCGAGCACGATCAGATCGGGTTTATCGGCTCGCGCCGCGGCCAGCGCGGCCTGTCCATCGTAGGCCGCCTCGACCGCAAAACCGGCGTGTTCCAGGTAATCGCGAGCGATCTGCACGATCTTGGCTTCGTCGTCCACCACGAGGATTTTTTTCATATGCGCGCGCTCGATCATCGCTCCGTTCCGTAAACTTGTCGATACTATAACACGAAGGGAAGTGACGGCTCTCCCCGCTAAAGCGGGGGAGCATCTTGGGAAACGCTCGCCGCAA
>CAYNWK010000045.1:0-30035 GCA_964400875.1 uncultured Anaerolineaceae bacterium | reverse complement strand
ACCCACGACCTTCTCCTTGGCAAGGAGACGTTCTACCACTGAACTACACCCGCATACCCGGCCCTTTGCTTCAGCCGAGAGTGCCGAGAGCCAGAATCGAACTGGCGACACCGCGATTTTCAGTCGCGTGCTCTACCAACTGAGCTATCTCGGCCTTACGCGAAAGGCGCTTAGCCAACGCCCCGCTATTTTAACCGCGCCGTTAATCGTTGTCAAGCAAGCTTCGGCACAGGCAACACACTTTCCATTTGCGGACCGAATAACCTCTCTGCCGCTGAAGTGCGTTGCACCTGGTCTAAGCGCCTTCCACCACCAGGTCCTCCACCTCGATCCAGGCCGGCTCCGGTGTGGACAGGGTTCCGAAACGCACCCGCCCATCCGGCGGCAGCGCGGCGTACTGGTTATCGACCCAGATCACCAATCCCAGCGGTCCGACCGGGACGGTCGCCGTCCGCAGCACCGGGCGCCCGTCCACGGAAAATTCTGCCCGGGCAGCGCTCCAGCGCAGCCGGTAAGCGTGCCAGCCAGTCAGGTCATCGGCGAAATCCGCCGCCGCCTGCCGGAGGATGCGCCGGCCTGCCCGCCGCAGCAGGCGGTAGGCGGGCGGTAGGAGCGCCAGGGGCAGGAATGGCGCTCCCAGGGCCAGGAGGGCGGCTGGGAGCCGCGGGGCGCGAAAAGTCGCCGCCAATGCGCCCTGCGCAGGCAGATCGTCGCGCAGGGACAGGTGGTTGGGCGGCGAGGCCATGAAGAACCATGCCGCGTTGGGCAGGGACGGCACGCGCCGGGTGGCGCCTCCCAGGCCCAAAGACAGGCTGAAGGGGTCATTCCACAAGCCAAACCCCCACGTGCCGGCGATCTCCGGGGCGGAGGCGCGCGCTCGCAGCGACAGCTCGACCGGCGGTCTCCAGGGAAAGTCGCCGCGCGCCAGGTTGGTATAATCGTCCAGCTGCGCCAGGCGATAGCGGCCTTGCGGTCCGGCGGGGATCTGCAGACGCCAGGCGCGTACCCCGGTGGGGGTGACTTCGGCGCCCTCGGTCTGGGTGGGTTCGAGTGTGGGCATGGCGGGGTAATTATACGCCCCAGGTTCACCTCGCTGTGCTCAGAACTCCCATATCCTCCGCAATGGGCCGGGGACAATGATGTATAATTTGAGGGTGTAAACATCCTGGAGGTGGTATGGAATTAACCTGGCACGGTCATTCGTGCTTTCGAATGAACGACCGCGGCATGGCGGCGGTCGTCACAGACCCTTACGATCATTCCGTAGTCGGATACGAAGCCTTAAAGCTCCGGGCGGACGTGGTCACCGTCAGCCACGATGCCCCGGGACACAATTACCTCTCGGCGGTCAAGGGGAAAGTACACGTCCTCACCGGTCCCGGAGAATACGAGATCGGCAGCGTTTTCATCACCGGCGTGCAGACCAATGGGAGAAACAAGCGTAAGTCGGACGAACCGCGCAACACGCTTTACGTCTACGATTACGACGGCGTCACGGTTGCCCACCTGGGCGACCTGCGCAACGTGCCTAGCCAGACAGAGATCGAAGCGTTGGGCGAAGTCAACGTTGTGCTGGTCCCCGTCGGCGGCGGTGGGGGGCTGAACGCCGCCAAAGCTGCCGAAGTGGTCAGCCTGCTCGAACCCGGCATCGTTATCCCGATGCACTACCAGACCTCGGACACAAGCCTCAAACTGGCTCCTTTAAACAAGTTCTTGAAGGAAATGGGCGTGACCGACGCCACACCGGAAGAATCGCTCAAGGTCAGCAAGACGACAGTTCCTACCGAGACCCGGGTCGTGGTCCTGGAGTACAAACACTAGTCGTTTGGGAGCATTATTGTGTCTGTTAAGCTATTAATGTCGTGGGACATCCTTCCAGGTCGAGAGCAGGAATATTTCGAGTTCGTCGTCCGGGAGTGGATTCCGGGGATTCAACGCATCGGGCTGGAACCCACCGACGCCTGGTTCACGATGTACGGAGAACAACCCCAGATCATTGCCGCTGCGGTCATGCCCAGCCACGCGGCTTTGAAAAGAGCGCTTGCGACGGATGACTGGCAGAAACTGACCGATCAACTGCTCGACCTTGTAGAAAACTTCGACACCAAGATAATCCCTGCCCGCAAGGGCTTTCAGATGTAAACCCAGGCAAGACTGCGTCGCGCTGGTTATGCGTTAGGCATAGCCGGTTGCTTCACCGTCCCCGTGCACACCGGTTGAGCCGCAAACAGCAACCACGCAACGCTCCTGATATGCCCACACACCTGGCCAAGAACCTCCTCGCATGGTACGCGCAAAATGCCCGCCAGCTGCCCTGGCGAGGGTTGAGCGATCCATACGCGATCTGGGTTTCCGAAGTAATGCTCCAGCAAACCCGGGTGGAAACGGTGATCCCGTATTACCGGCGCTGGATGGCGCGCTTCCCCGACGTAGAGTCCTTGGCTGCGGCCTCCCAGGATCAGGTGCTGGCGCTTTGGGAGGGTCTGGGCTACTACAGCCGGGCGCGCAACCTGCACCGCGCCGCCCGGATCGTGTTCGAGGAGCACGGCGGCGAGCTGCCCCGTGATCCCGCCGCGCTGCGCCGCCTGCCGGGCGTCGGCCGCTACACCGCCGCAGCCCTGGCCTCCATCGCCTTCGGGCAGGACGAGCCCACCCTGGACGGCAACATCCGCCGGGTGTTGGCGCGCCTTTTCGATGTCACCGCGCCGCACCGTTCTACAGAGAGCGAAAAGCGACTGTGGCAGCTGGCCGGCGAGCATCTCCCCTCCGGAAAGGCCGGAGACTACAACCAGGCTTTAATGGAGCTGGGCGCGACGGTGTGTGTCCCGCGCGATCCGGACTGCCCGAACTGCCCGCTGGCGGAAATCTGTCTGGCCTACCAACGCGGCGTGCAGACCGAACGGCCTGTGAAAACGCCCAAAGCGCCTACCCCGCACCACACAGTGACCGCCGCCGTGATCCAGCGCAACGGGCACGTGCTCATCGCCCAGCGCCCCAACCACGGCTTGCTGGGAGGCATGTGGGAGTTCCCCGGCGGGGTGCAGCAGCCCGGAGAGGACCTGGCAAGCTGCTTGCAACGTGAGATTCGCGAAGAACTCGACGTGGAGGTCGCCGTGGGCAGTCCGATCGGCGTTTACCAGCACGCTTACACCCACTTCCGGGTCACGCTGCATGCCTTTCGCTGCTCGCTGCTCAACGGCGAGCCCCAAAACCTGGCCCATCGCGCCCTGCAGTGGACCTCGCCGCAGGATTTACCCGCCTTTCCGATGGGCAAGATCGACCGCCAGATCGCCTCGGCGCTCGCCGCCGGGAGATCTGAAGGAAGCAAAACTGGCTGACATGCGGGAACGCAGAACACACTCATGCTGATTGTAGACGCCCACCAGGACCTGGCCTGGAACATGCTGACATTCGGTCGGGATTACACGCGCGCAGCCGCCGAAACCCGCCGTCGTGAGCGCGGCGGCCTGGCCCCCGAACAAAATGGGGATACCTTGCTCGGCTGGCCCGACTACCAGCGCGGCCGGATCGCCGTGATCTTTGCCACCTTGTTCGCCGCGCCCCAGCGCCGTAAACTGGGGGATTGGGATACCCAGTTTTACGCCGACATGCAGCAATCCAACGCCCTCTACAACCGCCAGCTGGACGCTTATCACCGGCTGGTTGACGAGCATCCCGGTAAGTTCCGCCTGATCCTGAACCAATCTGACCTGGAAGAAACTCTGGAACCCTGGCTGGCGTTGGATGAGTCCGGGGAACCTGAAAACGAAGCGGGTGAGCGGGGTGAAGAACGCGACGCCATCTCCGCTGAAGAGCGCGAAGAGCAGCGAGGGGGGAACCCGGTAGGGCTGGTGATTTTAATGGAAGGCGCCGAAGGGGTGCGCGCCCCCGCCGAGCTGGAAGAATGGTGGGCCCGCGGCGTGCGGCTGATCGGTCCGGCCTGGGCCGGCACTCGCTTCTGTGGAGGGACGCGCGAGCCAGGTCCCCTGACCAAGGAAGGCTATGCCTTGCTGGACGCCATGGCCGATCTCGGCTTCATCCTGGACCTCAGCCACATGGACGAACAGGCTGCCCTGGAAGCGCTGGACCATTATCCCAGAACGATCGTCGCTTCTCATGCAAACCCGGCGGCCGTGCACCCCATCGAGGTCAGCAATCGCTTCCTCACCGACCGTCTGATCCGCGGGCTGCTGGAGCGCGAGGCGGTCATCGGCCTCGTGCCCAGCAACCTTTTCCTCAACCGCGCCTGGGAAGCCAGCGACGGGCGCCAGGCCGTAACTTTGCAAGATCTGGCCGCGCATATCGACTACATCTGCCAGCTGGCCGGCGACGCCCGGCACGCCGGCCTGGGCAGCGATTTCGACGGCGGTTTCGGACTGCAGTCGGTCCCGGCCGAGCTCGACACCATCGCAGACCTGCAAAAGCTGGCCTCGGTGCTGGCCGGGCGCGGCTACTCAAACGAAGACATCTCCGCTGTCCTGGGGGGCAACTGGCTCTCCACCCTGCGGCGAGGGTTACCAAAAACATGATCAACGGAAACGGCGCTACCCCCCGCCCCGGCAACGGGCAGTTTCGCATCCGCCTCGGGCTGACCACCACCATCGTCGGCTTCCTGGTCTTCCTGTTGGGAGCGGACCCGGGTTTATTCGGCATGGACCGCAGCCCGGTGACCGGGTTCGTGCAGATCGCCGTATTCCTGATCGGCCTGGCGATCATGTGTATGGGCGGCTACATCACGTTGAACGGGCTGTGGAACGGCCGTGAAAAGACCATCGCCGCCGATTTCGGCTTCCGCCTGGTGAGCACAGGCTACGTGATCGCCGTCGTCTCTGGCATGGCCGATGTGTTCGGTTTTGGCAGCCAGCCCTTCCCTGACCTGCCGTACTTCGGCCCCTGGCAGGCGCGCGGCGTGAACGTGGGTCAGGCTGTCATCGCCCTGGGTTTCTTGCTGTTGATCCCTCTGGGCCAACCGGGCACTCAATCCGCAGAAGAGCAGGCCGAGCCCGAAATCGAGCAAAACGAGCTGGACTCCCTGCCCATTTCGGATGAAGGATCCCAACAACCCCCCTTCAAAAAAGAGATCGAAATCCTCACAGAGTAGGCAAACAACATGTTGAATACGTTTTACCTCCTTGGAGCCCTGTCCGCTGGCCTGGGCGTCGCCCTGGGGGCTTTTGGCGCGCACGCCCTGCGAGCCCGGCTGTCCTCAGAACGGCTGGCGACCTTCGAAACCGGCGTGCGCTACCAGCTGTACCATGCCTTTGGGCTGCTGCTGATCGCCGCTGCGGCCAGCGCCTGGCCGGATAGCCTCTGGCTGACCATCGCCGGTTGGGCCTTTACCGCCGGGACGTTGTTGTTCTCCGGCAGCCTTTACCTGCTGGCGTTCAGCGGGCAGCGGCGCTGGGGCGCGATCACCCCGTTGGGCGGTCTGGCCTTTATCGTCGGGTGGATCTGCGCTGCGCTGGCGGCCCTGGCATGACGGACGAGGCGGGCGAAGTCCTGATCGTCGGCGCCGGGGCGATCGGGGTGTGCGCAGCCTACTACCTGCACCGGCGCGGCTGCCGGGTCAGCCTGATAGAGCGGGGGGAGATCGCCTCGGGCGCTTCCAAGGAGAACGCCGGCCTGGTCGTTCCCAGCCACTGCATTCCTTTCGCCTCCCCAGGTGCAATCCGCTACGGGCTCAAGTCGCTGATCGACTCTGCCAGCCCCTTCTATATCAAGCCGCAGCCCCGGCGGGCCTTGCTCGCCTGGCTCAACCAGTTCCGCCGCGCCAGCTCGCCGGCCCGCATGGCGCACGGGCTGCAGGTCTTGCGTCAGCTGAATTACGCCAGCAAAAATCTGTTCGACCGGCTGATCGCTGAACTCGATCTGGATTGCGATTACCGCCAGGCGGGCTGGTTGTTCGCCTACACCAGCGCGGCGGGTTTCCGGGAAGGCCGGGAGGAAGCGGCTTTACTGGGGGAGCACGACGTGCCCGCGCAGATCTTCAGCTCGCAGGAGGCCCGGGAATTCGAACCTGGCCTCGCGGCAGAGATCGAGGGAGGCGTGTACTATCCGGACGACGCGCACCTCAACCCGGAAGCTTTCGTCCGTGGCCTGGCCGATTGGCTGCAGGCACAGGGCGTGACCATCCACACCAACACCCAGGCCCTGGGCTTCGATCTGCAGGGAGGGGCGATCGCAAAGGTACGCACGGACCGAGGCGATTTTCGCCCCGCTCAGGTCGTCCTCGCCGCAGGAGCCTGGACCCCGCAGCTGCTCAAACCGCTGGGGATCGAGCTGCTCGTCGAAGCCGCCAAAGGCTACAGCCTGACCATTCCGGAGCCGGAGACAGGGGCGCCCAGGGTACCGCTTTACCTCAGTGAGGCCAAGGTGGCCGTCACCCCGCTGCCGGGTCGCCTGCGCTTCGCCGGCACGCTGGAGATGTGTGGCTTGGACCTCTCCATCAACGCGCGTCGCGTGGAGACGATCCGCCGCTCGGCAGGCCGCTACCTGAAGACGAAGATCGATGCGGACGCGCCCGCCTGGAGCGGTCTGCGGCCGTGCTCCCCCGATGGGCTGCCCGTTATCGAGCGCAGCCCGCAAATACCTAACCTGATCGTAGCCGCCGGTCACTGCATGTTGGGGATCACCCTGGCGCCGGTCACCGGCAAGCTCGTCGCCGGGATCGTTGCAGGCGAGCCTTACGAGGCGCTGCTCACCTCCCTGCGATCGGCGCGCTTCACCTCACCCCGGGGAGCTTAAACCCGGACTTCGGTTGACTCTCGTAATCGGTTGGGACTATACTAGGACTCAGGCAACCCAACCTTATCCAATCAAGCATTACGCAGTTTGCCAAGAGAGTAGGTGGTTTAGGCGGACAGCGTCCGCCCAGTAACCATCGTTTCTCCCGTTATCCACTTTAATACACAACAGGAGGTTTCTAATGGGCTTTAAACTCACCTGGTATGGGCATGCTGCCATGGGACTGGAAACCGGTGGCTATTGCTTGTTGGTCGATCCCTTCCTCAGCGACTGCCCGACCGCCAGCGCCAGCCCGGATCAGGTTCCGGCCGACTTCATACTGCTCAGCCACGGCCACGGCGATCACGTGGGCGATACCATGTCCATCGCCAAGCGCACCGGCGCGATGGTGATCAGCAACTTCGAGATCGCCAGCTGGATCCAGGAAAAAGGGCTGGAAGCGCATCCCCAGCACCTGGGCGGCGGCTACAACCACCCCTTCGGTTACCTCAAGCTGACCCTGGCGCTGCACGGCTCGATCCTGCCCGACGGTTCGTACGGCGGCAACCCGTCCGGCTTCTTGCTCACCACCAATGACGGCGAGAAGGTTTACCTGGCCTGCGACACCGGCTTGTTCGGCGATATGCGCCTGATCGGCGAAGAGGGCGTTGACCTGGCCGTGCTGCCCATCGGCGACAACTTCACCATGGGCCCCGACGACGCCCTGCGCGCCGTCAAGCTGATCCAACCTAAACACGTGATCCCGGTCCATTACAACACCTGGGAGCTGATCGAGCAAGACCCGCACGCTTGGGCCGAGCGGGTCGAGGCGGAGACGAACGCCAAAGCTCACGTGATCGACCCGGGGGAGAGTTTCACGCTCTAAGGAGGCACTCATGTTCGACAGCGTCTTTCGCAGAAAGAAGGATGAGGATCGGGTGCGCCAGGAAGGCCGCCTGCCCCCCGGCCAATCCCTGACCCGGAAATTCCCGGTGCTGCATTACGGGCCCGTTCCTGCGTTTAACGCGGCCACCTGGGATCTGCGCGTCTGGGGCGCCGTCGAAGAGGAAGTGCGCTGGACCTGGGACGAGTTCAACCAGCTGCCGCGCAGCCAGATCACCATGGACGTGCACTGCGTGACCCGCTGGAGCAAGTTCGACACCACCTGGGAGGGGGTCTCGGTGCACACGCTGATCGACGAAGGCTATATCAAGCCCAAGCCCGAGGCCAAATACGTGGTACAGCACGCCGAATACGGCTTTACCGTCAACCTGCCCCTGGAGGTAATGCTGCAGGACAACTTCTTGTTGGCGACCCACCTCAACGGCGAAGAGATCACACCGGACCACGGCTACCCGCTGCGCGGTGTGGTCGGCGCCATCCCCGAACGCGATGAATTGGCATCCCCGTATTTCTGGAAAGGCGCCAAGTGGCTGCGCGGGCTCGAGTTCCTGGCCCACGACCGCCTGGGTTTCTGGGAGCAGGCCGGCTATCACAACGAAGCCGACGTGTGGAAGGAACAGCGCTTCAGCTAACTTAAAGGAGGGGTCCACTTTGAAAGACCTGATGAACCGCGCCCTCAACCTGGCCGAAAGCCGCGGGGCGAGTTACGCCGACGTGCGCGTGGTCCAAAACCGCACCGAGACCCTGGCGGTCAAAAACGGCGCGCCGGAGACGGTCAGCAACGTCGAGAGCGCCGGTTTTGGGGTGCGGGTGCTGCTGGACGGCGCTTGGGGCTTCGCCTCCAGCCGCGAGCTGTCCGGCCCTGAGGTAGACCGGGTGACCGCTCACGCCCTGGATCTGGCTCGGGCCGCGGCGCTGGTCGGCGGGGATAAGGTTGAGCTCGGACCCCTGGTGACCAGCCAGGGCGCCTATCGCACGCCGGTGGAAATCGACCCCTTTTCAGTCTCCCTGGAGGAGAAGCTCGCCGTGCTTCTGGCTGCCGACGCCGAGATGGCCCAAACGGAGAGCCTGCGGGTGCGCGGCGGCAGCCTGACCTTCATCCGGGAGGACAAGTGGTTCGCCAACAGCGAAGGCGCCTTCACCGAGCAAACCATCATTGAGACCGGGGGCGGCATCCAGGCCATCGCCGTTGGGCAGGACGAGGTGCAAACGCGCTCCTACCCCACCTCGATGGGCCGCCAGCAGGTCACCGCCGGTTGGGAAGCCGTGGGTAACTGGGACCTGCCGGGGAACGCGACGCGCATCGCGGAGGAGGCGGTCGCCTTGCTCAGCGCCGATCCCTGCCCCCGCGAGATCACTACCGACGTGATCTTGGCCGGCGACCAGGTCGCCCTGCAGGTGCACGAATCCTGCGGGCATCCCATTGAGCTCGACCGGGTCTTCGGCAGCGAAGCCGCCTACGCCGGTACCTCCTTCCTGACCACCGATAAGTTGGATGATTTCCATTACGGTTCGCCAGCGGTGAACATCACCGCCGAGAGCCTCCGTCCACTTGGGCTGGGTACCTTCGGTTGGGATGATGAAGGCGTGCCGGCCCAATCCACCCCTATCGTGAAGCAGGGTCTCTTCGTCGGCTACCTGATGTCCCGGGAGACGGCCAGCCGGCTGGGCAAAGTTTCCAACGGCTGCATGCGCGCCACGAGCTGGAACCGCATCCCCCTGATCCGCATGACCAACGTCAGCCTGGAGCCCGGCGGCTGGGACCTGCAAGACCTGATCGCCGACACGGAGGACGGCGTCTTCATGCAGACCAACCGCTCCTGGTCCATTGACGATAAGCGCTACAATTTCCAGTTCGGCACCGAGATCGGCTACGAGATCAAGAACGGTAAGCTCGGTCGCATGCTGCGCAACCCCACCTACACCGGCATTACGCCCCAATTCTGGAACAGCTGCGATGCGGTCTGCAACGCCGATTACTGGGTGATGTACGGCACGCCGAACTGCGGCAAAGGCCAGCCCTCCCAGATCGCCCATACCGGACACGGCGCCGCCCCGGCGCGCTTCCGGAACGTGCGCGTCGGCGTGATGAAGTAGCGCCATATACATAATCGCCGGTTGCCAGGATCGGCGCAACGGAGAACCCGATTGAGCATGCTCTCAGAAAAAGACGCCCGCCAGCTCAGCCAGCAGGTCCTGGGGCTTTGCGACGATGACCCGGCGCAGGTGCTGCTGGTCGCCGAAGAGGGCGCCCTGACACGCTTCGCCAACAACCACATCCACCAGAACGTCGCCGAGCGCGATCTCTACCTGGTGGTGCAGATCTATCGCGGGTTGCGCGCCGGCATGGCGACCACCAACCGCACAGATGATGCCGGACTGGAGGCTGTCGTCGAGCTGGCGCGCGCCAGCGCCGAAGCCAGCCCCGAGAACCCCGACCAGCCCGGCCCCACCGAACCCGTCTCTATCCAGCCGGCCCCCAGCTTTGACGAAATCACCGCGGGTTATCCGCCCGAGCAGCGCGCCCGGCAGGTCGGCGCGGTGTGCCGTCTGGCGAACGAGCGCGGCCTGACTGCTGCGGGTGCTTTTTCCACGGGGCAGAAATCCGTGACGGTAGCCAATTCCCTCGGATTGTTCGCCTACCGCCTGACCACCCTGGCGGATTTCCAGACGGTGGTGATGGGCCCAGACTCTTCCGGCCGGGCCCAGGCCTCCGCCTGGCAGGCGGAGGCCATCCCGGTGGAACAGCTTGGCCGGCAGGCCATCGAAACCGCCGCGCGCGGCCAAAACCCGCGCGCCATCGAGCCCGGCGAGTACCCCGTGGTGTTTGAACCTTACGTGACGCAGGACCTGCTCAGCATGCTCGACCGGCACGGCATGGACGGCAAATCCGTGCACGAAGGCCGCTCGTGGATGAACGGCCGCATGGGCGATCAGGCGATGAGCCCCCTGGTGAGCATTTGGGACGATGGACTGGACCCGCAGGGCATGCCGCAGCCCTTCGACTACGAGGGCGTCCCCAAGCGGCGTGTGTCGATCATCGAGCAAGGCGTGGTCGGAGCGCCGGTGTACGACCGCCTGTCGGCGCGCAAGGCCGGCGTGCGGAGCAGCGGGCACGCTTTGCCGCCCGGATTGCGCCGCTTCAGCCCCTTGGCAACCAACCTGTTCATGGCGCCGGGGGAATCCTCGCTGGAGGATCTGATTCAAAATACGCCGCGCGGCCTGTACGTCAACCGCTTCTGGTACACCCGGCTGGCTCACCCGCGCGATTGCGTGGTCACCGGCATGACCCGGGACGGCGTGTTCATGATCGAGGCCGGCGAGCTGGCCTACCCCGTAAAAAACCTGCGTTTCACGCAGTCTTACGTGGAAGCGCTCAACCAGGTCGAAGCAGTGAGCCGGGAGCAGCGCCTGCTGTATGAAGATCGCATGGAGCTGGCGACCCGGGTCCCCGCCTTAAAGATCGCCGCCTTCAACTTTACCGGCTCGACGGTATGACCTCAAAACCCGGATAGGAACCGCCCGGTGCGCGCCTTCCCAAGTACACGGCGCTTGTGGCGTCTGACTCCCCGCTCCATGGCTCATACCTACCGTCGTCATGCCGAGCGAAGCGAAGCTTCGTTGAGACTTAAGGTGAAATTGAGCCTTATCCAATCGCAGGCAACGCCAGCGCAATCAGCGTTAACACAAAAGCAGCCAGGAAAGCTTTGAACTGCACCTGGCGAGCTTGTCGCCGCACCTGCGACAGTTCGGCGGGGTCCTCAATCTTCTCCACTTCATCACTCAGCTGGCGCGAACCTCGCGCTGCCAGTCTCACTCAGGTTTTTTCGCGCCACTGAAAGAAACCGATTGCCGCACCCCAGAATAAGAAAAAAAGCGGCAGCCGCCACCAGCGATTGACGCCGGTCACCAGCAGAAGGGCCAATACGGCGAGGCTGATGGCTAAAACCACCAGCCCGAATGCCAACCGTTTGCGACGTTCCGCAGTGCTGATATTGGGGATGCACGCCTTATCACCCTTTATTTCTTCGATCATATTCAGACCAGTCCAATCTCATAACGAGCGTACGCCTCGAAGACTTTAATGCCGATTTCTTGCCTCTTAAGAATCGGATGGAATCGTCAATACGACGGCGATCTGCGACGGGTCGCGAACCAGGATGCCTTGCTCGGTTGGCTCGGTTTCCAGGTCAGCCTGCCTGACCCGCTCAAGCACCTGTTCGAGTTCGGTCTTATTTGGCAGCACGATGGTGAAATAACGGATGCCCAGCGCGTCCGGATGGGGCGGCGGCGCGCCCTCCCCTTTCCAGGTGTTGAAGGCGATCACGTGGGGCTGATCCTCGCTCAAAGCCACCTCCCCCATGCGGAAGCTGGCGCTGTCCGGCCCCTTCATAAAACCGATCACCTCGTGGTAAAAGTGCATCGAGTCGGAAAGGCTGGCCGCATACAGGTGGATATGCCCCAGCCTGGTTCCTCCGGGCAGGGGTAGATCGAGCCGGTCATCCGGGCTGAGTTCCCGGAACAGGGCTTCCACGTCAAGCGGTTCTCTGCCGTTGCTGGGTCTGCCGTCGGCATGGCGGATGATCATATCGCCGTCGATCGTCTCGACCGTTCCATCCTCCAACGAGCGAACATACAGCTCGATATTATTGCCTTCGGCGTCATCCAGGTAGGTCGTCTTCGAGATGATGTGATCCGTCGGCGAGTTGGGGTAGCGCAGCGTGAACAACCGCGCTATCGCCCGGGCTAATTCGCGGCGGCTGGGATACAGGATCGCAAAGTGATACATGCCCGTTGCGCCCTCTACTCGCCGCGCGTTGGGGAGCTCCGTCAGCCGCAGTAAATCGCTGCCTCCCGCTCCCAAACCCGCCGTCGCGCCGTCTCGCCAGTGCAGCTTAAACCCCAGGACAGTCTGGTAGAACTCGAGCTGGCGTTCCAAGTTAGCGACCGTGAGGTGAACGTATCCCAACTCGGTCGTTGGGGGAATGAGCGCCTCCGTCTCCGAGTCTGGCTGATCATTGGTCTTCATCTGAATTCTCCTGATCATTTCTTAGCTTGAAAAGTGAGGCGGTTTTTTAGCGTGCCTTTCAAAATCAATCTCCGTTCACTGGGGGCCGGATTTATGCGCCCCCCGGCAGATCAACTTGCCCAGGTCAAGGGCATGCTCTTCTACTTGTCCCAGCAAAACGGCGCGCTCATCTTCGGCGCTGGCTTCCAGCAGGCGGCAGGCATGTTGCCAGACGGTCTCTCTCCATTGGTTAATCAGGCGGGAGATCAGCAGTTCGTCTAGCGGTCCCAGCAGCCTATCGACGAGATCCATTGCCGGCATAGCTGGCTCGAGGACCTGATCCTGTACTTCGTCGATTGTTTCGGCGATGATCGCGTTGACGTGACAATAATCGCTGTAGCGGGCTGTGCGCTGCTCGGCGGAGAGGTCGTCCCATTCTGGTTTCAGCAGATCGACCAGCGTCAGCACCAGGTCGTAATTGATGTGAGCGTTGACGCCCAGCAGTAGGTTTTGCAGCGGGAGCGCATGCGGATTGTTCGTGGTTTCGTGCGCCAGCTGCCAGACGGGTGGGGCTTTATGCGGGTCTTGCTCGTAAGCTTCCAGCCCTACGAAATAATAATCGGCAAAGTGGCGCAGCAGCACGTCCACCCAGACGGAGTCCTGGAATTCACCTTGTTCGATGGCAGCGAGCATATTGCTGGTCATCATCCGGTAGCAGCTGAGGAAGACGGCTTGAGGGTTAGCCGCGGTTTCCCAACGGTGAATGAGGGCCTGCATGCGAGCAACTACGGGGTCTTCAAGCAACGCTAAGTTTTTCTTCCTTTTTTCCCTTTTGCTTCTGCTCTTGCCAGGTTTTCCCTGGCCCTAAAAGTGACGATTTTACCGATCAGCTCATAAGGGATCGGTCGGTCCAGCGGAAACTGCACCGATCCTTTGGCGCTCTGATAAGCAGCGAGTTCTTTTTTAAATTTCTCAATACCCGATGGCGCAGGATAAAACCCGATGTGCTTCTTGTAAGCCGCAAAATGAACTAAATTACCGTTCAGCCTGAAGGTGGGCATTTGGTAGCTGATCGTCTCCTCAGCATCGGGCGCAGCCTCTCGAATCGTCGCCCTGATCTTTTCCAGGATCTCTTGAACCTCATTGGGAAAGTTAGCAATATATTTATCGATTCTCGGATCGGTCGTCATTGGATTAACTGTTGACAAGTTAGGAGTTACGCAGTTCACAGGGGACTCGGGGGTGTTTTCCCTGCTAATAAGTTCGATGCAAACCGGTCGAGGTCTGCACGAAACCTATCTTCCGGCCAAAAAGGTTCTATTGCTAAGGACGAGGGTGCGATCAGATCGTCAAACCAAGTGTTTTCTCTCGTTTGTGGGAGCGGAGAAAAAGCCAGAACGTTATAAGTTCGCCGCCGACTACGCCATTCTTCGAACTCGACGCTTTCCCACGGAGCGAAATATCTTCTACCGTAAGAGAAGATCAGCATATCCTCAGGTGAGAGCACTAAACGCGTCGTAAATGAGGAATATGTACACCAGGAGAAGATTAGCGCCAATAGCAATCCTAAAATTATTAACAAGAGACTACCTCTACCCTTCTGGCGGTTCATATACCAATAACCTTGAAGCAAGACATATGAACCTACCAGTCCCCATTTTTTGAAATTATAATCCTCACACACCGTCATCTCTAAATTCAACTATTCAATTTAATCACTAAATGCGCTTTAGATAGATAGAGAAGTGTAATTCCCAATATTATGTAATATCTTCTCTTATTCGTTTCCATTCGTTCCGCGGAACGAATGAGCCGGCTGAGTGGGCGCAGGCTGCAAGGTTACTCGCCAAGATGCCTGCAGCGCCTAAGCCTTAAACCCGAATACAGGTTCAATAGGTTTTTAAACTCCTCGCCACACTCCCGCATACTTCTTGCGATATTTCTCATCATCCTCGGTCTCGATCAACGCCAGCGCCCGCTCCTTGATCGCATCATCCCCTACCTGGTCGTACAGGTTCTTCAGCCCCTGGATGATGTCGAAGCGGATCAAGGTACTGTTCTTCTCGGTGACGCATTCCTGGTACCGGCGGGCCAGGCCGTCCACCAGCATCTCTCGCTGCTCAGCTCCTCCGGCGCCGACTTTCCAGATGGCTTGCAGGGTATGTCTGGCGGTGACGAAGCGCTCCTCCCGGGTAACGGCAAGCAGCGCCTCGAAATCGTCCCGCATGCGCTTTTCGGGGTCGCTCTTCGCCAGGTTGCACAGCAGCTGGGCGGCGATCGCCCGGACGTGGTTGTCCTTGTGGCTCAAGGCTGCCAACAGCTCATCCCAGGCCTCATAAGCCCAATCAATCTGCTTTTCGGTCGCTTCTAGCAGGTCGTTGTAAGCCTGGTTTTGCGCTTGCCTGTCTGCAGAATAAACGTCATCTAGTTTTCTGCGGATAATTTTGTCCATAGATCTCTCCTAAAGCGCTCAACTCTCCACCACCCCGACCAAAAAGCGGTCCACCAGGTAGCGCTGCAGCAGCAGAAAGACCGCTACCACTGGCAGGCTCATCAGGATGGCCAGCGCGGCGAGGTTGGCCCAGGAAGCTTGCCCGCCGCGAATCCCGCTGGAGATAGCCATCGCCAGGGTGACGTTGCGGCTGCTTTCCACGAACAGCCAGCCGATGGCAAATTCGGTATAGCCGACCAGGAAGGCCACCAGCGCAGCCACCGCGATAGACGGCAGCGCCAGGGGCAAAGTCACCCGCCAGAAGGCATTGAGCGCGTCGGCGCCATCCAGGAAAGCGGCCTCTTCCAGCTCCATGGGCACGGCCTGGAAAGCCGCGCGCATGTTCCAGATACAGAAGGGCATCGAAAAAGAGGTGTAGACGAGCATCAGGCCCAGCAGGGAGGCGCGCAGCCCCAGGCCTTCCAGCAAGACATACAGCGGGGTCATCAAGGCTACCGGCGGCAAAAACGCGCCGACCAGCAAGGCAAACAAACCGCCCGAGCGCCCGGGAAACCGGTAGCGTGCGAAGGCGTAGGCCATGCTGGCTCCGAAAGCCACCGAGCAAAGCGCCGCCCCGCCCGAGACGAACAGGCTGTTTTTCAGCAGGCTCAAAAAGTCCGTCGACTGGGCCGGCTCGCGCCAGACCTCGCCGAAGACCTCCAGCGTGAACTGCTCGGGCCACAGGCGGAATTCCACCGGAGCGCCGTGCAGGGCGCCGTCGAAGGCCAGGTAAGCGATGCTCCAGATCGGGGCCAGCACGAACAGGGCTACCCCGGCCAGCGCCAGCTGGACCCCGAGCTGGCCCAACGGGGTCGGCTTACGCATAGGTCACCCCTTCCACCGACCTGCTCCAGCGGTTGAACCACAGCAGCAGGAGCGCCAGCACGATCACGGTAAACACGTTGATGGCGGCTGAGAGGGCGAACTGCCCGCCATAGCCGCTGTTGGCATCGAAGACGAAGTAGGATAGCGAGGCCAGGGTGATCAACGGGAAAGGCGCGTTCAGCACGTAAAACAGGTAGAACTGGTTGAATGCGAAAATTGCCCGCAGGATCATCGCCGGAGCGAGCAAGGGTAGCACCATCGGCCAGGTGATGTAGCGGAACTGCGCCCAGCGCCCCGCGCCGTCGATCTGGGCCGCGTCGTAGACCTCAGCCGGCAGCATCTTAAGCGCCGCGCTGGCGGCAAGCATCATCAAGGGAAAACCATACCAGGTGGCCGCCACCAGCAAGATCAGCAGGGCGATGTTGGGCTGATCCTGCCAGCTAGCCAGTGGGCTCGCCAGCGGGTAACCGGGGGTTTCGGCGAAGGAGGTGGCTTGCAGGAACCAGCCGAAGCGCGGGTCGAACATGCGCCCCCAGATCAGCGCGCCGACGAACTCCGGGATCGCCCAGGGCAGGATTAAGATCGCCCCCCACCAGCGTTTGAACAGCACCCCGCGGCGCTGCAGCAGCAGCGCCACGCCCAATCCGAGGGCCAGCTGCAAGGCGACCGAAAGGACGGTCCACAGCGCCTCGAAGACCAGGATGTCGCCGCCAAAGCCGAAGATGACCTGGGTTAGCAGCGAGGTGCCGGCGTAATGCACCTCGGTGACCCGGGTGAAAGAACGGCTGAAGGGCTCGACGACCACCGGTTCGACCTGCCCGCTCAGGCCCAGCCAGACCTCGCGCCACACGCCGCCGTTCAACCCGTCTCGGATGGCTACAGCCTGGAAATCGGTCAGCGCCATTGCCGCCTGGTAGACCAGCGGGAAGACGGCGATCAGTCCGAGCGCCAGGGTCCCGGGAAGCAGCCAGGGCAGCGCCCGGCGGACTTCCCGCCAGCGCAGTTCCCAGGCCCTTCGTTCGAAGCGCGGTAAGGCCAGTCGTTTGGGACGCCGCCGCCAGGCGGAAAACGGCTCCCACAGCCGGGCCCGGGCTCCTTCCGCCGCGACCAGCGAAAGCGGCGCGGTCAGCACCAGGGTGTACTGCGCCCACTTGGTCGGCCAGAGCAGCAGAAAGCCGAAAGCGGTGGCCAGCCAGAAGACGAAGAACGGCTCACGCGCCCAGGCGCGCTTCAGGCCGGCCAGCGCCAGCAGAGCGATCAGCGCGTCCAGCGTGAAGAGGAAGACGCCCGGATGCCAGGGCACGGATTGGAACAGCCAGGAGAGCGGCTGCCAGAAGGGCAGCCCGGCGTTTTGCACCTGTTCGCCGGCGGCGTAGCCGGTGTTGAACAGGATCGAGGCCTGCAGGCGGCCGAGCGGGTCGGGCCATAGGTATGGGTCGGCGGCGAAGAAGACCGCCAGAGAGACTCCACCCCAGGCGAGCGCCGGCAGCCAGGCCGAGGCGCGGCGCAGCTCCAGCCGGCGAATGGACCACAGCCAGTGCAAGAGGATGGCCAGGCCGACCACGGCGTAAAGGTATTTGGCCGCGGCGGTCAACCCCAGGAGCGCCCCGGACAGGCCCAGCCACAGGTCGAAGCGCCCCCGGGCCCGGCCCCGCGAGCGCAGGTAAGCCAGCGCGGCCAGCAAGCTGGTCAGCGCCGGCAGCGCCTCCAGCATCACCTGGCTGGTGTACTTGATGGTGAAGGTATGCACCCCCAGGAAGAGACCTGCCAGCGGATCGATCAGCGCCAGCGTTAAAACCGCCAGCGTTCCTTGCAGCGCAGCGGTCAAGCGCAGCGCCAGGAACTGTGGTTCGGGCAGGGAAGCAGCCGGCGCGGCGCTGGTCGGGAGCGCGGGAATTTCAGGGGCTTGAGGAAAATATGACAGCACCGCGCCGTAGACCAGCTTGGCCAGGGGCGGATGCTCCAGGTTGTACTCGTAGCCGGCGATCTCAGCCCAATCCCCCTGAACCAGTGCAGCGGCGTAATGCTGGGCGGCGAGCAGGTAGTCGTCTTCGTCGTAATCGATGGGCAGCCGTTCCACGGCCCGCAGCCGCAGGCCCAGGGCGAGCGCGACGACCGCGATCACCGCCAGCAGGCGCAGCAGCTTACGAAGGAAAGCGTTCATGGTGGAATTCCGTTGTCACGCCCGCTTGTGTCCAGCAGGCCGGCAGGTCAGCTTTCTACACGCACTCGCTCCCCGCGTTTGATCTGGAAGGTGTCGAAATCGCGCGCCACCACCGCGTCGGGAAAGACCTCACGAGCTTCCTCCAGCACGTCCCGCTCACGATACCGGCGGGAGATATGCGTCAGGAACAGCTGCGCGACCCCGGCGCGTACCGCCAGTTCGGCCGCCTGGCGGGCCGTCAGGTGGGCGAAATCACGCGCCATGTCTGCTTCTTCCTGCAGGTAGGTGGCTTCGATCACCAGTGCGTCCGCCCCCCGGCAGACCTCCAAAATATCCTCTGTCCGCCCGGCGTCGCCTACGTGCACCAGGCGGGTGCCCGGGCGTTCGGGTCCAAGCACCTGGTCCGGTTGGATCTGCCGCCCGTCGGGCAGGGTGGCGGTCCGCTCTTCCACCAGGTCGCGCCGCCAGGGACCAGGTGGGATGTCCAATGCCTCGGCTTTCTCAGGCAAGAACGGGCGCCTGGGCTTCTCGGCGAAGTGATAACCGAAGCAGTCTGGACCGCGGTGGTAGACCGGGAAAGCTGTGACCGTGAAATCATCCTCTTCGATGATCTTCCCCGGTTCGACCTCGATCAGTTTAATGGGCATGGGAGATCGGGCGCCGCGCAGCACCACACCGAACAACAGGTCGTGCACGCGCTGCAGCGCCCAGGCGCCGCCGTAAACCTCTAAGCTATCGATCGCCTCCCAGCGCGAGAAGGTTGAGAGCAAACCACCCAAACCAAGGATGTGATCGAGGTGGCCGTGGGTGATCAGGATACGATTCAGGCGTTTGAAACCGATGCCCGACTGCAGGATTTGCCGCTGGGTGCCCTCGCCGCAGTCGATCAGGAAGCGGTACTCGTCGTGCTTGACCACCTGAGCGGATAACCCCCGGTGGATCGAAGGCGCGGAGGCGGAGGTGCCGAGAAAGACGATTTCGAACAAGGATTTTCCTCTGGTAATACTGGAATGGGTGCTGCATAGGAATTGTACCTTAACTGCCTCTGCCACGCGCTGAGGTGCGATTCCGCGAACTGCGGCGTCCGATGTTCAGACGCCGCAGCCAGTGTAATACGAGTAGGACTTACGCACTGAGGGAAGAAAGGGGGTGTTTGGGCGGGTGAAGCGTGCCCAAACACCCCCACTTACTCGGAGGACTGCGTAACTCCTAACGACTTAAGTTTTTCGGGCTTACTGCTGTGCCGTCGCGAGCCCGGTTGTGGCTTTCACCAGCCGGTATTCCCGGCGGATGTCGAACTCGATCACCTCAGCCTCGATGTACTGCTCGCCTAACGCCCGGGCGACCGAGATGCGATGGTGCCCGTCGCGCACGAAGTAGCGCTCGCCGACCTGGATCAGGCTGACCGGCGGCAGCACCACGCCCCGCAGGCGGGCTGTGGCGATGCCCAACCAGCGGCCGCGGTTATGGCTGCCCAGCGGGTGGAAATCCCGGTCGAAGTCCTGGGTGCGACCCTCGCTGCCGGCGATGCTCCCCAGCGACACCGTCCGTAGGCCGGCGTAGCGCTGGCCGCGCAGTGATCTGTCCCTCTTGATGGAGCCCAAGTCGAGCAATCCTGCGGAACGCCCGATGATCCGGCCTACTATCCTGGAGATGGCCCCGCTCAACGCCGCCCGCCGGTACAGG
Organism: uncultured Anaerolineaceae bacterium; assembly: GCA_964400875.1. Lineage (GTDB taxonomy): Bacteria > Chloroflexota > Anaerolineae > Anaerolineales > UBA4823 > CAYNWK01. The sequence continues at coordinate 10,235 of CAYNWK010000045.1, read as the reverse complement.
CTGAGCGCCCGGCTGGCTGCCTGGGCGGCGTCGCCGCCGATAGAGCCGTTGGTCTGGGCGAAGCTCTGGCTGGTGAGGTAGATTTCTAACATGGCGGTTTTCCAAATGATGAGTTAATCGTTAGAATTGTCTTCAGTTTACGTGGACGGCGTTGCGCGATCGTTTCCCCACCGTTGCAGGCGCAGAAGCGGGCGCGGTTTTGTTGCGATTGACCGCGCTTTTTCGCCCGATAACCCCTCGCCTTGGGCTATAATTCACTTCCGGGAGATGCCGATGGCCCGCCTGAAATTACACCTGCTTGGCACACCGCGCTGCGAGCTGGATGACGCGCCCATCAAGGTCGACCGCCAGAAAGCGATCGCCCTGTTGATCTATTTGGCAGTTAGCGCCCAGAGCTACAGCAGGGAGGCGCTGGCGACCTTGTTTTGGCCTGAGAGCGAGTCCAGCCGGGCGTACGCCAACTTGCGGCGGATCTTGTTCGAGCTCAACCAGGTCCTGCCCGATGGCTGGATCGAGGCCGCGCGTGACTCGCTTGGCCTCAGCCCTGCCGCCGATACTTGGGTGGACGCCGCCCACTTTCAAGCCTTGCTCGCTGCCCGCCAGACGCACTCCCACCCTTCCGGCGAAGTTTGCCCTCAATGTATCCCCCTGTTGAAAGAAGCCCTGGAACTCTATCAGGGCAATTTCTTATCCGGCTTCAGCCTGGCGGACTGCCCCGAATTCGACGAATGGCAGTTTTACCAGGCTGATGCGCTGCAGCGCGAATATTCCGCTGCCCTGGAAGCGCTTTCCGCGGCTTACGCCGCCTCCGGGGAACCCCACACAGCGGTCGAACTGGCCCAACGCTGGCTGGCGCTGGACCCGCTCAACGAGCGCGCTCACCAGCAGATCATGCGCCTGTACGCCTGGTCGCACCGCCGCGACGCCGCCTTGCGCCAGTACCAGGATCTCACCCGTCTGCTGGCGGACGAACTGGACGTACCTCCGGAGGAAGCCACCACGGCGCTTTACGAGCAAATCCGCGCCGGAGAGTTGGCAGTTCCCTGGGAAGGCGCTGCGCCTGCGCCGTCCTTTCAAGCCGCGCCGCCTCCTACCAATCTGCCCGTCCAAACCACGCCCTTCATCGGCCGCGCCGCCGAACTGTCCGAGATCGAAACCCTGCTTGCGGATCCGGACTGCCGTTTGCTCAGCCTGGTCGGCCCGGGCGGGATCGGAAAAACCCGCTTGGCGCTGCGCGCCGCCGAAGACCAACTGGCTGGCTTCCCCCACGGGGTTTTCTTCGTTCCGCTGGCGCCCTTGAACTCCCCCGATCTGCTCGTCGCCGCTCTGGCGCAGGCAACCGAATTCCCCTTCCAAAGCACCAACGACCCGGGCGGCGGGCGCAGCGATGCGCGCGACCAGCTGCTCACCTACCTGCAAAGTAAGCGCATGCTGCTGGTGATGGACAACTTCGAGCACCTGGTTGCAGGTGCCAGCCTGCTTGAGGAGATCCTGTCGCAGGCCGCCGGCATCAAGCTGCTGGTCACCTCCCGGCAGCGGCTCAACTTGCCTGCGGAGTGGGTGCTGGAGATCCACGGGTTGAAATTCCCGCAGAACGGCCTATCCGCGCCAGCCGAATCCTTTAGCTCGGTGCAGTTGTTCCTGGAGAATGCCAGGCGCGCGGTGGTGGGCTTTTCCCCGTCCGCCGAAGACCTTCCCTGGGTGGCCCAGATTTGCCGCTTAGTCGAGGGAACGCCCCTGGGGATCGAGCTGGCTGCTTCCTGGGTCAAGCTGCTCAGCTGCCGGGAGATCGCCGGTGAGATCGAGCGCAGCCTGGACTTCCTCGAGAGCGAACAGCGCGGCGTCCCCTCCCGGCACAAGAGCCTGCGGGCGATCTTTGACCATTCATGGGAACTGCTCTCCCCTGCGGAGCAGGACAGCTTCAAACGTCTGTCCGTCTTTCAGGGCGGCTGCACCAAGGAGGCTGCTGCACAGGTCGCCGGGGCCGGGCTGCCCGTGCTTGCCGCGTTGGTGGATAAATCCCTGCTGCGCCGCGCTTCAGCCGCTTCGGATAGCGGGGCGACGCGCTACGACATGCACGAGCTGTTGAAACAGTACGCCGCGGCCAAACTCCAGGAATCTCCAGACGAGGCGAAAGCGGCCCGCACCGCCCACGCCCATTATTACGCCCAATTTCTAGTCGGCCGGCTCGACCAGATCAAAGGGGCCGCACAGCTGGAGGCCGTCCGATCCATCGAACTCGATCTGCAGAACGTGCGCGCCGCCTGGCGCTGGGCAGTGGAACAGGTCGACCTGCCCACTATCGAAACCTGCATGAGGACGCTGGGTATTTTCTTCAACATTACCAGCCGTTTTCAGGTCGGGGAAGAGCTCTTCGGCTGGGCGGTCGAACGCTTGAGCCGGCAAACCGGTCCGGAAAGCGCGCTGGATTTGCTCGGCGCGGCGCTCGCCTTTTTGCGCGGCGCGCAAGGCAACATCTGCAGGGGCACCAGCCATTACGAAAAAGGCCTGGCGTTGATGCTCGCCAGCCTGTCTGCTGCCGACCAGATCGACGACGGCGAGACGCGCGCCCTGCTTTACATTCTGCTCGATTTCGGTTCACCAATCGACTCCAATGAAGCTCGCCTTCAACAGCGCTACCAGGAAAATATCGAACACTACCAGGCCAGTGGTGACGACTGGGGCCTGGCGCTCTCCCATTCCGTCTTTGGCAGTGTACGTGATTTCTCCGGCAACCAGGAGCAGGCCCGAGGGCTGTACCAGCGCAGCCTGGCGCTCTTCCAGCGCCTCGGCGACCCTTGGGGGCAGGCGATAAACTTGCACCACCTGGCAGTGTTGGAGTTCGTCCATGGAAAATCGGAGGATGCCCGCAGGCTGTTCCTGGAAGCCTTGGGTCCCCTCCAGCAGATCGGCGACTCTTGGCGACTGCTTGGCAGCCTGACTTTCCTGGCGCTGAATGCCAGCGCCTCGGGCGACCACGACCAGGCCATCGCTTACGCCGAGCAAGGCCTGGCGATCGCCGAACAGTTGGGGAACCACAAGTCCATGGGAGACCAGCTGGATACCGTGGGTTACATCTATTTTTGCAAGGGAGACTACCCCCAGGCCGAAGCGCATTACCGCCGCAGCCTGGCGGTTTCTCAGGAGATCGACGATTACCGCGGCATCGGCATGTCGTTGATGAACCTGGGAGACATAGACTTTGAAGCTGGTCGATACGAACAAGCCAGAGAGAACTACCTGTCGGGCATGCGCCAGTTGGAGGTGATCGAGCAGATCTGGGGCGTGATGATCTGCCAGAAAAGGCTGGGACGCGTCTCGCTGGCCTTGGGCGCCAACGAGCAGGCCTGGGAGTATTACCGCCAGGCGTTGGAGGCCGCGCTGCACTGGAATGACTACCACGAGCTGTCCGAAATGCTGGTGGGGATTGCCGATCTGTTTGCTGCTGACGGACAAAGGGACGCCGCCGAACGGCTGCTTGTAGTTTGCCTGGCCCATCCCGCCATGATCCCGGTCGTACGCGACAGAGCCGAAGCGCTGCGGGAAAAGCTGGGGACAGTTAAGTCGGAAGACCCGGAGTTAAATCCCGAAGAGGCCGCGAACCTGCTGCTGGCCTGCGCCGAAGCCATCCTTGCCGGCCAGCCGCTGCCCTAGCGCCCGCCAGGGGAAGGTCTACCCGGCTGCGCCCGGAATCCCAGTTTGCCACCCCGGCGAAAGCGCATTACAATTTAACCCATGCCAATTGTCTTACTCAATTTGCCGGAGTTAAATACAGAGTACAACGAGCGCCCGCGCCACTGCCCGCACTGCGGCAGCCAGATCTTGCAGCGCTGGGGGAGTGTCCCTAAGACCGTCCGTGACACGGAAGAAGACGTCACCGAGATCCACCGCTACCGCTGCGGGGAATGCGATCGCACCTTCCGATTCTATCCGGAAGGCATCGACCGCTCGGAGCAAACGCAGCGCATCCGCCAGCTGGCTGCCCTGGCCTGGGCGATGGGCCTCAGCGTGCGCGACGTGGTCGAGGTGTTCGACGAGCTGGGCGTCTCCCTCAGCCGCATGACCGTGTGGCGCGAGGGCAAGGAGATGGCCGAACGGCTGCGCAGCGACGGCAAGACCGCCTCGCTGATGAAGCGCTATACCATCGATCCGGTCTACCTGCACAACGTGAGTTCCAAGCTCGGCGTGGTCATCGCTATCGACTTGGGCGGCGGTAAATCGGTGGTGCTGGGCACCCTGGATGAACACGACCCGCGCATGGTCAAAGCCTGGCTGGAGGTACTGGTCGCCGACCTGAACATCGAAGTGTCCGTGTTGGGCACCAGCAAGCTCAACCAGCTGCGCCTGTCGGATTAAGTCGTCGCTGCTCCAATTGAGCCGGTGTGACGCCCCGTTTTATCCCCCGGCGGGGCGCGAAATTGACCAACCGTTTGTGTGACTTAAGTACTATTTCCGCCCCTTTTTTCTGTATAATGTAGTCAATCAGGTAGCGCCACACTTCACCGGAACGCCTATCGTCGAATGTAGATTGTAACCAATCGGTGGGGACAGGTGCACTCTACAGTGAGGGGTCAAGACTAGCCTGCAATAAACAACCACGCCAACGTGTGGTGCTACCAAAACCTTCCACAAAGCCTCTTAGTGCCGATCCGCTAAGAGGTTTTCGTTTAACCAACCCCCCAGCTAACAACATTTGCGTACATCCGCCTTCACCTGAGAACGAGGCGATTCAGACCATTTGTGCTATAATGCCGGGAAATAGAACGCATCCATGTTAGCCGGGCGCCACGCGCCCTGGCCAGGGCGTAATTTCTATGGCCTCCCGAAAATCCAGCCGGTCCTCGAAAAAATCCAGCCGCAAGACCAAGTCCCCGCGAGGCAAGTCCCGTGGAAGTTCGGCTCAGCTCTCTTTCTGGAGCAGCCTCTCGCTGGACCGCAAGCTGGACGCCCTGGGCGTCGGTCTTTCCCTGGTCGGTCTGCTCACCTTGCTGAGCCTGTTCTCGAGCACCCACGGCAGCGTGATCGGCCTGTGGGTGAGTGCCATCCGCACCACCTTCGGCTGGGGCATGTATGTGCTGCCGCTCGGCTTGATGACCCTGGGTCTTTGGTTGATCCTGCGTCATTTCGACCGCTTGCCGACGCTGGCCCTGGAACGGGTAGTCGGCCTGATCCTGCTCTTCATCAACCTGCTTGCCTGGCTGCACTTCTTCTATCATCCGACGAGCCGGGAGGTCAGCTTCGCACTGGCGCAGGAGGGGATCGGCGGCGGCTATCTCGGCGCGCTGGTCCTGACCGCCCTGCTCGCCGCCCTCGGTTGGGGCGGCGCGGCTGTGGCCCTGGCTGCCTGGGCGCTCATCGCCCTCTCCTTGAGCCTGGATAAGACCGTCACGGAGCTGTTTGGCTGGCTGCCGCCGCTCTTGGATCGCCTGGGGGCTGCCTGGCGCAGGGTGCAGATCTGGCTGATGCAGCGGCGGGAGGCGGCCAATGCCAATGCACCCGGCCTCTCCCCCGAAGGCGTGCTCTCCTCCAGCCCGCTGGAGCCGGCTGCGGCGGGACGGCTTCCTTCGAACGGCGGCTTCTCCCCCGACGCCCTCAACGGCGCCCAGGCCTGGTTCTTGCCCGATATCAATACGATCCTCGAAGCCGGTGGGGAGATCAACTACGACGACGAGTTCGACCGCCAGCGCGCCCGGGTGATCGAAGAGACCCTGGCCTCCTTCGGCGCGCCGGTCAAGGTGGTCGAGATCAACCGCGGCCCGACCATCACACAGTTCGGCGTTGAGCCCGGCTTCCTGGAGTCGCGCAACGGGCAGACCCGCGTGCGGGTGAGCAAGATCGCTTCCCTGGCGGATGACCTGGCCTTGGCGCTGGCTGCCAAGCGCATTCGCATCCAGGCGCCGGTGCCCAGCAAGGGCTACGTGGGCATCGAGGTGCCCAACGAGCAGGTCGCCCTGGTGGCGCTGCGCGACGTGATCGAGAGCGAAGCGTTCCAGCGGCTGAAGTCGCCGCTGAGCTTTGCCCTGGGGCAGGACGTCGCCGGCCGCGCCGTGGCGGGGGACCTCTCCGCCATGCCTCACCTGTTGATCGCCGGCGCGACCGGTTCCGGTAAATCGGTGTGCGTCAACGCCCTGATCTGCTGCCTGCTGTTGAACAACACTCCTGAGGAACTGCGCCTGATCATGGTCGATCCCAAGCGTGTTGAGCTAACCGGCTACAACGGCATCCCCCACCTGCTGGCTCCCGTGGTGGTCGAGCTCGAGCGCGTGGTCGGCGCGCTGCAGTGGGTCGCCCGGGAGATGGACCAGCGCTACCAGAAGCTGGCCAACGCCGGGGCGCGCAATATCAACGATTTCAACGAGCGCCTGCAGGCGCAGGGCCAGAAGAAGCTGCCCCACCTGGTGGTGGTCATCGACGAGCTGGCCGATTTAATGATGCTGGCCCCCGACGAGACCGAACGCACCATCACCCGCCTGGCGCAGCTGGCCCGCGCTACCGGCATCCACCTGGTGATCGCCACCCAGCGCCCCTCGGTGGACGTGGTCACCGGCCTGATCAAAGCCAACTTCCCGGCGCGGGTGGCCTTCGCCGTAGCCTCCGGCGTGGACAGCCGGGTGATTTTGGACCAGCCCGGCGCCGAGCGCTTATTGGGCAGCGGCGACATGCTCTTTCAAGCCCCCGATGCGGCCGCGCCGGTGCGCCTGCAAGGCACCTTCGTCTCCGACACCGAGATCCAGCACCTGGTTGAATTCTGGCGGCAGTTCGCCGGCGCCACCGGCGCGCCGCCGGACGAGTACAAGGGCGCGCCCGTCGATGCGCTGCCCGCCGGCATTCCTCTCAAGCAGATCGCCATGTGGGAGGAAATGACCCCCGAGGAGGACCTGGACCCGCTTTACAACGAAGCCGTGGACCTGATCCGCCGACAGGGGCGCGCCTCGGTCTCCATGCTGCAGCGCCGGCTGCGCATCGGCTACACCCGCGCCGCGCGGCTGATCGAAACCATGCAGGAAAAGGGTGTCGTCGGAGAGCAGCTCATGCCCGGCAACCAGGGCTTGGAGGTGCTGGACTACGGTCCCGCCGCCCCGCCGCAGGAAGATTGAGCCGTGTGATCGCAGCTAACGGACGTTGCGTAGCAAGTAGCCCGCCCAACGATAGAGTCCGTAATCAAAGCCAGCGCAAACAGCAAGCATCACTAGAATTCCGAGCCAGAGCGGGGTTGATAAGGCTGTTAGCATCAACCAGGCAACAAATCCGGATATACCTAATACCAGCGCGCCCAACAGGACCGATAGTAAGGATCTGTCCGGGACGCTGCCGGATAGAAGAAGGCTGGTGCGAGCTTGCCGCAGAATGTCGACCGCAGCGGCGAAGGCTACCCCCACTGCTCCCGGAAAGAACATCCACGCTATCATTGGTGGGACGCTCACACCTATCCACACCGCGAAGATCAGGACAACCAGGCTGGTCAGCGCGATTCCCAACAATGGCAGCCCCAGATTTAATAAAACCAGCTGTTCCGAAGAATAAGGAAACTGGCGCATGAGCCACCAGATCTTCAGATCCCTGCGCAAGGATTGAACCGCTCTACCTCCCACGAAAAAGATCCATACAAGAACTAACCAAGCCATCGTCCCCAAATCGGGTGCCAGGAATATCGCCAGGCTCAGACCAAGTATCACCAACCAGGGGAGGGCCTGATCCAAAGTGAACGAGCGCATGCCGCGAACGGCGTTCTTCCAGATCAACGCAGCCGGTCCTTGACGCGCCGGCAAGCGAATCGGTCTTCTCTCGGCGCCCAAGCGCCGATGGAGCCTCAACTCTCGGACCAGGTCATTATTGACGGTCAACAATGCCGTTTGCAATACCTCGTGACCGCGAGTTTCCTGAGCAGCGCGCGCCAGGCTCATCTCACCGGATGCGATCCATAATAACGCTATCCCCGCAACGGCGCAGAGTAAACCTAGCCCAACCCCAGCTGCCAAAGGCGCCGCGCCCAGTCCGGACCGAAGCGGTAAGGCGATGCTCCAAACCCAGGTCGGGAAAATGTCTTCACCACTTGGACTACTCAAAATCCAGGCAGCGACAAGCAGGATAGCCAAGAGAGGCGCTATCCATATCAGTACTGGCCGGTCGCGCCTCCCATGTAAGCGCCAGGCGCCAATCGCCCAAGCCGAAGATTGGGCTGCTAGGTGTAGCGGTAGGAAAACGGACCACATTCTCATACCGGCGATAATATAGGCTGGGAGATCGGCGGCGCCTAATTCTCCAGGGAACTGAGCTTCCAGATAGGCGTATCCTATCACGATCGCTCCTGCCCCATACAAAAGACCTCGCACCACCCAGTCGTTCAGGAACCAGGACAGCGCTACGAAGCGCCGATCGACCGGTGTCATACACAGCAAAGTCGAATCGGCCTCGGAGAAAAGGAAGGGGCTGCGTCGCGAGGCGGAATACAGTTCGATCAAATAGATGGCGGTAAAAGCCGCTCCACCTACGACAATTGCCGAGTTGAACGGGGAGCCAAAAGGCAAAGCGCTCAGCATCTGGCCAGTAACACCCGCCAGAAAAGTCAGTACTACAAAGATCCAAATGCTGAAAAAGATAAAGACGTAAACCAGGTAGATCCAACTATCAAAGGACTGTCTCCGCCGGTCATACCCGATCAGGATCAGCCAAAACTCCAATCGCGAGAAGATCTTGCGCGACTGTACGATCCATACGGCTCTGAGGTCAGACGATTGAGAGGCTTCCATCGTGGATGGACCAGGTCTTCGCGTCGAGTTGGTTGGCAAAATTTGGATCGTGGGTGGTCAACAAGATAGCCGTCTGCGCGGTCGCAAGCGCCAGTAGCTTTTCGCCTAAAATTGCCGTGCTCTCGATGTCCAGTGCGGAACTAGGCTCGTCGAGCAACAATACCGAAAAGGGTCGGATCAGCACCAATACCAACGCCAGCTTTAGACGCATGCCGCGCGAGTACGAATGGGGGAAAAGGTGGCGCGCCTCCCACAAGCCGAATTCACCTAACAGTTGCTTAGCCCGCTCTTCAAAGCCCTCGCTGGCGCGGTGAGCCAGTGCGATGGCATATACGTGCTCCCAGGCAGTCAATTCCTGGTAAAAAACGGGGACGTCTGGCACGAAAGCCAGGCGCCGCCGGACCTCGCGCTCGTCTCGATAAAGATCGAACCCTTCCAGGGAGACCTCCCCGGTTGTCGGCGGCAAAACCCCACTCAGGCACGAGAGCAACGTCGTCTTGCCCGAGCCATTCGACCCGATCAATACGACGAGCTCGCCTGCACGCAGCGCCACATCGACGGGTTTCAACGCTTGGAATTCACCATAAGAACGGCTGAGGTTCCTGGCTTGTAATAGAATTTCGGGCATATTAATTCCAATTATCGCACCATCCTTCCCGCGATTCTCATCAAAACACTTCCTCGCTATTCACCCAGACTCCCGGGATCCCCTCCAATAAAATCTCTAGCACTTGAGGATCGCCAATTTGCAGAAAACTCTTCGGAATGAGCTGTATTCGGTAAATTAATTCAAAGAGTTAGAAGTTACGCAATTCACGGGGAATTGGGGGTGTTGTGGCGGGCTGTACCCACCGAAACACCCCCAACGGTTACCCCAGTGCGTAAGTCCTAAGAGTATAGCAGAACAGGAGCAATACGAAGTTTGCTGAAAAACAGCAGCCAGTTCACACTGAGAAATCCCTTTGAATCGTCCGTCGTTCCAATCCCCAGGCTGTCAGGAATAAGATCGCCGGCGGCACGACTATCGCCCAGACAATCAGAAAGTTGATCAGCCAATCGCCTTTCAGAATCACCCAGGCTAATTCTCGCAGAAACATTGTACCGATCGTGAGAATCCCACCAGCGAATTCCCAGCGCCAGGCGATCAATAAGCCCAGAACAGCCAAACCCCACAAGCTCAATAGAAACCAGTCCTCAACCGGGACCGGTTCGGTGGCGTGTGGATCGGGCGTGAAGATCATGAACAGGCCAAAGGCACTGATTAACAGACTCCAGAGGCGTGCGATCCAACGGACGATCTGTATAGAATTAGGCACGGCATTCAAAGTTCCCATCGGCGCCCTCCTTTCTCCCGACGAACAGGATCTGCATTGCCGACTCCTTTCATCCCACTTAAAATATACATGAAACTTGTCGGTAACAAAAGTGTATTATGTCACCATTTCTACAACTCCCCTTTACATAAACCCTTTCTTGATATAATCC